>NZ_CP098806.1:1567500-1881000 GCF_023822005.2 Dyadobacter fanqingshengii
GCTCTTCCAGAATTCGTAAAGCACTGATTACAGGCCATGTAAGCGAGGCAAACGGTTTGTTAGGCAGGCCTTACACCCTTTCCGGCACGGTTGTCAAAGGCAAGCAACTCGGCCGCACCATCGGCTTCCCGACAGCGAATGTGCATTTGCATGAATCTTACAAATTAATCCCCATGGACGGAGTTTACGTTATCCACGTGACTTACAACGGCGAAAAATTTAAAGGAATGCTGAATATAGGCGTCAGGCCGACCGTGGACGGGACCATGCGGACGATCGAAGCCAATCTGTTTGATTTTGACAAAGAAATCTATGGTGAAGATTTGAAGCTGGAATTACTTCATTACCTGCGTCCGGAGCAAAAATTCGAAAGCCTGGATATGCTGGTTCGTCAGATTAACATTGACAAAGAAAATTCTCTGGCATATTTCTCATAATTAAGCGTGCATATCTGGTAAAAAGCGTGTCCTTACCGGCACGCTTTTATTGTTATTTGGTGTAATTGCATTTTCAAACATTACAACCAAACAACACACCGCCTCTATGCAACATTATGATGCCATAGTAATCGGCTCCGGCCAAGCCGGAACGCCTCTTTCAAGAAAATTAGCCGGATCCGGCTTAAAAACAGCATTAATAGAGAAGAGATGGCTTGGCGGCACTTGCGTGAACGATGGCTGCTCCCCTACCAAGGCGATGATCGCTTCGGCAAAAGCGGCCTGGTCGGTTTACCACAATAAAAGTCTTGGCGTAATCACTGATCATTTCTTTCTGGACTTTTCAGCCATCATGAAACGCAAGAACGACATTGTCCAGCGTATGCGAAGCAGTTCTGAAAAAAGCATTGAAGACACCCAAAACCTCGACCTTTTTTACGGCAATGCAGCCTTTTCGGGAGACAAACAAATCACGGTTACGCTGAACGACGGCGGAACGGAAACATTCAAAGCAGACAAATTCTTCATCAATACAGGTGAAAAGCCTTCAATTCCAAAAATCGAAGGCATTGAAAATATAAAATACCTGACTTCCACAACTATTTTGGAGCTCGACAGCATTCCCGAACATTTGCTTGTGCTCGGAAGTGGTTATATCGGTCTGGAATTCGGGCAGATGTTCAAGCGGTTTGGCAGTAAAGTGACCATTTTGGAGCCGTCGGAGCGCATTCTTAAAAAGGAAGATTCTGATATTGCGGAGGAAGTAGTTAAGGTTTTGACCGAAGAGGACATTGAAATACTACTAAAAACGAAGGCTGTTGCAGTCTCGCAAAATGGCGGACAAATCAGCGTGACCATGGAGAAAGACGGAAATCAAACGCAGCTAAACTGCTCTCATATCCTGGTTGCAACCGGTAGAAAGCCGCAGACCAAAGAACTTTCGCTCGAAAACACCGGCGTGGAAACGGACGAGAAAGGTTATATCAAGGTAAATGACAGGCTGGAAACATCTGCGGCGGATATTTATGCATTGGGAGATGTGAAAGGTGGCCCGGCGTTCACGCACATGTCCTACGATGATTACAGGATTATTACCGAGAATGTCATTAATAAGGGCAATGCTTCGATCAAAGACCGGCTTGTCCCCTACTGCATGTTTATCGATCCGCAGCTTGGGCGTGTAGGCATTACCGAACAGGAAGCCCGCAAACAGGGACTGGACATTCTTGTTGCAACCTTGAAAAATGACAGCGTAGCCAGATCCATTGAAACCGGCGATACACGGGGGATAATGAAAGCTGTGATCGACGCGAAAACCAAACAGATTCTTGGCGCTTCGGTGCTCGCTGAACAGGGCGGTGAAATTGTTACCATTTTGCAAATGGCAATGATGGGTAATGTAACTTACGACCGCATTATGAACGGCGTATTCGCACACCCTACCTATGCCGAATCGCTGAATAACCTATTCATGTCCCTGGAACAGTAAAATCATGATCACTGCCGAGCACATCAGCAAAATTTTTAATGATATTAAGGCAGTTGACAATATTTCTTTTGAGGTAAAAGAAGGTGAAACCATGGTTTTGCTGGGCACAAGCGGCTGCGGGAAAACCACAACGCTCAAAATGCTGAACCGCCTGATCGACGCGTCCAGCGGTTTTATTTCCATTGATGGCAAAAATATTTTTGATCAGCAACCCGAAATTTTAAGACGTACAATCGGTTACGTTTCCCAAAGCAATGGCCTTTTTCCGCATTATTCTGTTGAGGAAAATGTTTCCGTTGTGCCCAGATTATTAAAATGGGAGAAATCCAAAACCCAAAGAAGAGCGCAGGAATTGCTTGAACAGCTCAAACTGCCGCTTTCAGAATTCGGACACAAATATCCCGATGAACTAAGCGGCGGACAGCAACAGCGTGTTGCCATTGCCCGGGCACTGATATCCAATCCGCCTGTTTTGCTGATGGACGAGCCTTTCGGCGCCCTGGACCCGATCACCCGCGCAGGCGTACGAAAAGAATTTTTAGAGTTACCGGAATTAAAACAAAAGACCATTGTGCTCGTCACCCACGATGTGCAGGAAGCTTTTGAGCTGGGCGATCACATCTGTCTGATGGATAAGGGGAAAATAGTGCAGGCCGGAACTGCAAAAGATCTGATCTTGAAACCTGCAAATACATTTGTCAGAACATTCTTCGATCACCAACGGCTTTTTTTAGAACTGAGCGCGCTTGCATTTCAGGACATTTGGGAAATTGTCAATCCTGATTTGGATGTTGAGAACGACATTAACAAGGCTTCTCATACCGAAATCAACGCAGAAACGAGCCTTTGGGCCGGAATGGAAATGCTTTCGGATGCCGGAAATGATGCATTGCCTGTGCGCAATGACGCAACCGGAACATTGAAATTTTTCACAACATCAAGCATTCAGAAGGCTTACAGAACCCTAAAACGGCATAACTAATGGAAGTGCAGCAAAGTTTGTGGGAATTTATGGTGCAGCAATCCGACAAGCTGTGGAGCCAGACGCTCACACACGTCGGCTTGACGTGCATTTCACTCCTTATTGCCGTGGTGATAGGGCTGCCGCTAGGCATCTGGATCGCTCAGCGTAATAAGGCCGCCTGGCTCGTGCTGGGCATTGCGGGTGTGCTGCAAACGATCCCAAGTATCGCATTACTGGGTTTCATGATCCCCTTACTGGGCATAGGCGCGCTTCCAGCCATTACGGCGCTGTTTCTTTATGCATTGCTTCCCATTATCAGAAACACTTATACCGGAATCCGGGGTGTGAATCCGGCCGTTACGGAGTCTGCGCGGGGCATGGGCATGAGCCGCTGGCAGGTTTTGTTCAATGTGGAGCTCCCGCTTGCTATGCCTGTGATTTTGGCTGGCATTCGCACGGCAACGGTGATTAATGTGGGCGTTGCTACGCTGGCGGCTTACATTGCGGCGGGTGGTTTGGGGGAATTCATTTTCGGCGGCATTGCACTGAATAATTCCAACATGATCCTCGCTGGCGCGATCCCGGCTGCATTACTTGCCATATTTTTCGATCTGCTGCTATCATTGGTCCAAAAAGCGAATGTGAGAAAAATGCGCAAAGTCTCAGTTGTGCTGCCTGTTTTGCTGCTCTTGCTATCATCATTTTACATTTTTCCGTATGCCGATGCCAAAATGCTGGGCGGGTTTACGCCAGAGTTCATGGGACGGGAAGATGGTTATCTGGGTTTAAAATCAAAATACAAACTGGATATGACGACCGTCGTGATCAGCGACGCGGTGATGTACAAGGCTGCTTACGAAAAGAAAATTGATGTTATCAGCGGTTATAGCACGGATGGTCGGCTGAAAGCGTACAATCTCATGACATTGGAAGATGACAAAGGCATTTTCCCACCCTATTATGCCTCTCCATTGGTCAGAAAAGATGTTTTAACTAAACATCCGGAACTGGAAAATGCATTGAATTTATTATCAGGAAAGATCAATGATTCAATCATGACCGATCTGAATTACCGCGTAGACTATCTCAAACAAAGCCCGGAAAAAGTAGCGCATGAATTTATTTTGGCCCAAAACCTTTACAAAAAACCCAGAAACGGAAGCAAAGGCGTTATCCGGCTTGGCTCAAAGATCTTTGCAGAGCAATACATCCTGATCAACATGTATAAAGCGCTGATCGAAGGGAACACGGATTTGAAAGTTGAAACAAAAACAGGCCTTGGCGGAACGAAGATTTGTTTTGATGCATTAACCAATAATGAGATCGACATGTATCCTGAATACACGGGAACGGGGCTTTTGGTGATTTTGAAACCTACGAAAAACGATTTGGCAGCGCTTTCCGGCAGCCGCGAAAAAGCATTTGATTATGTTCAAAAAGGTTTTGACAAACAGTATAACCTCCAATGGCTCAAACCAATCGGCTTCAATAATGCGTATGCCCTGATGATGCGGAAAGAGCAGGCACAATCATTGAATATAAGAACCATTACAGATTTAAAAGATTATGTATCCACTGACAACCACCGCCATTAGTCAAGCATACAATCGTGTCAGACAGCATTCAGAAACGATATGTGAACCACTTGAAACCGAAGACTATGTACCGCAGCCCGTTCCGTTTGTAAGTCCGCCAAAATGGCACCTGGCACATTCAACGTGGTTTTTTGAAACATTTATCCTCAAACCGTTTCTTCCTGGTTACCAGGTTTTTGACACCGATTACAACTATCTATTCAACAGTTATTATAACAACGTCGGCGAACGCACATTGCGCACCGACAGGGGAAATGTTACACGGCCGACGACCAAAAATGTGTATGCTTACCGGCAACATGTGGATCACCATATGTCTGAACTACTCGAAACATTAACTGATCCCGAAGCATTATCACTGGTGGAACTTGGTCTGCACCACGAGCAGCAACACCAGGAATTGCTCGTAACGGACATTAAATACATTCTGGGGCACAATCCCTTGTTTCCGGTTTACAGACCGGGGCATAACCTGGTTAACGATACGAATCAGGATACGGGTTTTGCTCGCATTTCAGAAGGCGTTTACGAGGTTGGATTTCAGGGTGATGGTTTCTGTTTTGACAATGAGCTGGGCAGGCACAAAGTGTATCTGCACGACTTTGAAATCTCTAGATCGCTGGTTACCAATGCAGGATACATTGAATTCATGGAAGCTGGCGGCTACCAGGATTTTAATTTATGGCTGGATGCGGGCTGGTCGTGGGTGAATGACAGTGCAATTGATTCTCCCATGTATTGGCATAAAATAAAAGGAAGCTGGTTTTACTTTACTTTGGACGGCCTTCAAAAAGTGAATCCGGATGCCATTTTGAGCCACATTAATCTTTACGAAGCTTCGGCATTCGCCCAATGGAAAGGCATGCGGCTGCCGACGGAATTTGAGTGGGAAGTTGCCTCTGATCATTTCAATTGGGGCACACGATGGGAGTGGACAAACAGCGCCTACCTGGCCTATCCGGGCTTTTCCAAGGCTCCCGGCGCGGTTGGCGAATACAATGGGAAATTTATGATCAACCAAATGGTGCTCCGCGGCGCGTCCGTTGCCACATCACCCGCACATAGCCGCAAAACTTACCGCAACTTTTTTCACGCACATGAGCGCTGGCAATACACCGGCATCAGGCTGGTGAAATAATTGATTAAAAGAACATTATGTCAGACAATACATTCGCAAAAGATATACACAAAGGACTTTCTGCGCCATTAAAACACATATCCTCAAAGTATTTTTACGACGATATCGGAAGCGGCATTTTCCAGGACATCATGAAAATGCCGGAATACTACCCGACTGCCTGTGAATTTGAGATTTTATCATTGCAAGGGCAGCAGATCATTGACAAACTGCATTTCGATCAGCCTTTCAACATTGTGGAATTTGGCGCAGGCGACGGCATTAAGACGCGTCAGCTGCTGAAAACGCTTATGGACAGCGGTGTTGAATTTTCCTACGTGCCCATCGACATTTCAAAAAAGGCCATTGAAGAGCTGGAAGCCAATATGCTCGATCATTTGCCCGATTTGCAGATCAAACCAATGATCGGAAATTATTTTTCCATGATCGAAGAACTGGCTTCTTCCGAAACGCCCAGTTTGTTCCTGTTTTTGGGCGGAAACATTGGAAATTACGAAAGGAACGAAGCAAACGATTTGCTGACCAGCTTCAACCAAAGTATGAAACCGGGCGATAAGTTGCTCACCGGATTCGACTTACAGAAAAATCCTGCCACAATCCGCTGCGCATATGACGATCCGAAAGGCATTACCAAAGCGTTCAACATGAACCTGTTGCACCGGATTAACCGCGAACTGGGCGGCAATATTAAAACCAACCAATTTGATTTTTACTCCCATTATAACCCAGCTAACGGCGAAGTCAGGAGTTATCTGGTAAGTCTGGTCGCGCAGAAAATTCATCTGCAACGCATGGATAAATGTTATTATTTTGAACAAAACGAACTGATCCGCACGGAGTTATCTAAAAAATACACATTAAAGGAAATCGACGAAGCCGCCGAAACAAGTGGCTTCAAAGTCCTTGAACACTTCCTGGATTGCAAGCATTATTTTACGGATAGTCTTTGGGTGAAAGAGTAAGCTGCGTGGATTTGGGTTGAAATTGTTATTTTAGCTAAATACAACTCCTAAACGCCGATCAACTTGAAGAAGCCTACCCGTGCTGTGAAATGGCACCTATCTCTTTTTCTTAGTTTTCTAGCCATCAATGCGATGATCCTTTGCGGAGCTATCGCGAGTCTGGCGCAGTCGAAGGTGAATGAAGATTCGCTTTATATCCGGCAGAACTACACGAAGATCGAACGGCTGGTTCCGATGCGGGATGGCGTTAAGCTGTTCACTTCCATTTATTTTCCAAAGGATATTTCGGTTTCGAAAAAATATCCGATCCTGCTAAACCGCACGCCTTACTCTGTGGCGCCTTACGGAGAAACATCGTTCAAAACGTCCCTTGGACCGAGCATGCATTTCGCGCGGGACGGGTATATTGTTGTTTATCAAGATGTTCGTGGAAAGTATATGTCGGAGGGAGAGTTTGAAGCCTACCGGCCATTCATTCCACAGAAGAAAAATAAAACGGAAACGGACGAGAGTTCCGACACTTATGACACCATCGAATGGCTGATCAAGAACATTGACGGAAATAATGGCAAAGTCGGAAGCTGGGGCATATCCGCTCCGGGATATTACACGACTATGACGGCCGTGGAAGCTCATCCAGCTTTAAAAGTTGCATCTCCGCAAGCGCCTGTGACAGATTGGTTTATGGGAGACGACCGCCATCATAACGGCGCTTTCTTTCTGATGGGCACCTTCGCATTTCTATCTTCTTACGGAGCGCCGCGGCCCCAGCCGACACCGAAAGGAACACCCGCATTCTCCGCTTACGGCACACCAGATTCTTACGAATTTTATAAAAATCTGGGACCATTGAAGAATGTAAATGAGAAGATCTTCAAGAACCAGAACCGCATCTGGAACCAGATGATGGAAAATGAGACGTATAACGACTTTTGGAAAGCACGGACACCCGTGCCGCATTTGAAAAACATTAAACCGGCCGTGATGGTGGTGGGTGGCTGGTTTGATCAGGAAGATCTTTACGGACCTTTGAAAACGTATCAGGGCATTGAAAATAACAAGCCAAAGTCTCCTAACCTGCTTGTAATGGGTCCGTGGATTCACGGCGGCTGGGCACGCGGAACGGGAGAATCATTGGGTAACATTCGTTTTGGGTCTAAAACAAGCGCCTTTTATCAGAAGGACATTGAGTTTCCGTTTTTCAACCATTATCTCAAAGACCAGGCGCAACCTGCGCTTCCGAAGGCATATATTTTCGAAACGGGCGCTAATGAATGGAGAAAGTATGACCAGTGGCCCCCAAAGAATGCGGTGCAGAAAAAGCTTTATCTGCACCCGGATGGCACATTATCTTTCTCGCCTACGATGACGATTATGCAGGTGGGCGTCCAGCCTGCTTTTGATGAATATGAAAGCGATCCCGACAAACCGGTTCCTTACACATCGGAAATTCGCATCATCCGCGGAAGTGACTTTATGTATGAGGATCAGCGGTTTGCGGCATCACGCCCCGACGTGCTGGTCTATCAGTCCGAAGTGCTCACAGAGGATTTGACCATTTCGGGCAATGTTTTTGCAGATCTATTTGTCTCATCAACCGGCACGGATGCCGACTTCGTTGTGAAATTGATCGACGTTTACCCGGGCGACGCGCCGAATGACAGCCCGATCAATCCGAACATGAAAATGGGCGGTTTTCAGTTGCTTGTCCGCGGGGAAGTGATGCGTGCGAAGTTTCGCAAAAGTTTTTCGAATCCAGAACCACTTTCTCCGAACAAAATCGAGCAAGTAAAATTTGATATGCAGGATGCTGCGCACCGTTTTAAAAAAGGCCACAAAATCATGATCCAGGTGCAAAGTTCATGGTTTCCGTTGGTGGACCGCAATCCGCAGAAGTTCGTTAACATTTACAAAGCAGAAGAACAGGATTTTCAGAAAGCGAAGCACCGGATCTACCTTTCCGGCGAGAGCTCGTCTTATGTGGGGGTCAGTGTGATCGAGTAATGTTGCGTTTGAAGAGATTACGTAAGATCCGATGGAAGCTGAATTTTGCAGAGATAAGGGGCAAGTTTGCAGATTCGTTTTTGGCACGGCGTGATCAATGCTGACTTTTGATACACCACTTAAACATTTGATGTATCATGAAAAAACGGGTCGCAGCTTCGTACACTTCTAACACTGTTAAGCTATGAAAAAGTCGGTTGTTCAACTTCTCCATTTGTGCTACTGGTTTCTTTATCAGTGCCTTTTCACATTTATTTTTATGCTGTCAAGGAATGTCGCTTCCGCAGATCTAAGCGATTGGGAGGACTGGCTTACACTCTTAACCATTGCAACCATCACGGGTGCAGCCAGCTTCTACGCATTCTATTCATGGCTCGTGCCCCGCTATCTTACGGCTGGGAGGATAAGCGCTTTTGTGCGCTCAGGATTGCTCGCCATTACTGGTTTGGCATTGGCTGCTACCGTTGCTGTATCATTGATTTTTACTTTATTCATTTACGTTCTTTTCGAAAAGCTCGACTTCTTCCTGTTAACATTTAAAGACAATGTCTGGTTGATTTCTGGCTTCGCATTGCTCGCAGCAGCCAACGCCTTCATAGGCACTGTTTTTAAGGGTTTTATCACCTGGTATGACGACCGAAAAGAAAAAGAAGCGCTCATTAGCGGTAAATTACGAACAGAACTGGCATTGCTTAAAGCGCAGATCAACCCGCATTTTCTATTCAACACATTAAATAATATTGACGTACTGATCGAGCACAATCCCAGTGCAGCTTCGCTTTATTTAAACAAGCTTTCCGACCTGCTACGTTACATTTTATACGAGATTCAGCCAGACTGGATTCCCCTTTCCAGAGAATTGGAATACATAAAAAAATACATTGATGTACAAAAAATCAGGACCAGCAACGATGAATTTGTAAGTATTGAAATTAATGGACCCATAGACGGGATCATGATCGCTCCAATGGTCCTTGTCCCCTTCATTGAAAACGCATTTAAGCATACTACGAACAAAAGAAATGCCGGCTCAATTCGTATTTCAATTACTGTAACGGACGATCAGATTCATTTTCAATGTATTAATGTAGTTGGAAGAAAGCTGTCCGAAGCGCCGGAAAAGCCGAGCGGACTGGGTAATGGTTTATTGAAGCAGAGAATCGCCCTATTATACAAGGATACGCACCGGCTAACGTTACAAGAGACTGTTAATGAATATGTTGTGAACCTCTATTTACCAATAAAAGTGCATGAACTGTCTGCTTATTGAAGACGAGCCGCTGGCTATGTTGAGGCTTAGCGAATATGTGCGGCGGGTGCCGTTCCTTCATCTGGCCCACGCTGTGGACAATGGCTGGGATGCGCTCACGATCCTCAAAAACGAAAAGATCGATCTTATTTTTCTGGATGTCGAAATGGACGATGTGTCTGGAATCCAACTGCTTGATGCACTCCCGGCGCGACCGCCCGTGATCCTGACAACTGCTTTTGACCATTATGCACTGAAAGCGTTCGACTTGAAAGTTTCCGACTATTTATTAAAGCCGTATACATTTGACCGTTTCCTGCAGGCCGTAATCAGGGTGCAGGAAACGGGCGTTGGCCGTAGCAATGATCCCAAAACGTATCTTTTTGTCAAATCGGAATATAGGCTCGTGAAGATTTTCTTTGATGACATTCTTTACATTGAAGGGATGCGCGATTACAGGCGTATTTGCCTGAAAAACGAGAAAATCATGACATTGGAAACCTTTGGCCAGTTGGAACAGCAACTGCCGGTCACACAATTTTGCCGTGTTCACAAATCATATCTTGTTGCGCTGAATAAAATAGAATCTGTCGAACGGGACAGGATTATGATTCAAAAGAGCACTATTCCCGTTTCGCTTACTTACCGGGAAATGTTTTATCAGCTGATAGGCCGTTCTGAAAAGCTTGGATAGCGCATTTTCACAATTTATACTCCTCAATCTTCCGATAAAGCGTGGCGATGCCGACTTCCAGCAATCGGGCGGCTTCTGCTTTGTTGCCATTGGTATAATTCAGAACCTTTTGAAAATGAAGCTTTTCTGCACTGGCAAGGGAAAAGGCGGATAGATTTCTATTTCCATCATTTCGAGCCAGCAACAGTTCAAAAGGCAAGCTTTCAATGTCGAGCACGGGGCCGTCTGTTAGTATGACACTCCTTTCAATGACATTTTTCAACTCCCGGATATTGCCGTTCCAGGGATTGTTTTCCAATGCTTTCACATATTCAGCCGACAATGACTTGATCTTCTTATTGGATTTCAACGCATATTGAGCGGCAAAGGTTTTGGCAAGTGCTTCAATGTCCCCGGTGCGTTCCCGCAATGCAGGAATGGTGATCTGAAAGACGGATATGCGGTAAAAAAGGTCGCTCCTGAACTCGCCCGAGGCTATTTCCTTTTGCAGATCGCGGTTAGTGGCGGCAATAACGCGCACATTCACCTTCGTCGGTTGCGTATCCCCTATCTTGATAAACTCGCCCGATTCGAGTACGCGCAGCAGTTTAGCCTGCAAGTCCAGTGCCAGTTCGCCAATTTCATCCAAGAAAATGGTGCCATTGTGCGCTTCCTCAAAGAGCCCTTTCTTATCTTTCGTGGCGCCGGTAAATGCACCTGCCTTATGACCAAACATTTCGCTTTCAAGCAGATCCTTCCCAAAAGCCGAACAGTTTATTGCAACAAACGTCCTCTTGGAGCGCGTGCTGGCCTGGTGTATGGATTGTGCGAAAACCTCTTTTCCCGTTCCCGTTTCTCCCAACAGCAAAACGGTCGTGTCCGTGGGCGCAACGCGGCGAGCCAGGTCAATGCAGGCGAGCAGCTTTTTTGATTTGCCAACAATGGCGTCGAAGGAATGCTTTTCGCCCAGTTGTTTTTCGAGCGTAACAACTCTTTTATTAAGGTCAGCCTTTTCCAATGCTCTGTAAATGAGCGGGATGATCTTATTATTGTCGTCTCCCTTGGTAATGTAGTCAAAGGCTCCGTTTTTAATGGCTTGCACGCCGTCGGGAATGTTGCCGTAAGCGGTTAGCAGGATGGTTTCCAGTAATGGATATCTTTCATGGATCGTTTTGAGGAATTCAACACCGTTACCATCGGGCAGCTTTACATCGCATAATACAATGTCTACTTCGCTCTGATCCAGCTTCTTAATGGCCGATTTGATATCTGCTGCCTCTAAAACTTCAAAGCCTTCGAGCTTAATGACTCTTGCAATCAGACTTCTAAGCTTTTCCTCGTCGTCGATGATGAGTATCTTCTTCACAAACTATGCGTAATTATTCGGGTGCAAGCAGCTTTGCCAGTAATCGAAGAGTATCTTGATCCTTTTTTTCAAATCTTCAAAGCTGTTCTCTTTTTTGAAAAATCCTTGAATGGTTGCTTCGTAAGCTGCTGAAATGACATGCGGATTATCCGCTGTACTGAAAAAAACAAAGGGAATTGACTTCTTTTTCAGATACTCGTTTTGCTCAATGCGGAAACGCAGCTCCAATCCGTTCATTACGGGCATGTTAATGTCACACAAAATGAGAAACGGCTGTTCCTTGGTAGTTTCTAAAAAAAGCAATGCTTCAAGTCCGTTCGAGAAGAAGATCAACGGGTTTGGAATCTGTAATTCCTCCACGACGCTTTTAATCAAAAACTGATCATCGGAATCGTCTTCAATCGAAATGATTGGTCCTTTTACTGACATTTTAAAAATTTTGGTTTCTACTTCCCGTGTAAATATCACATTTATTCAAACGAATACCTATTGAAAAGGCAATTACGGATAATTCCTTTGGCGTAGGTTTTCGTCCGTTTTGCGTGGGCTTACACAGGTGAAGCTGCCTTAGTTTTGCATCATATTTAAAGCCATGATTAACAACACAAAAACAAAACACAAAAATGAAAAAGCAAATTTTTACGCTATTAGCATTAATTTCAATCGGTTTCAGCTGTACAGATCACGATGTTGAAACCACAAATTACAAGCTGGATGAAGCCGTTTCGGTTGCGGAATGGAAGGGTTATCTCAGGAATGAGTATTTTAATGAAGGCTCCATTACTATTAAGAGCGAAAGCCTGGTTCTTCGTGACGGAAAGGTTCAAAGCGGTTCTTTCACCATCCCCATCTCATCGATCGTGAATTTCAACCTTCCGACAGAGGAATTGAAACAAACACTTGTCCATCATTTACAGAGTGCCGATTTCTTTAATATGGCGCTGCATCCCGAAGTAAAATTCAAAATTGAGAGCGTAGCGCCTTATACGGGAGCAGGCGCTGATGTAATTGCAGGTGCAAATCAATTGGTGAATGGAAATTTAACAATGTTAGGAATCACGCATTCACTGTCCTTTCCGGCCAAAGTGGAGGTTAGTGGTTCAAATTTGAAGGTTGAGGGCAAACTAAAAATAGACAGGACCAAATGGGGTATCACCTACGCCACAGATCCTGCCTTGCCCGACGATGCTGTGATCAAAAATGAGATTGACCTCCATTTGAAGCTCGCCGGTAATAAGTTGTAACATCAAAGGTTCATCCCACCCGAAGCCTCGATCCGCTGGGCGTTGATCCAGCGGGCGCCTTCGGTGCATAAGAACGCTACCACCGCGCCAATATCCTGAGGCTCACCTACTCTGCCCAGTGCAGTGATCGAATTCATGTGATCCTCCAACCCGGGATGTGCCGCAAATGCCTGTTTGGTAAAGTCTGTGTGAATAATGCCCGGCGCAACCAAGTTGACCGTAATGCCTCTGTAACCCAGTTCCTTTGCAAGATATTTGGTTAGCACTTCAATAGCGCCTTTCATGGATGCATAAGCAGCGTAACCGGGTGTAGCAAAGCGCGTTAATCCTGTGGAAAGGTTTATAATGCGACCATTATCTGCAATGTAGGGCAATGCTTTCTGGGTCAAAAAGTAGACGCCCTTGAAATGCACGTTCATTAATGCGTCAAAATCGTCTTCGGTTGTATCTGCGAATTTAGAGTTGGCGTCAATCCCGGCATTGTTGATCAGAAAATCAAATGTTTTGCGGCTCCATTTTGATTCCAAAACCGCTTGAAGTTCTGTAAAAAACGCATCGAAACTTTTCGTATTTGCCGTATCCAGCTGCATTGCAATGGATTTCCTGCCCATTCCTTCGATGGTTCCCACCACTTCCTGTGCCTCCTGTTCCTTGCTGCGATATATTACGATAACGTCTGTTCCTTGTTCGGCCAGATTGAGCGCCATATTTTTTCCCAGTCCTCTGCTTGCACCGGTAACCAATGCTATTTTATTTCCTTGTTCCATCTTTTTGTTTGTTTTAATTGATGAAACAAAGGTATGCCAGGCCGGAAGGAGAAATTTGTGCGTTTCAAATCAAAACTTACAAAAATCAAATCTCGATTCTAAAAGCACGTGGACTGAATGTTGTATGCTTTTTGAAGAGGTTGTTAAAATGGGAAGGTTCTTCAAATCCCAAACTGTATGCGATCTCCGAAACATTCCAATCGGTGTGTTTCAAGAGGATTTTGGATTCCTTAATGATCCGCTCGATGATGAGCTCGGTAGTGGTTTTTCCAGTGACGAGTTTTAAAACCTTATTGAGATAATTCACATGGATTGCCAGCTGATCTGCATAGTCCTTTGCTGACCGGAAAACGAGCTTCTGGTGCGGCGGCTCGATGGGAAACTGGCGTTCGAGCAGTTCAATAAAAAGCGAGGAAACTCGCTTGTGTGCGTTGGTTTCGATAAAAAGCGCAGTAGCAGGCTGCAATTTCTGGCCGCTATGGATCAGTTCGAGCACATAATTCCGAAGCAGGTCATATTTGAATGCATAATCGGAGGAAATTTCCTTGAACATTTTATTAAAAATGTGTGTGATATCCTCGATCTGCTCGTCATTCAGAAAAAATATGGGGACATTGCCGGGTTTGAACACCGGGAGATTTTTTAATAGTATCCCACTATTGTTCTGGGTAAGAAAATCCTCTGAAAAAATGCAGAACATTCCGGATTGCTTGTCGTCCAGCGGCTCCCAGTTGTACGGAATTTGCGGCGTGGCAAACAGCAGCGCATTATGCTCAATGTGGACAACCTTATCCGCATATTCAGCGCGGTTTTTACCGATGATCAGGCTGATCTTGTAGTAAGCGCGCCTGTTGTAAGGCACTGCTTTGGGCTTGGAATCCCTGAAAAGATCCTCTGTCCTGAAAATATTAAAATGACCGATCTCCTTCTTGACCGGCTCAGGAATCAGCTGGGAAGTATCTTTGTAAAATTCCGGGATTGAAGTTGGTTTCTCCATAAACAAAGTTACAAAATTCAATCCGGGAATTTTCGACCCTAGTCGTATTCAACAAATGCTTCATCTTTATAACACCAAAGCCACTGCTCACCCGGTTCCGCGGAACTCGCGACTGGATGACCGGTTTGGTGATAATGCTGCGTCATGTGCTTTGCGGGAGAGCTGTCGCAGCATAATGTTGCGCCACACGTCTGGCAGGTGCGCAGGTGCAGCCACCGTCCATCCACTTTTACGCATTCCTCGCACGCATAAGCAGCCGCTTTTTTGATCTCCGTAATTTCACTGATGTGCTGACAAACCTGATCCATTATACTTCACTTAAATATTGGTGAACAAAACTGATTGACATTGAGCCTTCTCCAACCGCCGACGTGACGCGGTTCATGGCGCCCGCACGCACATCCCCAGCCGCGAAAATCCCGGGTGAACTGGTTTCCAGCAAATAAGGATCACGCTGCATTTTCCAAACCTGGCGGAAACTGTCATGACTCTTCATATCCCGGCCGGTTTCGATGAATCCTTTGTTGTTTTTAATGATCTGTAAACCAACCCAATCCGTGTAAGGTCTGGCACCGATGAAGATAAAAAGTGCGTCGGCAGGCACATCACGTTCTTCGGCAGTGTTCAGGTCAACCAGTCTTAACCCTTCCAAATGTTCGTCGCCTTTCGCTTCCATGATTTCTGTGCAACCCAGGATCGCCACATTCTCTGTGTTTCTGATCTGGTCGATCAGATAAGAGGACATGGAAGAAGAAAGGTCATTTTTGCGGACTATAATGTAGACGTTTTTGGCAAATTTGGACAGATACATGGCCGCCTGACCGGCAGAATTTCCACCGCCGAGCACATAAACGTCTTTATTGCCGCAAGAGCTCGCTTCCGTGCTGGCCGCGCCATAATAAATGCCTTTGCCTGTAAAATCTTCGATCCCTTTGGTTTCCAGCTTCCGGTAATCCACACCCGTTGTGATCACCACGGCGCGGGCATTGATCTCCGTGTCGTCTTCCAGCACAATGGTTTTATACTGATCTTTTAATTTAATCTCCTTCACCGATTGCGGGGATAGGAATTCTGTCCCAAAACGCGTTGCCTGTGTAATGGCCCTCCTTGTCAGCTCCGAACCACTCAAACCAGCCGGAAAGCCCAGATAATTTTCGATTCTGGAACTCGTACCAGCCTGACCACCAGGTGCTTTCCGCTCGATCAGTAAAGTACTTAAACCTTCCGAAGCACCATAAACCGAAGCAGCCAGCCCAGCCGGACCAGCGCCAATAATAACCACATCGTAAACCTGCAATTTCACCTTCGCATTCAAACCGATATGAGAAGCCACATCCAGTAACGAAGGCGTTTTCAGGATTGTCCCGTCTTCAAAAATGACAGTTGGAAAATCGGTTGGACATAATCCATTGGTTTTAATAATCTGTTTGCCCGCATCACTCGAATTGGCATCCATCCATTGATAAGGGACCAGATTACCAGCAAGAAAATCCTTGATTTCGTGGGACTTAGGCGAGAATTGGTAACCTATTACTTTAATGCCTTTAAAATCCGGGCGGTAATTGGCTTGCCAGTCGTGCAGCAATTCATCAATGGCGGGATAAAGTTTTTCCTCAGGCGGATCCCACGGTTTCATGAGGTAATAATCCAGCTGCACATCGTTAATCGCCTTTATCGCCGCATCCGTGTCCGAATATGCGGTTAGCAACACCCTTTTAGCGAAAGGAAAAATAGCCATCGCTTTTTCGAGGAAATCCACGCCCTGCATTTCCGGCATACGCTGATCGGAAACGAAAATAGCCACTTCTTCACCTTTATTTTGAAGTTCCAATAAGCTCTCCATAGCCTCGCTAACGGAAGAAGTGCTCAGCACCCGGTATTTATCCCGGTATTGCGCTTTCAGGTCGCGGCTGATCGCCCGCAAAACCTGTGGATCGTCGTCGATTGAAAATATAATGGGCAAACCCATAGTAATGATATTGTTATAGGATTAAGAAATTCAAATTAACCATTGATTGGAAAACAAACCAAAAATTCCGTCTTACCAGGACCGGTATGCAGCGTCACTGAGCCGTGATGCTGTTTGATAATACGCATCACCACATCCAAACCCAAACCCGTGCCCTTTCCAATTGCCTTAGTGGTAAAAAACGGATCGAAAATTTTGTTTTTGATCTCTGCCGGAATGCCCGGGCCATTGTCGCAAATAGACACTTTCACAAATTCCTTGTCCCTGTGCGTAATGATCCGCAATTCAGGATTAGGCTGGTTTTCCAGCGCGTCTATCGCGTTGTCAATCAGATTGGTCCAGACCTGATTGAGCTCGCCTACCATTACTTTTACATGCGGCAGCGTCAGATCAAATTCTTCTGTAACTTTAATATTAACCTTTTTCAACTTATAATTCAGCATTGTGAGTGTATTTTTGATACCAATGTGAATGTCGATCACTTCCTTCTCCCCGCCCCTGTCCATGTGCGTGAATGTCTTCACAGAACCCACCAGATCCGCGATCCTTTTTGAGGCTTCCTGAATGTCGGCCACCATGCGTTCGGTGGTCAGGTTATTATTGATCCAAAGCAGGATCGGGGAAAAATCATCTTTATTGATCTTGCTTTTCAGCTCTTCGAGATCAGCCTCGGTGATGCCAAATTCTACAATATTATCCGCAATATCATCGCATTCCCCAATGCTGTTCACATCCAGCCAGTCCAGAATTTCGTCCTCGCGTTCGGAGCGCTGCATCATACTCAGCACAGGACGCTCCGTGTTTGCCATAATTTCCATCATTTTTGCATTGATGAGTTCAATCTCTTCCGGAGAAAGGTGAATGGAAATAAGCTTTTTGAATGCGCCTGGCTGCAATAACAGGTGTTTTTTTAAAGAAACAGAACCCCGTACAATTGCAGCTGCCGGATTGTTCAGCTCGTGCGCGAGGCCGGCCGATAACTTACCTAATGCCATCATTTTCTCATTTTGCTGTTCCAGTTCCGTGAACTCACGCACTCGGGAAGTCATTACAACCACCAGCGCCTGCGTAAGCTCGTAGTGAGAGATGATCAGTTCCCGCATCTGCTCAACCGGAAATGTCATGATCTGCGTCAGCTCCGTACATTGACCGTAAGCCACACCCACTTTCCCTCTCGAGAATGGCAAAACGCCCGTGACTGTGCCGGGAAGCAACTCTGCAATAAACAACTTGGCATTGTTCTGAATGCGGTACAATTCAATGCGACCGGAAATGATGACGTGCGTGCCATTCAGCGGCTCACCGGGCGAAGTCATAAACGCGCTTTCTTCCAATTCATAGTGCCTGCTCCTGTCAATCATCCATTGCAACTGATCCTCAGGCACATCCTGAAAAACTTTTATGGATTTCAGATCCTCTACTTTTATATCCTTCATGAAATAATGGCTTGGCGTAACTCAATGTCCTAATTTCGAAAAATTTGGTCATTTGGCTGATATTTTTTTACGCAAACCTGCCGAATTTGATGTTGAAATGTTGAAGCATGAGATCTTGACCGAACACCTACGCTGCACCTCCTGTCACGACGCGGTTGTATATTTTATATTCAGGCAATCCGCTGATATGTTCCGCGAGACTGATCTCCACCCAGTCCCTATTGGCCTGATGCACAAAAACTCCATTGAAAGCAGTAAAGAGCAACTTCAATGTGCTGATGGAATCTTCATCCATGTTGATTTCCTCATGTCCCAGTTCTCCCGAATGATAGTAACCCCGGCAAAGCCCGAGGGAAGTTTCGAATTCAATCTTAACCAAACTACCTGAAAGTTCCTCCTGCACGCTTTCCACGATGATCTCCTCGCGAAGGTCTTCCGCAGTTCCCAAAGTTTCTTCCTGTTCTCCCAATATATCGATAACACTCATCACAAAATGCGGTTGGTAAGCCATCGACAGCCAAAAAACCATTCCTGCCAGGCGCTCGCTATCAATGCGGTACGATTATTTTGAATGTATTGGTTCGCAAAACTCTTCATTAAACGCTATTAAAACCATGAGCCTGACCAAATACAACGAGAAACGTTCCTTTGAGAAAACACCTGAACCAAAGGGTGGAAAAGCCGATTCGGAAGAACTCATTTTTGTGATCCAAAAACATCATGCTTCGCGGCTGCATTACGATTTCAGGCTGGAAATGGATGGTGTTTTGAAAAGCTGGGCCGTTCCTAAAGGCCCTTCCCTGGATCCGGCTACGAAGCGGCTGGCTATGATGGTGGAAGACCATCCTTACGATTACAAGGACTTCGAAGGAATAATACCAAAAGGCAATTATGGTGCTGGAACCGTAATGGTCTGGGATGAAGGGACATACGAACCATTGGAAGAAGCCAAAACCAAAAAGGAAAAGGAGAAAATATTACTGAAAGAACTGGCATCCGGCTCTGTAAAGATCCGCATGAAAGGCAAAAAGCTAAAAGGTGAATTTGCTTTGGTCAAAACAAAAGGTATGTCAGAAAACTCCTGGCTGCTCATTAAGCACCGGGATAAATTTGCATCCGAAACGGATATTACAAAACAAGATAAATCGGTGATTTCCAATAAGACATTGGATGCTATAAAAGCAACCACTGATAATGTTTGGGGGGAATCAGAAAGTGATGAAAAGACAGGTGATAAAGCCAAAAAGACGAAGGACAAAAAGGATGAGGAAGCCCCTATTGATGAATACATTGAAAAGGAAAAAGACGATAAATCCGGTGAAAAGGACGCTGCAACGCTCTTGAAAAAGGGTAAAAAGGCGAAATTTCCTGAGGACATCGTGCCCATGCTCGCTACGCTAGTCGACGAACCATTTGATGATCCGGGCTGGGAATATGAGGTCAAATGGGACGGTTACCGGGCATTGGCTTACATGAATAAAGGCGTTACCGAGCTTAAATCGCGGAATAAGAAGTCATTTAATGATAAGTTTTATCCCATTCACGAAGGCCTGTGTGACTGGAAGATCAATGCGGTGCTGGACGGGGAAGTTGTTGTCATCAATGATAAAGGCCATTCTGATTTCGGGGCTTTGCAAAACTGGCGCAGCGAGGCAGACGGTGAGCTGGTCTATTATGTATTTGATATATTGTGGTATGAAGGCAAAAGTCTTGTAGATCTGCCTTTAACCGAGCGAAAAGCTATTTTGCAAAGCATAGTGACTGAGGATAGTCCCGTCAGGATTGGTTACAGTATTGCGGCTGAGGGAACTGCCTTTTTTAATGCGGCCGGGGAAATGGGACTGGAAGGGATCATTGCCAAAAGATCCGATAGCGCCTATCAGGTCGGTTTGCGCACGAACGATTGGCTGAAAATTAAAATACACAACCGGCAGGAAGTCATCATAGCAGGTTACACACGCAATGCGGGCACGTCCAAGCATTTTAGTGCGCTGTTACTGGCTGCTTACGACCAGGGCGTGCTGCAATATGTAGGCAAAGTCGGCACGGGCTTCAAGGACAAACAGCAAAAAGAAATGCTGGAACTGTTTAAGCCATTGGAAACAGAAAATAGTCCATTCAAAGAAACACCCGATTACAACAAGCCATCCCGTTTCCGGCCCAATCCGCCGAAAGCCAATGCAACCTGGCTCAAACCGGAGCTGGTTTGCGAAGTGAGCTTCACAGAAGTGACTTCGGACGGCGTTTTCCGTCACCCGTCGTTTGAGGGAATGCGTGAGGATAAAAAAGCCAGGGACGTTGTGCGCGAAATCGAGCAGCCGACGGAAAAAGCTGTTGAAGAGGACAAAAAGTCAGAGAAGGAAGATAAGAAAGCGCAAAAAGAAGAAAAAAAGTCGGAAAAGAAAGAGATCATCGCGAAACCAGACAAGTCGAAACGCAAGACATTGCTTAACCCGACGGATGAAACGCAGGTCAGAAAAATCAATGGTAATGAGGTCAAATTTTCAAATCTGAGTAAGATTTTCTGGCATCATGAAAAAATTACGAAGCGCGATGTCATCAATTATTACTATCAGGTCGCCCCGTTCATTTTGCCATATCTGGAACGCAGGCCATTGTCATTAAACCGCTTCCCCAATGGCATTGATGGAAAGAGTTTTTACCAAAAAGACGTCACCGGCAAGGTGCCGTCGTGGGTTGAAATGTTTCCCTACACTGCAAATGATGAAGAACAGCAGAAAAACTTTATGGTTTGCAATGATGAAGCGGCATTGTTATATATGGCCAATCTGGGCTGCATTGACATGAATCCCTGGAACAGCCGTACCCATAAACCGGATAACCCCGACTGGTGCCTGCTCGATCTGGACCCGGACACGACCAACACTTTCGAGCAGGTGATCGAGACGGCGCTGGCTATTAAACAATTACTGGACTCGCTGAATATTGACGGTTACTGCAAGACATCCGGCTCCACAGGCCTGCACATTTACATCCCGCTGGGCGCAAAATATTCTTACGATCAATGTCAGCTTTTTGCCCAATGGATCGCCAGCCAGGTGCAACAGGAATTGCCCGGCTTCACCAGCATTGAGCGCATGACCAAAAACCGCAAAGGAAAACTATACATTGATTACCTGCAAAATCGCCCGAAAGCAACATTAGCGGCTCCCTACTCCATCAGACCGAAACCGGGCGCGACTGTTTCAATGCCATTGCATTGGGAAGAAGTTAAAATAGGCTTGCAGTTGCGGGACTTTACTATTTTAAATGCGATGGACCGGTTGCAGCAGGAAGGCGATCTGTTTAAACCCGTGCTCGGAAAAGGCATCGACCTGGAAGCAGCCATTGGAAAAATCGAAGCGGAAGCCAAATGAATTTTTGCAGTGTGTTAACGATCACACCTACATGTCGAATAAATTCTCATTAAACAGGTAGCTAAAATGCATGAAGAATTAACATTAAAAATATAAATTGTCTTTATACTCTGCGTTAACTCCATTACGTACCCATACAACTAAAATTCACAAGCATGGATTTGAGCCTGTTTAATGGTATGGTCGATGAAAAGACCATGGGCGAGACGCAACGCATAGCACGGGTTGGAAGCTGGGAAGCAGATTTGCTTTCGGAATCTATCATCTGGTCCGATTTGGTTAAGGAAATTCACGAAGTGAGCCTCGACTATCAGCCGAGTTTCAGCTCCCCCATGGATTTTTATACGCATGAATACCAGGAGCTGGTCATGCAGGCCATGCAAAGAACGATCAGCGACGGATCATTATTCGACATTGAGGCTATCATCGAAACAGCCAAAGGAAACAAATGCTGGATCCGGGTAAGCGGCAGGGCCGAATTGCGGGATGGACAATGCATCCGGATTTACGGGGCGATCCAGGATATTCACGACCGCAAGTTGGCCGAGCTTGGATTACTTGAATCGCGTAACCGTTTCGAATCGCTCGTGCAGACCGTCGATGGCATTGTATGGGAAGCAGATGTGAATACGCTGGAATTTTCATTTGTGAGTGACCAGTCCTCGCGAATCCTGGGTTACCCGCCCGAAGAATGGATAAAAACCAAGAATTTCTGGCAAAGCCATATTCACCCGGACGACCTCGAACATGCGATCGGTTACTGTCACCGGCAAACACGGGAAGGCCGAAACCATATTTTCGACTACCGTATGATATCGGCTGACGGCAACATTGTTTGGATTAAAGACATCGTTTCCGTGATCAAAACAGACGGCGTGCCTACCCTTTTGCGCGGCGTGATGGTGGACGTGACCGAAACCAAGCGGTTTGAAATTCTTGAACATTTGGAAAGGACTGTCCTGGAATTAAATTCAACGAAGGAACATTCACTGAAAAAGATGTTGTCGCAGTATTTGCTGGGAATCGAGCAGATATATCCGCATATGAAATGCTCTATTGTTGGCATTGTAGACGGGAAATTAAGCAATTTGTCCTCACCCAGTTTGCCGGAAGCTTATATCCGGGCACTCGAAGGGTTGCAAATCGGGCCCAATGCCGGCTCATGCGGCACAGCTGCTTACCTCAAAGAAAAGGTGATCGTCAGCGACATCGTACGCGATTCGCGGTGGACCATGTACTCTCACCTGGCGCTTCCCCACAATCTTCGCTCCTGCTGGTCACATCCGATACTGGATTCGGATGGCAGTGTCACAGCCACTTTTGCCATTTATTATGATCATATCAAGACGCCCGATGAGGATGAGCTGAAGGTGATAGACCGTGCAGTTGCGATTTTGAAAATCATTTTGGAAAACAAAAAAAATTGTGAAATCATTATTTCAAGCAGGTCGAGGCAAAAACGGGAGGAGCTTAAATTACAGGAGATTGCTTATCTTCAATCGCATGTGGTTCGTGCGCCACTTGCACGCCTAATGGGCGTGATCGATCTGATCAAAAATTATTCGCATACCGACATTGAGAAAAATGAGCTCCTGGATCATTTGCTATTATCTGCAAAGGAACTGGATGAGGTCATTCGCGATATTTCAGAAAAGACGGAATAAACCAGCCTTAAAAGCCATACCGCAGCCCTATCGCCAGATTTACAATATCCGAAGGTCTGAGATAACCCGTGTTCTGCACATAGCTGATCAGTAAAAGGTCGTAAGTGCCTAGTTCATAATACATTTCGAGCGATCGCTGCCTTTTATTTACAACCAAATCCTTGCCCAACTTGCCACCTATGTAAGCGCCGGGTCTGAATGAGGTCGCCCACCAGTAATATCCAACCGGATAGTGAGATGGCAATTTTGTATCAAACTGTTTCCCAAAAGTGTAGCTCAGATAAAATCCAATGGAAAATGGTTTGATATAATAACTGTTCTTCAAAGGAATGCTCCAGGGAGAGTATGTGGTTTTTAATGTTGTACTAAACAGCCCGTCGCCCCCAAACTTTTGCGGAAGGAAGCCAAAAAGCAAGTCCGTTTCGAGGGTTTTGTTGTTAGAAATATAACCAGGCCCGCCGGACAAAAAGCCAATGTTACCCGCAAACTGTAATTTCAAATGGTCGGGCATAAACCACTTTCGCTCGGAATCCAGCCTGTCCTTAATTTGAGCAGTTGCAAAAAAAGGAGCTAAGAGGAACAGTAGTAGAGGTAATTTCTTCATGACGATCAGTATTCAATCTTTTCTGCTTTATAACCACCTTTCCAGGTCGTAAAAAGCCAATAACCGCGCTCTCCTGTGCTGGTAGTGAGGTAATAGTGAACACCATCCTCATAAAAATCGCCATCCCTGAATGTGTGCTGATGACCGTAGAGCGAAAATTTGACATTAGGATCATTGGCCAGAAGTCCGGCATAACCATCCTGCAATTTCGGATCGAAATCTCCGTCGAAAGGCGGAATATGCGCTACGACAATCGCATTTTTGTTATCGCGGTTGTCAGCAAGCTGGGATTGGAGCCAGTTTAAGTTTGGAACTTCGCCATTGAAGACGTATTCGCGTGAATTCGTATTAATAAAAATGAACTTGTTATGGCCATACTCGAATGAGTAATCCATCGGCCCGTAAATTTTGCGGTAAGCTGCTGGTCCGTTCGCTACGAGATCATGGTTGCCGATAACGGTGAGGTAAGGACATTTAAGTTTCACCAGAATCTCATTCACCCACTTGAACTCCTGGGAAAGCCCGAAGTCGGAAATGTCACCTGCGTGCAACACAAAAGCAACGTCTTTCTGATTGTTCGCGCTTTCTATAAAAGCGTCTGTTTCATCGTACCAGCGCTGCGTATCCCCCATGAGGATAAACCTGACCGTATCCTTTAAAGGAATGGCCTGAATGCGCTCGATGTTTTTCTGGTTTAAATTGGTCTCGCTGTCTTTAAAAATAACTTGATTGGGATTGTACTGAAATACGCCCTCGCAGGCTGTTAAAGTCATTCCCAAAGCGAGCAGGAGTGCTTTTGGAAAATTTTTCAATATATGGCTAATTTTTGTTGACAATAACCAACTAACCATAAACGTCATGTTTAAATTCCTAAAAACACCGTTTTGAGGTTAAGAAGGTCGAAACTCCGAGGCATGATTATTGCACTGTGCTGGTAATCTTACTCTAACATGTTATGAAAATAAAAACTATCGGAACGCTCGCATTGCTTGGATTTCTCTCCATCACCATGCCGCTGACGGCCCAGGTTGTTTCAAAGGATTCTTTGAACACGCTCAAAGAGCAAAAGGCGAACATTGAGGTTAGCAAAAAATTAAATGAGCGCAAAATGGAGCTTGCCAAGCTCGAAAATGAATTGGATGGCGCAACACGCGAAGTAGAAAAAACGGCGGAACAAGCGCAAAGATCAGCGGATGACAATCAAAAGAATGCTGAAAGATTAGGCAGTGATCCGCAAGACAAGAAACTGGCCAGAAGAGCAGGGAACAGCGCAAGCGGCGCCCGAAAAGATGCCAAACGCGCCAGAAAAGCAGCAGATCATCTCGACGACCTTAAAAAAGACATTGAGTCATTAAGGAGAAGAATTGCGGACGACGAGGCAAAATTAGGCGATATGCAGGGCGGATCTTCTTCGAACTAATCACATGATCCTCTTCTGATTACAGGGTGTATCCATTTTTATGGATGCACCCTTTTTGTTTTTTTGCGCGGCATGCTTTTTTAATAAAAATGGAATCAATCAACAAATAAAAATATTATGGCTACTGCATCAGCAAAAACCAATACAAAGAAAACAGCGCCTAAGGCGGCAACGAAAACAGCGTCCAAATCAACCGCTGCAAAGAGTGAGACTAAGACTGCGGCAAAGAGCGAGACTAAGACTGCGGCAAAAAAGGAGACTAAAACAGCAGCAAAAAAGGAGACTGTCGACAAAGCAGAAACTAAAACGCCTGCGAAAACAGCCGCAAAAACGGCCACAAAAACGGAGACCAAGGCAACTACCAAAAGCACTGCTAAAAGCACTACCAAAAGTCCCGCTAAAAAAAGCAGCGATTCGGATTCCAAGTCAAACACAACATCCAACCACGATGAGATCCGTGCATGGGTTGAACAGCGGGGCGGCAAACCAGCGATGGTGAAAGGCACCAGTAAAAAGAAATCAGAAGCCGGGATCCTGAGAATTGACTTTCCCGGATATTCTGGAGAGGACACATTGCAAGAGATCGGTTGGGACGAATTTTTCCAGAAGTTTGATGAAGGAAATCTTCAATTTCTGCATCAAACAGAAACAGCAGACGGAAAAGAAAGCCGTTTCAACAAATTTATTTCAAAATAACTTCATAAAACAATTGCAGAGCCGTGCGTGTCGTACGGCTCTTTTTTTATTAAAACATAAAATACTTTTTATATTAATAATATTAGAATTTAATATAAAAAGTATGATATTTAATTACTAGCCAAAAAATCGCTGCAAATGACTTGGGAAGTTTTCAATAAATACAAACCAACAATCCTATACGGCATCTCACTCGCCTTACTGTTGTTTTTGTTAAAGTGGCTCGAACTCCGTTTTATCGTCATCAATCACATCTTCGAAATTTATGCAGGTGCCATCGCATTGCTCTTCACCGGCCTGGGGATCTGGATTGCACTCAAACTGACCAAGCCAAAAGTCGAAACAGTGTTCGTTGAAAAAGAAGTTTTTATCGATACAAAGGACTTTCAGTTTAATGTCCAGGAACAGGCACGTCTTGGTTTAAGCAAAAGAGAACTCGAAGTCCTCAGCCTGATCGCGGAAGGCCTGACCAATCAGCAAATCGCCGTACAGCTTTTTGTGTCTCTGAACACCGTAAAAACGCATTCATCCAAATTATTCGAAAAAATGGAAGTGAAGAGCCGCACACAGGCTGTGGAAAAAGCCAAAAGACTGAGTCTCATCCCTTAACCATGAGCCATACTTTCGGGTGAAAAAGTAGGTTTCATGCTAAAATCACCCGAAAGTATGAGTTAAATTAGCGATCAGCTCCTCAATTTTGCAGCATAACCTAACCAAATGATCGCATCATGAAAAAAATCATTCTAGTCTGCGGGTTGATCTCGGGGATCATTGTTTCCGTGTTCATGGTCTCTTCCGTCGCCGTATGCTATTCCAGCAGTGATTTTGAAGGCAATATGCTGCTTGGCTATGCGGCCATGCTACTCTCTTTTTCACTGATTTTTGTGGGTGTGAAAAATTTCCGGGACAAATATAACGGCGGTTCTGTGTCGTTTGGAAAAGCATTTCAGATTGGCCTGCTTATCACATTAATCGCCTCCACAGTATATGTAATTGTCTGGCTGATTGACTATTACTTATTTGTACCCGAATTTATGGACCGTTACACCACGCACGTCATGCGTGAATTACAGCGAGAAGGGGCAACCGCGCAGGAACTGCAACAAAAATCCGTGGAAATGGAGGGCTATCGTGAAATGTATAAAAGTCCATTGATGGTCGTTCTTTTCACATACGCGGAAATTTTGCCGGTTGGACTCATTGTGTCACTATTATGCGCATTGATCCTGAAAAAGAAACCCTCGCAACCGCTCCCTGCCATTTGATAAGCCATTAAAGCAACTCTTAACCAACACATAGTCACAATGAAAATTATCGTAACCAGCGTAATGGTCGATGACCAGGAAAAAGCCAGGAAATTTTATACGGAAAAATTGGGTTTTGCAGTGAAGTCGGATGTTCCAGTCGGGGAATACAAATGGCTGACCGTTGTTTCACCGGAGGATCAGCACAGCGTGGAACTATTGCTTGAACCAATGGCTTTTGGTCCTGCAAAGGTTTATCAAAAACAACTATTCGATGCCAACATCCCGGCAACGATGTTTGGCGTTGACGATATCGGGGCGACCTATGAAAAGCTTTTGGAGCTCGGGGTGAAATTTAAGAGCGAGCCCAAAAAAATGGATAATGTTACTATCGCCGTTTTTGATGACACCTGCGGAAACCTGATCCAAATCGCCGAACAGCATTAATGTATGAAAGAGCGTTCGGCGCTGCGGAACAAATCCGGATTACTAGCGTCGCATTGATATCACAAGTAAAGTATAGTGTGTGCATAGTAAAATATAGTGTGTGTACCAGAACTTTATTAAGCCGTTACAAATAAACACCAATCGTAATTTGTTCTCAAAGCCGTTGATTGACTGGCGGGGTTCAATTAGTAATCGGTAAAAGAGCGGTAAAGTGTCGGTTTTGTACAAGTTTATTTGACCTGACGGATCTTACATTTACTGTGATAAAGCCTGCTAATGCAACTCACTGTCAACACATCAAAATAAATAGACCAGCCATGAAGCCAATCATCAGAAAATCAGCACTTAATAAGTACATCAAGAACATATGGATTTTAGAAAACCACGACATTGAGCAAACGGATCATTCACTTAAATTCTTTGCAGATGGTTGTTCGGGCCTGATGTTTCAGCAAACAGAGTCCGGTGTTTTGATCGGGGACAAAGAATTATCCAGCTTCCTGCTATACGGACAGACAGTCAAACCCATTGAAATGAAATGTTCCGGCAGCTACAAAATGATCGTTTTTGTCCTATATCCATATGCGATTCACGCATTATTTGGGCTCAACGCCAGCGAGTTAACGGATACATGCCTGGACATGCGCACTTACTCGTCCCTTTCAAAAGAAGTGGAAAGCAATTTAATGCACGCTGCTTCGACGGAAGAACAAGTCAGGATTATGGAAACATTTCTGGCAAACCAGGCGGCTTCCGCCAATGCTGACCCGCAAATACAGCATATGACGACATTCATGATGAATTCAAGCGGCAGCTACACGGTGAAAGATTTGCAGGAAACCACGGAGATGTCGGAGCGGACTTTCGAGCGGAAATTTGCGAGACAGGTGGGCGTTCCTCCAAAATTATTCTCAAAAATTATCCGGTTCCATTCGTCCATCCGGCAAATGGACAAAGGTGCTTACGAGAAATTATCGGACGTTGCTTATGAGAACGGGTATTCCGACCAGTCACATTTCGTGCGGAACTTCAAGGAATTTACAAGCATTACACCGCGTGCCTATAAATCGAAAAGAATTTCAGAAAATAATTCACTTGACGGTTTTGTCCAAGTTTAAGCTTTCGGGCAGCATTAGTTTTGATAAAAATTAATATTGAATCAAAACAATTAGCTCATGAAAACCTTAGTATTAGGAGGAACCGGTAAAACAGGCCGCAAGGTCGCAGAAAGATTACAAAAATTGAATGCGGACGTAAGAATCGGTTCGCGTTCCGCTTCACCGGCATTTGATTGGGAAGACAAATCAACCTGGGACGCCGCGCTCGACGGAATAGATCAGGTTTACATTTCCTTTCAGCCCGACCTGGCTGCGCCCGGAGCAACGGCCGCAATAAGTGCATTGGCAAAATCAGCTGCGGACGCGGGTGTCAAAAAACTGGTCTTGTTGTCCGGCCGCGGAGAAGAAGAAGCGCAGCAATGTGAGCAGATCGTCATGTCATCAGGACTGGATTGGACCATTGTAAGGGCGAGCTTTTTTAACCAGAATTTCAGCGAAAGTTTTTTGGTAGATTCCGTTGCAGCCGGATATGTAGTGCTGCCCGTGGGCGATATGCGCGAACCATTTATTGATACCGATGACATTGCAGACGTTGCCGTTGCTGCACTCACCGACACAAAACACAGCCGGAAAGTTTATGAAGTAACAGGCCCTCTGCTTCTTACTTTCGGCGAAGCTGTGCAGGAAATCGCCGAAGCAACAAACAGGGAAATTGTGTACCAGGAAGTGACAATCGGTGAATATGAGGCAATGCTTACGAAATACCACGTTCCTACCGATGTCATTTCGCTGTTGAAATATTTGTTTACGGAAGTGATGGATGGGCGGAATGAATATTTGTCCAACGGTGTGGAGGAAGCATTGGGCAGAAAACCGACAGATTTCAAAGAGTTTGTGCAAAAAACCATCGGAACCGGTGTATGGAACCAGTCAGTATATAAGTAGTAGATGATTTCATAACAAAAGCCCGACCGTCTGGCACAATGCATTTATATCCTGGAAGCTGGGTAAAATGGGCAACCTATTTTACCCAGCTTCCAGGATTTTTAACATTTAAGAGCAATCACGCCCCCCATTTTGTACTGGCACATTTTTCGCTAAGCACGGTATCAAACTAAAACTATACTGCAATGAGATCTAGAAATGATTATGATGAGAAAGAAAGTTCAGATGGCGGATTTGTCCTGGGCTTGTTGGTTGGCGCTACCATAGGCGCGGCGGCTGCGATGTTATTTGCGCCCAAGTCAGGTGTCGAAACCCGTCAGCAAATTAAAGATCTGGCTGACCAGCAAAAAGACAAGTTGAGGAATCAGTGGGAAGAGACTAAGCTGAAAGCTGCCATAGCAGTTGAAGAAGGCAAAGAAAAGCTGAACACAGTTGCAGAGCAGACTAAAGAGGTCGTTGACTCATATGCGGATAAAGCCAAAGACACGGTTAATCATCTTGCAGATGGGACAAAAGCAACTGTAGACAAATTTCAAAAACGTTATTAATGAGTGCCGGCGAACAGCACTTTAAGGATATTTTCAACAGCTCACCTTCGGGTGAGCCGTTGAAGATCCCGATTATTGAAGAAAAGCTGGTAGTCTCTTCCAAGCGAATTGCAACCGGGAGCTTACTAATCTCGAAAAAGGTTTTGGAAGAAGAAGCACTATTTAATGGTACTATCAGTAGTGAGGAATTGATTGTGGAGAGGAAGGAAATTAACCAATATGTGGAAATAGCACCGGAAGCTGTTAGGCAGGAAGGTGAAGTAACCATTGTTTCGGTTATGAAAGAAGTACTCGTGGTTGAAAAGCGCCTGATGCTGGTAGAGGAGCTCCATATTACGAAGCGTGTGCATCAGGAACAAAAATCGTATGCCGAAAAACTGCGAAAGGAAGAAGTGACCATTTCAAAAGGCGACCCAGGCACGAATATTTAATGGCTGGCGCAATTCAACAAACTAAAACCTTTAAAATAATAAATCATGGCCAATACAGTAATTGGAATTTTTGAAAGTGAAAGTAAAGCGCAAGAAGCGCAAAATTATTTGCTGGCAAACGGGTTCGCAGCCGGTGATGTTGACATTTCAACCTCGTCTTACAATTCAGATACGACTGCGTCAACAGTCAATAGAGATGATGAAGACTTTGGTGACCGCATTGGTAACTTCTTTAAAGATCTTTTTGACGGGGATGAAGATGAGACCAGACGTTATTCGGAAGCAGGAAAGCGTGGAACCATTGTGACCGTGCATGCCATCGACGCCGATGAGGCAGAAACTGCCGCAGCGATCCTTGATCAGTATGGCGCAGTTGACATAGATGAGACAGCGGCCGGTTATGTTTCAAGCCAGGGTTACGCTGGTACTGCCACGGAATCTTCGGTTAATACATATGCCGATAATTCGGTTGATCCTTATGCCAACAGGTCTCTTGATGTGGTTTCCGATGGCTCACTGGTTTCAGATAGCTCATTGGTGTCAGATGATCAGACAGATTCGCTTCCGGTAATCAGGGAGGAGTTGCAGGTAGAAAAACGGGAGATCGAAACGGGTGGTGTGCGTTTAAGAAGCCGCATTATCGAGCGTCCCGTTCAGGAAAGCATACGCCTGCGTCAGGAACAAGTAAATGTTACCAGGACACCGGTTGACCGGATTGCGTCTGAATCTGATTTTGATACTTTTAAAGAAGGAACTATCGAAATGACAGAATATGCGGAGGTTCCGCTTGTAAGCAAAGAAGCACGGGTTGTGGAAGAAATAAGCTTGAACAAAACCGTGGACGAGCGTGAAGAGGTGATTAACGAAACCTTACGGAATACCGAAGTAGAAGTAGAAGACCTTACTGACGAGGAAAGGCTCAGACGATCAGGCTTGGATCTTTAAGCAACATAACATCGAAAAATTGGAAGGCACCTTACCAGGTGCCTTTTTTAGTTAACATTCAATTCATGAACAAAGCGTTCAAAATATTTTCTCCGTTTAAAAAGCTTCCGATAGGGCCAAATAGTTGGGCAATTACCGGGGCAAAAATCTTGTCGATGATTATGTTTGTTTTCTTGCGCTACTTTTTGAAATACCGTCATAAGGTAATACTGGCAAATCTTACTAAGGCATTCCCATCAAAGAATAAACGTGAATTGCGGCATTTGACTTTATCCTATTACCACCATATGAGCGACCTTTTTGTCGAACCGTTCCTGTTCTATTGCGTTTCCGACAGCCAGAGACGCAAATTAGCCAGTTACACCAATAAGGGGCTTTTGCAACGGCTTTATCGAGATAACAAACAAGTTGTATTGCTTGCTTCCCATTACGGGAACTGGGAATACCTGACCAATTTGCCGCAAGTGGCGGGATATGATGTTTACTCTGCGTTCTCCCCTGTAAAAAACCGTCACATTGATAAGATGATGTTTAAAATGCGCTCCTTCCTTGGCGTTACGCTCATTCCCCGCAAACATTTTTACAGAAAAGCGCTGTCACTTTTGCAGCAAGTTGGCACGCCGAAAATGATTTTGTTGATTGCAGATCAGCGGCCTGCCCCCGGAAGTAGCAAATATCACCTGCCTTTCCTCGACCAGGATACAAAGGTGCAGATTGGCGGTGAACGGATGGCTGTTTCTTCTGATGCGGCTGTTGTTTACATTGAATCGGAAAAGACTTCCCGGTTCCACTATAATTTTACTTTCCGGATGATAAGCGAAAAGGCGGCAAATGCAGTGCCTATGGAAATTACCAAGAGTTATTTCGGCAATTTAGAGAAAACCATAAACCATTCTCCTGCGTATTGGTTATGGTCGCACAACCGATGGCGGCAAAGCTAGGTTAGCCTTTTTAAGCAAATCATGCACTTTTTGTAAAAAACTGCGCCGATAGATTCCATTTCCATCAAATAATTGTCCAAAACCGAACGCTTTAATGTGCGCTATCGGACGGCTGCAATCACTAAATCGCGCTTAGTTCTTGTTTTAGGCACCTGCTTGCTTGTGGTAAGGTATTTGTCAGACATTTACATAACTAATGCACGAAGATGAAAGGGACCTATCTCGGTGAGTTTGAAGAAGTGGTTTTGCTGGCCGTCGCTATCCGGACAGGCGATGCTTACGGTGCTGCCGTGGTGAACGAAATCGAGCAGCAACTCGCACGCGCCGTTAACCTCGGCGCAGTGCATACCGCATTGCATCGGCTTGAAGAAAAAGGACTCGTCAAATCGGAAATGGGTGGTGTGACTGCTGATCGGGGCGGGCGAAGCAAACGGCTTTACGTAGTCACTGCATTGGGTCGACATGCATTGGAGGAAATCAGACAACTCCGCAACCGGATGTGGGACAACATCCCAAAAATAGCCTGGTCATGAACCACAAACCACACAATGCGATGCCTCCGAGGTGGGCGACGCTGCTGTTACAATGGTTTTGTCCGGCGCACATGGCCAATGAATTGGAAGGTGATCTGCATGAGTTATTCCAGCAGCGCATCCAGTCAGCAGGCCTGCGTAGTGCCAAGTGGCGTTATGTTGAGGACGTGTTTAGTCTGTTGAGGCCTTCATTGATGAAAGGTGAACCAAATAAATATCCTAACCCCAGCCCTACTGATATGCTTCAAAACTACCTGAAAATCGCCTTTCGTAACCTAAATAAAAACCGAATTTATTCGGCTATCAACATTGTTGGTTTGTCCATCGGAATGACCACGGCCATACTCATTGGTCTTTGGATGTGGGACGAGCTTTCTTACAACAAGTATCATCAGCATTACGACCGCATTGCGCGGGTCATGCAGCATCAAACCTATAACGGAACAATCAGTACAACCCCTGCCACTCCCCTGCCCATGCGGGCTGCTTTGGAAAACGAACATGCCAGTGAATTCACCCATATTGCATCTTCGTCATGGACCGAGGACCGGATTTTGGCATTTGGTGAAAAGAAAATTTCCAGGAAGGGCAATTGTGTCGAGCCTGATTTCCCGTTAATGATGTCACTGAGGATCGTGAAAGGCACTGCAACCGGTCTTGACAATCCTACCTCTGCCCTGCTTTCAGAATCCGTTGCCAGGGCACTGTTTGGCAATGAAGATCCCATTAACAAAACCATCAAAGTAGACAACAAGAACTACTTCAAGGTTACAGGCATATACGAAGACCTCCCATATAGTACGGAGTTTCGGGATGTTAAATTTTTGCTGCCATGGAGCTTCTTTTTGAAAACAGAACCCTGGGTAAAACGCTCAGAAACGAACTGGGGGAACAATTCCTTTTTGTTACTGGTCCAAATCGCCCCGCAGACAAGCTTTGATCGCATTAGCGATAAGATAGAAAACATCAAAGCGCGGCATGCCAAAGAGGAGGCCAGATTTAATCCCAAAGCATTTCTTCACCCTATGAGCCGGTGGCATCTCTATTCGGAGTGGGAAAACGGAGTTGCTGTCCGCGGACGAATTCAGTTTGTTTGGTTGTTTGGCATTATCGGGGCATTCGTGCTCCTGCTGGCTTGTATCAATTTTATGAATTTATCTACGGCGCGGTCACAAAAACGGGCCAAAGAAGTCGGCATTCGCAAGGCAGTTGGCTCACTGCGCAGCCAGCTGATCGCGCAGTTTTTTAGTGAATCTATCATGGTCTCCGTGTTTGCATTTGTATTTGGCCTGCTCCTCGTACAGTTGATACTCCCCTGGTTTAACCAGATCGCTGACAAGCAAATGAGTTTCCCGTGGGATAATGCGGAAAGCTGGCTTATTGGTTTGGCTTTTACGCTTGCAACCGGCTTGCTTGCTGGTAGTTATCCGGCTATCTATTTATCCGGATTCCGGCCGGTAAAGGTGCTCAAAGCGACCGATTCCTCACTGCGACTGGGAGCAAGCCGGTACGCCGCCGTGCCACGCCAGACATTGGTAATTATCCAGTTTACCGTCTCCATTACCCTGGTCATCGGCACACTGGTTGTGCTTCGACAAATCCAGCATGCGAAAGATAGGCCTGTGGGTTTTGACCGTGCAGGGTTATTGACGGTTGCAATGAATACGCCCGACCTGCATGCACATCCACAGGCGCTTCGTCAGGATTTGCTTCAAACGGGTGCTGCACTAAATATGGCCACATCTTCAAGTCCGACTTCCGAAGTATGGAGTAGCGATGCCAGTTTCAGCTGGCCCGGAAAAGACCCCAATCAATTGGGAGACCTTGGGACTGTGGGCGTTACGAACGAGTATGGCAAGACGGTCAATTGGCAAGTGAAGCAAGGGCGCGATTTCTCGGGAAAGTTTTCCGCCGATCGCCTTGCAATGGTGATTAACGAAAGCGCGGCTAATTTTATGGGACTTAAAGAAGCCGTCGGGACCCATGTGCAATGGAATAGTGAGCAGTACACGATCATTGGGATCATTAATGATGTAGTCACCGGATCACCATTTATGCCCATTCAGCCAACGGTGTTTATGCTCAAAGAAGACTGGGCATCTTTTATCCATATCCGGCTTAACCCAAATATGAACCCAAGAGAGGCACTTTCAAAGCTTGAACCCGTTTTTAACAAATACAATCCTGGAAGTCCTTTTGAATACAAGTTTGCCAGTGACGAGTATAACCGTAAGTTCCAGGCAGAAGAACGGATCGGAACGCTTTCTACCACATTTGCCTCCCTGGCTATTTTTATCAGCTGTCTGGGTCTTTTCGGCTTGGCAACGTTTTTTGCGGAACAGCGTCAGAAGGAAATTGGAATCCGCAAAGTTCTGGGCGCTTCCATAGCACAACTTTGGCAAATGCTCGCGAAGGATTTTCTATTCCTGGTTTTAATTTCCTGCCTGGTAGCCACGCCTATCGCCTACTACTTAATGCATGATTGGCTGCAAACTTATACTTACCGGACTGCACTTTCCTGGTGGATTTTCGCGTCGGCGATATCGGGGGCCCTGGTTATCACTCTCATTACTGTAAGTTTTCAGGCGATAAAGGCTGCACTTTTAAATCCTGTGAAAACCTTGAAGAATGAATAGGAAATAAAAAAGTATTGAACCTTACTGATATTCTGGGGGGAAGCGGTTGCCGATAGTGGAAAAAAAGCCGCTGTAAACGAGATCTTTAGAGTAAGTCATTTTCGGCTCGCCCGAAGGTTACCCAATGCCAGACCTGGAAGAAGAGCCACAGCTTAATTCGCCAGGTGAGGACGGGATTGATCCTGAGATGTTTGCCGACCTCATTTCTTTGTAAGGGCCTTGCCCTTGCAAGGTCTTTTTGAAAAGATTTGCTCATTCGTAAATTACCAGAGCATGCGGTGGGATTGTCAAGCGGATCGACTTTCCGTTTCTTACTTCAACATTTAGCTCAGCCGGGCTAAGATCAGAAGCATACAGGCAGCGCATTCTGGAATTCACTTCATGCAAGTCATCGTCAATGGTGGCAAAAATTACTGCGTGATCCCCGGCTAAATTTATTGCACATAACACTTCTCTCCCATCAAGAACGCGCGACCACGCAATCACTTTGTGCTCGGGCAGTTCAGCGTCGGTTGGAAGGATATAATCGATCCCATTTTGAGAAGTTGCTCTTGGATAAAAATCGCCTTCAAGTAAGATAGGACGTGTCTGCACAAGAACGTTTAGACGCTCTAATTGCGCAGGCCCAAGCTTCTCAAAACAACATTTACGAATGTCAAAAATGTCCTGAGGTGAATGAGTACCAAGTAAGTTATCCATGATGAATAAGATGCTGAGAAAAGTTAAAACCCTTTGGATTTTCCATATAGGCACACGGCAAAGCTTAAAAAAATCATGCTTTGAATCCCCAAAAGTCGTTTCAAACCTCTTCCTTGGCAACTTTATCATCCGTAATGTTGTTGCACGAGTAGGGTTTCTTACTCCTTACCAAATTTCCAGGCTACCTTTGTTACTTCTCTTAAACGATCGCAATTTTCATCACACCCCATTGCGAAGGCCTCAAGCAACCTGCAATCACTGTTTGCCCTGACATTGCGATCAAAAAAAAATCATTTTATATTAACCCAATACAATAAACCAATCCCCGGCAAGAACCCTCTTGAAGGCAGAAAACCGGATAAGTACCATGGAAACAAATAAAGACAATAAAACAATTGAGAATATAGAGCTGGTTTTTTTGAAACCGGAAGATTATCAGGAGATCAAAGAAATGATGATTGAGACTTATTCCAGTATGCCGGATGCTTATTGGAAAGAACATCATATTAAGACGCTGACCACCATTTTTCACGAAGGGCAAGTGGGCATAAGAGTTGATAATGAGCTGGCCGGATGTGCCTTATCCATTATTGTTGACTACGAAAAGGTTGACTCCAAGCATACTTATAAGGCGATAACGGGAAATTATAGTTTTAATACGCACACAGACAAAGGGGATATTTTGTACGGAATTGATGTATTCATTCGTCCCAAGTTTCGCGGCCTTCGGTTAGGCAGGCGTTTGTATGATTACAGGAAGGAGCTTTGTGAGAAATTAAATCTGAAAGGGATTGTGTTCGGCGGCCGGATCCCGAATTTTCACCAATATTCCCATTCGATGTCCCCCAAGGAGTACATTGAAAAGGTGCGTAACAAGGACATTCATGACCCCGTTTTAAATTTTCAATTGTCGAACGATTTTCACCCTGCCAGGATATTGCAAGGATATTTGGAAGGGGATAAAGACTCTAACGAATATGCTGTACTGCTAGAGTGGGACAATGTTTATTACGAAAAAATTTCAGATCAGGCCGCCTTTAAAAAGTCGATCATCAGGCTAGGCCTGATACAATGGCAAATGAGATTGTACACTGATTTCGACGAGCTAATGCAGCAAGTTGAATATTTCGTAGACGCGGTATCAGGTTACAGGTGTGATTTTGCGCTGTTTCCTGAGTTTTTCAATGCTCCGTTAATGTCGGATTATAACCATCTGGCAGAACCGGACGCGATCAGAAAGCTGGCAGAATTTACAGAAAAAATTGTTACCCGCTTTTCTGAGCTTGCCATCTCTTACAACATTAATATTATTACAGGAAGTATGCCCGAGGTCGTTGATAACAGTCTCTACAACGTGGGCTATTTATGCAAAAGGGACGGTGGGATTGAACGCTTTGAGAAGTTGCACGTAACCCCGGATGAAGCTAAGGTATGGGGCATGCAGGGAGGTAACACCTTGAAGACCTTCAATACAGACTGCGGAAAAATAGGTATACTGATTTGCTATGATGTTGAGTTTCCTGAATTAAGCCGCATCCTGGCCGATGAAGGAATGAATATATTATTTGTACCCTTTCTGACAGACACGCAAAATGGCTATTCAAGGGTAAGGAACTGTGCTCAGGCGAGGGCGATTGAAAATGAATGCTATGTGGCCATTGCCGGCAGCGTCGGCAACTTGCCGAAAGTTCACAATATGGATATTCAGTATGCCCAGTCTATGGTATTCACACCATGCGATTTTTCGTTTCCCACTAACGGAATAAAAGCCGAAGCAACACCAAATACGGAAATGATCTTGATTGCCGACGTGGACATTGATATGCTGCGGGAATTGAATCAGTTTGGAAGTGTTCGGAATTTGAAAGATAGAAGAAACGATATTTATTCAATCACGCGTAACAACCGGACTCAGGATAACTAATAACGGTTCCGGCCGCTATAAACATAGCAGACAATAATGTCCTACCTTTGTATATGTTTAAAAACACAACTATCTATTTAGCAGACGACGATGCTGATGATCGCCTGTTGTTGACAGACGCCCTCAAAAGCATCGCCCCGGATTTAGAAATTGTTGAAACAGAAAGCGGTCTGGATCTTCTGGCCATTTTGCATGCGCAAATTCCGCCTGCTAACAGCCTGATTATTTTAGACATGAACATGCCTAAAATGAATGGCCTGGAAACCCTGGCAAATTTACGTGACATACCCACTCTGGCCTCAATACCTGCTGTGATGCTCTCGACCTCCGGCAATGCGAACATGATACAATTTGCTAAACAACTAGGCGCAATGCATTATTTTATAAAGCCGTCTACTATGGGTGGTTTGCTGGAATTATCGCATAAAATAATCTTTGGAGAAGCCCCGGTTGCTGTATAAGTGACCTGTGATACAAGACTTCCATTACACATCTTCATAATACTGTAATGTCAATACGGCATTACAGTATCATGGTTTTGCAAATCAAAAAGGATCATTTTAAGTGTGTCAATGTGCCGTTGCATTTCATCTTTTCTTTCCAGATGATCCGTTGCCAAGGACGTGTACCCTTTTTGAGCGTAATCGACTTCAAGTTTGCGCAGAAGGTGCTTACGTTCCTCCATCATCCGAAGGGCCACCCATAAAGTAGTGCTGGCTGTTTCGGCTTGTTTGACCACCAAATCCTGTTCTGTATAAGCATGGCCTATATGACACCGGTAGCGGTTAATGATGTCCCCCTTTACCGCCCACAAGTTGCCACCACAGTCCGGGCAGGCGAAAACGCTCTTATCCGCAATTTGTTCGACAGCATCAATACCTACGGCCGTTTTTTCTGCTATTTGGGATTCTAAAATAACCTCTTGCGGCGCCTGCACCCGAACCTCTGAATCCTGTTCAAAGCTGGTCAGCTCGACTAAGAGCCCTCCTATTGACCCAAGCTCACTGACGTAGTCCACATCCATGTTATTGATGACCGACAGCGGCATGTCCGGATATTCGGCCTGATTAGGATCCTGCACAATACACGCCCCGCCACTTCTTTTAATCGCCCACATGCCCGATGTCCCATCGTCAAGCATACCGCTTAATATAATTCCAATGGCATGCGATGTATATGCAACAGCAGCGGAGCGAAACAGTACGTCGATGGATGGCCGGAACCGGTTTTCCTGGGGGCCGGCCCCTAACAGAATCTTTCCGTCTTTTACCAATAAATGTTGGTTTGGAGGTGCAACATAAATATTAGCTGCCTCAATGGTAGCACCGCTTACAGCCATACTGCATTGCATAGACGTTACCTTATTTAAGCGGTGCACCACAAAGTCGCCAATGCCCTTTCGGGACAAGTGGAGGACGATACAATATGCGACGTCTAATCCGGCAGGCAATGTCTGGACTAATTCGGCCAGCGCGTTGAGTCCACCCGCAGACGCGCCAATAACTACAATAAACTTGGGTTGAGCGGCCATATTAGCTATTTAAATAAATGGTAAACTTACTGCCAACGCCCAGTTCACTTTCAACTGCGATCCTGCCACCGGCAGCATGAACTATTTTCCTGGCCAGGTACAAGCCAATGCCGTAGCCGTCACCATCTGAATGCAGCCTGGTGTATTTATCAAAAATCGTATCCAGATAACGCTTATCCATGCCCTTCCCGTTATCTTCAACACAAAGCACGGTTTGGTTGCTCTCTTGCGTAATACGGACCTGAATAACCGGCGTCCGCTCGGAGCGGTACTTAATGCCGTTTGCGATCAGATTATATAGGATGCTCCGCAGGTTCTTTTTGGAGAATTCCACCTTGTTTACTTGCACGTCCCTTTTGATCACAGCCCCGCTTAATTTAATTCGCTCAGTCAGACTCCAGTCAATGTTGTCCAGCAACTCATCGATATCAACCAGTTCTGTTTGCTGTGCATTGTTTTCAATTTTGGCTACCTGAGCAATCTCGCTGATCAGCGAACGGAATTTTTTAACCGAACCGTTGATGATTGGTAAGACTTCCTGGATTTGCGGATCATTGCTATCGATGGTACTAATCAGCGAAAGGCTTCCTTCAATGCTGGTCAACGGATCCAGTAAATCGTGGGACGCGGTATGGACGAAATTGTCCAGATCCGCATTAATCCGCATCAGGGCTTCATTTTTTTTATCGAGCTGCTGCTGGATTGTTTTGAGCTCGGTGATATCGTTGAATGTTATAATGGCCCCTGAAGTCTTATTACTGACTTGCTTGATATAAGGCATGGTCATCACCTGAAACCACCTGCCGTCCTTTGTTTCAATTTCTTTGGTGATTACCGCATCGCCGGATAGTACCGCACTGATATCTTCAATAATAGTTTCGACAATAAAATTTGTCGAAATATTGCTCAAAGGCCTTCCAACATCTGTTTCCAGCAGGTTAATCAGTTTTGACGCGCCTGGTGAGAATTTGATCAGGCGCATTTGGTCATCTAAAAACAGCTGCCCGTTGACGTTGCTCCGGAAATAATTATTGAGATCGTCGTTGAGATCAGCAAGCTCCTTGTTTTTCAACTGATAATCAGCATTGATTGTATGCAGCTCTTCATTGATGGATTGCATTTCTTCACTGGTACTCTGCATCTCCTCATTCGCTGAAAGCAGCTCCTCATTAAAGGATTGCATATTTTCTTCCTGGGAATATAATCTTTCATTTGAAGCCAGACGCTCTTCTTTCAGCTCCCTGACTTCTTGTTCCAGGCTTTGCGTATACTGGTTGAAATAAATTTCCTCATTAAAAACAAGCCTGTTGTTCACTGTTGCCTCAACGGGCGTTTCCTCGTTAATCCGTACGACTAAAAAACCATTGCTTCGCCCTTTGTAGATCATCGGGCTCACAGACAGCGTTACGCTGATGATCTGCTCGCCCTCTGGTATAATGATTCCCGTAACCGAAGCCCCTTTATTCGTTTGTACAACATTGTTGATAATGGCATTGTAGGCAATTGCCAATGGGCCCGGAAGCAACTCGGTAAAGTCGGTCGGCATGATCTTCTGAAGCAGGAACCTGGTCGTATCCCCATACAGTTTCAATATTCGCTCGTTTTGGTCAATGCAAATCACCAGCTGGCCCAGGTCTTTCATTACTGTCTCGTTGACGGCATCGCCAACTGTCCGGTCCGCGACCTTGTAGGCCTGCTCTTTTTGCTGCGGCGTGTCCGTCAGCTTTTTATAGGAGACCTCCGGCATTGAATAAGAATCAAACCGCACCGGGTGGTGGGAACCCTGGTTTTTATAGACCTTAAACTTTTTACTGATCACTTTCAGGCTTTCCAAAATCGGGAGCGGGTTTTCGCTTGAACCCAGAAAAAGATAGCCATGAGACCTAAGGCCAAAGAGCAGCATCAGGTAAATTTTCTTTTGCAGCGCTGGCGTCATGTATATCAAAACATTGCGGCAGCTAATAAAATGCATGTTACAATACGGCGGGTTCTTGACCAGGTCATGCTGTGCAAAAATGACCATTTTCCGAAGTGTTGCCTTCACCCTGTAATCATCCCCTTCGACTTGAAAAAACCGGGTAAGACGCTGCTCTGATACATTGGCCAGGGTAGCGGCCTTATACAAACCTTTTCCAGCCTGCGCGAGTGCTGCACTATCAATATCTGTTGCAAAAATCTTAACTACATGCTCATTGATATTATCCCCCAACCCCTCACTGACCAGCATAGCCATTGAATAGGCCTCTTCACCGGTGGCACAACCGGTCACCCACATCCTTATTTCCTGCTGGGGTGCCAGCTGAGCGATGATGGCAGGTATAATCTGGCTTTCCAGGAAATCAAACGACTCCGAATCGCGGAAAAATCCGGTTACACTAATAAGAAAGTCCTTCGCTAAAACTTCCAGTTCATCCGGATTGGTTTTTAGAAATTTAACGTAGCTGTCCAGCTCGCTGAAGTTGTTGGCGGCGACCCTCCTTTTTATCCTTCTTAAAATCGTGGATTGTTTGTAGTCAGTAAAATCAAGAGGCAATTCTTTACTAATGAGCTCGATAATTTCGCCAACATGCTCTTCATCATGAATGCCAGATGCAAGCAAATCCAGCTCACGCTTGACAAAGTCCTCAATCACGGCAGGCATTGCTTCGGGTTCTAATATAAAATCCACCATCCCTGTTGATATCACATTTGCCGGCATACTGTGAAATTCTGTTCCGTCGGGTTCTCTTGCAATCACCAGCCCGCCTGCTTTTTTTATGGCCTTAGCACCATCCGTGCCATCTGATCCCAGGCCGGAAAGTACAATGCCTATTGCCTTTGGACCATATTCTGCTGCCAGTGAGGTAAAAAATGTGTTAATAGTTAAATGGGTGCTGCGGTCATCTTTCTTATTGGTCAAATACAGACTATGGCCCCGGACAGTCATTACTTTGTCATTGGGAATAGTGTAAACCTGATTCCCGTGAATAGCCATCCCATCCTCGGCCTGTTGCACCACCAGCTTGCTATGCCGGGAAAGCAGGGCTACAAGATGGCTTTGGAAATCGGCTGATAAATGCTGGACAATAATATAAGAAACCCCATCTGTTGGGGTATGGTCGAAAAAAGTAGTGAGATCGTCAAGGCCACCTGCCGAAGCGCCTATTGCAATGATATGGTGCGGTTCTGCTGTAAACATAACGTTTGGGTAAGGTGAACATTTCGTAACTAGCATTTCTGACTAGTACTCAAATATAGATTAAAAGCGAGGGAAAGCAGGATCTGTAAAACCGGCTGCTTGTAAATTATGGTGAAGTACGATATATTTAGATTAAAAGCATGCCAATGTTTCAATTAGTGATTGCAAAGTCTCTGATAATGATTTTGGTATATACAAAACAGGTGTTTTACCAAGTTGGAATCACCTAAATGCTGGCATCATTTTAATGGGACGGCACCGATCATACCTACACTGATATGGATAAAAACGGCATAATTATCATTATAGAGGACGACGCTGATGACCAGTTTGTATTGGAAGAAGTTTTTACTGAGCTCGGATACCCTAATCAGAGGATGTATTTTTCTGATGGACTGAAGGCACTGGATTATCTTTATTCAACTACCGACAAACCTTTTATCATTATTTCAGATATTAATTTACCCCAGTTGAACGGGCTTGAACTTAGAAGGAAGGTCCAGACTGACGCCGCGCTCAGCCTTAAATGTATACCCTATGTGTACTTTACCACCGCAATCAACCAGCAGGCCGTCATTGATGCGTACAGCACATCTGCACAAGGTTTTTTTGTCAAGCCCAGCGATTTCAATGAAATTAAAGAAACCATTGAGATCATGATAAACTATTGGAAGAAATGTGCCGCTCCCAATAATTTCTAAATGCATATGAGTGATGTCAGAACCTGTTTATGCCCGCCGGGACCTGCGGCCACAGGGGCTGGATCTGGAAGAAGCTTCGTTTTTCAATGATCAGAAGCTGACCATAGACAGCTGCCAGCGAACCCCGCATTTTGTCTGAGACCTCCCTATTTGTAAAGTATCCGGGCCCCTCCTGCTCGCAGGTTTGCTCTGGTTCTTGAATCTGATTATCCATTGGTGGTTTAGGTTTTAAATTTACAACAGAACTGATGAAGTTGTGATTTGCTTGAATTCGGTAATGACCTGCTCAAATTGCTGGTCAGATATGCCGCTAGCCTGCATGGCCCGGTCCTTCATGTTTTTTCGACCATCTGTCTCAAATCCATACCTGGGCAAGCCAAGCGCCAATGGGCTGAAAAAAAGATCCTGCTTTCCCTGCTTTACCCAGATCTCGACAAATGGCTCGCTGGTGGTCTGGCCGAGCGGATAATACGCTCTAACAACCATTTTAACCTGCTTGCCCGTTGTCATTGTGAAAATTTTCTCATAGACCATATTCATAGGTGTGTGGTGGCAATGGTAAAGTTACACAGAAGCTTTCAGGCAAACCACCCCTTAACAATATGATAAAATTAAGCACTTGAATACTACTTCAAACTTGATCCGAACCTTCGAGAAACGGATAGTCCGTGTATCCATGTTCGCCTCCACCGTACATGGTAGCCTCGTCAGGTTGGTTCAACTCAGCATCCAATTCAAACCTCTTTGGCAGATCCGGGTTGGCCAGAAACAATGATCCATAAGAAATTATTCTGGCTATACCCTTTTCCAATTCCGCTTCCCCGCTTTCTTTATTGAAACCAGCATTAGCGATAACCAGGTGTTTACTTATTCGGCCAAATGTTTCTATCACATTTTTTGGATAATGTGGGAAGTCGTCCAAAGGGAACATACCATTCATCAAATGGATATAGGCCAGTGGCAATTCATTCAAAGCTTCGATCAAATGCGAGAATTGAGTAACAGGATCACTGAAGTCCTGCACTTGACCGCTGGGTATAATATAAGGTCGTCAGATCTGACACGACACCTTCGATGTTAGCCCGGCTGCGGGTCATGGGCGCCATCGCAATTGCGTTTTTTAATGTTTCTTTTCCCAGTCTTACTTTTTCCAGTAGTTTCATTATCTCTTCAATTATTTAGTGATATGTAAATTTTACTATTATTGGATTGCCTTTATTGCTTTAAAATATAAAGTGATAATTAGTGTACCATTGCTGCTGCGGAACAGCAACATTGATTTGTCTTCCAAACAATGTGATAAAATCAAAACCAGGGGCTGTGGAAAATTCAAAAGTCATGGTTGGATGAATCTGGTCAAGTAGGTCTAAGTTAATATTAACTATTTAAATCAGCCGGTAGAAGCAGCGTTTTATACGCTGTTACCAGTCATAACAGAGAAGGTATTCAAACGGGTTTAGCATTATTTCAATGTATAAAAATTTCTACTGGCTCTTGCTGTTTGCTGCGCTACTATATGGCTGTAACAATGTTGTGGATGTTCAAGAGCCTGATACCGAAGTGGTGGTGCCGGAATCTGCCATTGCGGCAATAAAATCAAGTTATCCGGATGCAGGACAATTTGTTTTCAAAACACTTATCAAAGAAAAGCTCTGGAAAGCAAAGTTTTTCAGCCAGGCCAATTCATTTGAAACACATGTGAGCCCGGCAGCCATTTCGGGTGCAGTGTTTAGGAATTCGGCTGATGGAAGTTTGTATAAAGGCCTGACTGACAAGCTTCAAATCTCAGGAGGCACACTCTCCAATGTACAGTTGATTGAAATGGCTACTGACAGTGCGGCGCGAATGCAATACATTGTGAATGGCCGACCTCACCTGCTAAATTATTATGAATTCAACGATTGGCACATTGTGAAACTCGCTGCCCCTTATCCGGTGGAATCGTATACCGTAGGACTTTCGGATGTGCCTGAGAAAATTGTCTCGTTCTGCCAACAGGCCAACATTGATCTGGATAGCAGTCAAATTACTATTAATGAAGACCAGGCCAGTAAAAAGACTTACATAATCCATCCCCAGGCAGCCCTATTTCCTATTTTCTTTGATGAGGCCGGAAATTTAAAATGGATTGCCCAGAATTCGGATGGAACGTCGCTGGTAAATGGGCCTAATGATAAGATAGGAAGTGCGGGGCTTTTTGAAAAAATAAAGGCAGATTATACGGACTACAATGTTTACAACACCTTGGCTTTTGAGGCTAAATATGAAGATCTGAGTAGTATAAGATATGTTTTTCAAAGAAAAAGCGGGGCGGAAGGCACCCGTGATTTCATTAGTGAAACCCAGGAAATTTTCGTGAATGCAAACTCCGGGGAAGTGATATTCGAACAATATTCATCCTATGTATTCAAATAGCTGGATATTATTCAAAAGGCCAAGCAGCGCCAATTTGTCAAAACTACTGAATGGCCTTTTTTAGATCGAAAACAAAGATGGATCTGACCGAGCTTGTGAGGGCCTGCCAGCGGCAGGATTCACGGGCTCAGGTAATTTTCTATGATCGTTATAAAAGCAGGTTGCTGGGGATCTGTGTTCGATATGCCAAAACAGTAGCCGAAGCCGAGGATATATTTCAGGAAGGGATCATGAAGATCTTTTCAAAAATTGATGAAATATCAAAACCAGAATCCGTCGATAGCTGGGTAAAAACCATTATGATCCGCCACGCTATCGATTACTACCACCAGGTTACGAAGAAAGAGATATTAAGCAGCTCCTACGAAAATACGGATATAGACTGGCCGGTGGACGACCACGGCTCCGTATTGCAGCGCATGGATGTGCAGGTGTTGTTAGAAACGATCAATGCGCTTCCGGACGGTTACCGCATTGTGGTCAACCTGTATTTTGTCGACGGTTATAAGCATTCCGAAATCGCCCAAATGCTGGGGATCATGGAGGCGACATCCCGTTCACAACTAACACGTGGACGCAACTTACTTTTCAAATTATTAGAACAAAAAGGTATCAAGCAACATGAAATCCTCTGATGATGAATTAAATGATGCTATAAAAAATGCGTTGAAAGGCTCAATCGGCAATTTTGAGCGTAAACCGAAGGCATCTCTGGACGATCGCATTTATAGAGAATTGGGCCAAAAGCCTAATCGTAAGCCACTGTGGGCAGCACTAAGCCTTGTCGCTCTTCTTGGCCTAACGGTTTGGTGGTATGTGAATGATAACAAAAACCATCTTGCGATTAATAAAACAAAGCCTGAAACCGGGAATATTGAACAGAAAGCGCTGCCTTATCAAGAAAAGGAAAATATGGGTGTTAGAGAAACTACTGTCAAAACTGCTGCAAAAACCACACTTGACCCAAGTCTTGAGACCCCCCATACATTGTCAGAAAATCGGATAATCGTTACACGAAAAGCAGAAATAGCATTTGAAAATCAGTCAGTATCGAGCCAATCCAAATCATCTGTTTCAGAACCAAATACAGGACCCGAAGGCCGCCACAACGACGTCGCCGAGGATAAGGCTGTTACCGGCAAGTCCGACAACATCGATAATGTCTTTAAGGTTAACGAACTTGATTTTCTTAACGCTCTGAATTACCCAACGTTGCCATTGCCATTGATAACAGTGCCAATGTATGCAAGCGAGAAAGCCAGTGCTGCGCAGGATGTTGCGGATAAAAAGCCCGTCAATTCCTGGAAACCTGCAATGCTCGTTAACGTTTCTGCTACAAATACATCTCAAAGTGTGTACCTGCTTCCGAGCGCGCACTCCCGCATATTAAAGGTATCCTTTCCGAATTCCATCGCCAATGTTGGTTATAAAATTGGCTTTGGTATGCAAGCGAATGGTTATCAGTTGCTGATTAATTACAGCCATCTGCAATATCAAACGGAATATGTATACGCATTGGACGAGTTCTCGGCAGAGCCTGCAAACGCATCTTACCGTTTCAAAAGATTAGGCGCTGCCCGCACCGTTAAAAGCGCATTTGACATTATTGGCGTGGCCGCGAAAAAGAATATTGACTTTGAAACCAAGGCATTAGGTGCGCTTTACGCTCAACTGGGTATGGATTATTCGCGTTCTGTGATGGGGCCGGATCAACAGCTTCTTTCGGCAAGTGTATCAGCTGGGAAAAGGATCTTCACCGGTCCAAAGGCGACCATCGTCATCGGGCCTTTCTTCGAATACAACATCTTACGTATATTAACATCAGAAGAAAATGTAAAAATCCGCCCAAACCAGGTGGGGATTTCATTGGGATTGAAATTTACCAATTAACCTGATCAATCAAGAGATGCCGTCATGAAAGTTTTCCAACATTTTCGGAAGATAAAGCAGCGGTTACATATAAAGATCCCGTCTGTATAAAAAACCTCAACTCTTCTTCGGAATGCACGCTAAGGATCAAACTGTGCCATTGTTATCAGGCTCCAAAACACTCGTTGTAGCGATATTTTTCCTGCTCGTTGTACTGATTAGTCGGTGTAGCCGCGAAAAGGCTGCACCAGATATGAACGTTCCCAGCAACGCAAGGGACATTGTTCACCAGAAATATCCGTCTGCCGAAATATCCAAAATGATGGTTTTGGAGCATGGCAAAGTATATCAATTGAGTTTCCGCTTTCATGGCACAAACTATCAATCGGTTGTTAACAATTCCGGCATTCTAACCACAACAAGACAGACAGACGAACAAATTCCGGAATCCCTCCTGGCACAACTGGACACTTTGGCAATAAGGGGTGGCCGGATCAGCAATCACAGGATTGTGGAATCATATTATGCGGACAATGCGGTTGAGGAAGATGTTTTCGATTACGAGTTGAACGGGCATAAGTATGTGCTGACCTTTGATGCATACCGAGTGGCGCTTCGGCCTTATCAGCAAGCTTCCTACCGGACAAAATCCATAGAAGACCTGCCCGAAAAAATCCAGCAATACATCAATTCCCGGCACCGGCCCAATCCGGATTTCGTAAACAGCCTGATCAATTTGAACGACCAAAGCAAGCAATACATTATCAAGAATAATGAGTTGACATTTATGGAGTGCAGGGTAAATATTCTTCCGGATGGGTCAAAGAATCATGAGATTACAGTCAATTATCTCGGCGCCACGGCATTGTCTGGAATGTTGTTTGATGGCGATGGTGACCTGATTTTTGTGCCTCAGTTCAACCGCATCAAGCAATTCAAACAAAATTTTGATACGCTATTGTGGGTTTCAAATCTGACAACGAGCGAAATCAATTATTTCAGGGACCTCTTTGCCGGTCAGTCGCAACTTTTCGGCTTTAACCTGGATGGCCAGCAAAATTTTGACAACAGTTTCAGGAGTGAATTTGAGAACTTCAAATCCTACCAATTTGACCTCTATAATTATAAGCGCGAGCGCTGGTCGCTGCATTACAATGCTCAGAAGGCACTAGTCAATTTCTCTTATTCCTCGCAGTAACAACTCCCTATCCGGACATTCAAAGTAAGACCAAATGCACAGATTTTTTCTTTCTGTCCTGGCGAAGGCAACCGTGCTCGTTTGCTTCGTTTCGCCAGAGCTATTTTCTCAAATTAAAATCACTTCGCCAGTTTATCAGGCTGTTTATCAAAGAGATATCCAGGGGCAAAGGGAAATTTCTGTCTCGGGAACATTCTCGGTCCCTCTGGATAAGATTGAAGTAAGGGCAATCCCGGTGGCGGAAGGCCAGGGCAGAGAAATGCCATGGCGGGATTTGCAGGTCAAACCGCAGGGCGGCACTTTTCTGGGAACTGTCCCGCTCCTGGGAGGCTGGTACTCGCTGGAAGTTAGGGGCGTAGTCGATGGCAGCATTGTGGGCAGTGACGTTCTCACCCGGGTGGGGGTTGGCGAGGTTTTTATCATCGCAGGACAATCGAACGCCCAGGGTCTCAAAAGTAAATCAGGGGCGCCCGGAGCCAGCGACGACCGTGTGCTTTACATAGATAACTATGAAAATGACGAATTAGGCCAATATCCTGACCTGCTTACGGATCCTGTGCCGCCATCTTTTTCGAAAATTACCAGCAACCTGAAAACCATGTCACCCAGAGGACAAACTCCCTGGTGCTGGGGCATTCTGGGTGATCAGCTGGTTGACAAACTGAAAGTGCCAGTTGTATTTATAAATGTTGCATGGGAAGGAACGGCCATCAAAAACTGGGCTGAAAGTGCAGCTGGCGTGAAGACAACGAGTTTATATGGACATGTGTATGCAAAAGAAATGCCCTATGCGAACCTGCGGGTGGCTGCCCGTAACTATGCCAATCAATACGGGGTTAGGGCAGTGCTCTGGATGCAGGGCGAAACGGATGCTGTCTTCAAAACGTCCTCTGCCAGTTACAGCCGTGATCTCCAGTTCCTTATGAACCGCCTGGGCGCCGACACAGGAAAACGAATAACCTGGGTGATAGCCAGGACATCGCGCGCCTCATCGCGACAAGGCATTCCTTCGTCTGTTAATGCCGATATTATCACCGCGCAAAATGCTGTTTTAAATACAGATTTTAATCCAACATTTCCCGGCCCGGAAACTGATCCGCTTGTCCCGAACCGGATTGACGGGACCCATTTCGAGGGGAGTGAGGATTTAACAATTCTTGCAAATGCTTGGAATGCCAGTCTGGACGCCTATTTCTTTTCAACCGTCACACCTGCCAATCCGGTACAGCTCCCGCCAGTCAGTGCCAGCTGCGTTGTGGAAAATAATGCGGTCACCGTTTCGCTGCCAGTGGGATTTCAGTCCTATGAATGGAGCAATGGAGAAGGTGGTAACACCATTCAAATCTCTACGGCGGGAATTTACCGCGCTACACTGAGGGACGCATACGGAAATTCCGTCCTTTCACCCATTGTCGTGCTGGAAGGTAACCCTAAGCCTGCTCAGCCCAATATTTTGCAGGAAGGGCAACAACAAGCCTGCGCCGATTCTTCATTCCAATTTGCCGTTGCAAATGCTACTGACCGCTACGCCTGGTATCGCGAAGGCACCACGACACCATTCGCCACGGGAGCAGTTGCGCGCGTCGCGGAAAGCGGAGATTATTTTGTAAAAGGACAAAATGTATTTGGATGCGTTTCAGAAAGTTCAGCCGCTGCTTCGCTTGTCATCCGCCCACAAATATCCCTGCCCGTTATAGAGCCTTCCGGGCCATTCTCTCTTAAAGCCCGCATTGATGATACGATAGGGAATGCGCAGTTTTTGTGGAGCAGGCCTGGCTCAGAGAGCGATACGGCTGCCCAAACGGTCAAGTTACTGACACCCGGGCTTTATTCAGCCAGGGCAAAATTGACTTATAACATTGGTAACAATTCACTAACCTGTTACTCGGGCGACGCATCCCATGCAGTGACGACCATCGAACAAAATGACGTGATTGTATATCCCAATCCTGCGGAAGGTGGCTTTGTTTACATCGAGTCACGGGATAACATTCCCAATGCGGAGATCACCTTATTCGACATGCACGGCAGGGCCATAAAATCAATTTCGCCCAAGTCGCTTGAAAATCGGATTCAATTGGACGTAGGTTACCTTCCTGCCGGAAAATATATTCTCCGGTTAACAACCAACAGCCGCGTCTTGACCAAGTATATAATATTCATGTGACACCGATCGACAGATTCAATTAAATACATGCTAGCATGCCTTATTTTTTTAAAAATCCGAGTTTGCTAAGTTTAGCTTGCAATTTGGCTCCACGGAGATTTTTTTCCAGAATAGTACCATCAGGCGCAATAAGGAAGGTAGATGGATATCCATCTATGTTGTAGATTTCTATTAACTTGTTTATACTATCGGAATAAATCTGTGGCCAGTCGATCGGATTTTTCTTTAAAAATTTTGTTAGCTTTTCTTTGGTGTCTTCACCCACAACGCCAACGAATTCAATGTTGTCTTTATTCACTTTTCGGTATAAACTCATTAACTCCGGAAGTTCCTTCACGCATGGCTGACACCACGTAGCCCAAAAATCAATGAGCAAATATTTTCCTCTGTAATCTTCTAATGAAACAGTGCTACCATCTGAAAAATCCCTACCGGTAAAAGGCTTGAGTTTATACCCTACCTGTGTGGAGTAAACGTTTTTTACTTGTTCTCCTTTCAATCGTAAAACGCCATCGTACTCATCATATCCTAAATTTTGAAAACTTTTTTTGCTGCCGTCGATCTCAAAATCAAGAAATTCGCCTATTCTGATCCCTTTATTATAGATAAAACCTCTTTCATTCCTCAGGCTATCCATTAGGGCAACCTCTGAGGTGGCATAGCCGGAAGGATCTGAAAATCCTATGTTTATTGCTATTGTTTTTTCTTCATTTCCGATCCTGATGACTGCACTTGCATACCGCGGAAATGCATAAGCAATTTGGTATCTTTTTGGCTGATGCGGCAAGTATTTGATAACCATGGGGATGTGAGAGGTAACTACCCGGCCTCCTTGTATTTTGTCATACTCAATTTCATAACTGTTTTTATAATACCGAAGTGTGTCACTGGGGCTAGCTATTTCCGGATAGAAAGGTTCTTCATCACTAAAATCAAGATTATTATTTCTATCGATCATTACACTGAGTTTTCCTGATTGGTCTGTGCCGTGAATCAGATAAACGTAGCACCGGATAGGACGCTTTGATAACCGTTTTTCATCAGGCTTCCATTTCCAGTCCTTTTGCAGAGACCTATAAAAATCAGGGTCAATATTTCCCTCATAAAAATTCTGATAAACAAATTGATGTAAGTTGGTATGCACCATACACTTGGTGACATTTTTCCAAAGCTTAGGTATCCCACATACTGGTTTATACGTTTTGACCCAAACTTGCCCGCCTGGCTCATCCAACGTATACTCAGCACCAGCAGAAGAATGGCTCGACGGAAAAGCGCCAAAGCCTTCAATGTAAGTAACTGGAAGAACGATTAATTGCTCGTCCTTTTCATCAGATTCTCTTGTGCATGACAGCATACAAACACACAGAGTCGATATCAATATGATAAAGTTCTTCATCCAGCAACCGTTTATTTAATGAAACCTTTTTACTTCACCTGCACGCAACTACTTTTAGATAAACAAATTAGCAATTATCTCTACTATGAAGCCCTACTTTGCCTACCTGATTATATTAATTTCTGCTTTTACTACCTCTACGCTCCATGGTCAGCAGGCATCTGAATGGATTAGCCTGTTTGATGGTAAAACGACGGACTCGTTGAGAGGATATAAAATGTCCGGTTTTCCCAACGAAGCCTGGACTGTTGAAGACGGCGCCCCGGTTGCGCAGAGAGGAGTGATCGAAGGGTTAAAGGTAATATAGGCAACAGAATAGGAATCGGGATCAGTACGATTGACCTAATTTTTGATAGAATACGTTTGAAATCAATTTACAATTATTTATGAATAAAAACGGGGAAATAATTATTATAGAAGATGATACAGATGATCAATTCTTAATGGAACAGGCGTTCGAAACCCTCGAATACACTAATAAACGTGTCTATTTCGCAGACGGCCTAGATGCGCTGGAATATCTACACAGCTCCGACACCCTTCCGTTTTTGATCTTGTCAGATATCAACCTCCCCAAACTAAACGGGTTTGAGCTACGAAAGAAACTTAGCAACGATGCCGAATTGAATTTGAAGTGCATTCCTTACCTTTATTTAACCACCGCAGGAAATCAGGAAGCGGTAATAGACGCATATAGCTCATCAGCGCAGGGCTTTTTTGTGAAGGCAACGAAGTTTAGTGAGCTTCAAGAAATGTTACAAACGATAATAGGTTACTGGAAGAAGTGCTCGGCTCCGAACGATTTCGATTAATCATTCTACTGCACTCAATTCGGGTTACTCCACGCTTTCTCTCTCAATTGGCTTGCTGGTGACTTAATAGTCTAAGATCCTGATTCACAAACCCTTTCGTAACTTTTATTAAATTGATTTTGTTGAGTATATATAGGTCCTACGGATTTATTATTTTTTTCAACTAAACACTGGTACGATTGCTATGGGTCACTTTACAATTACAATATCTGCAAAAGACAATGGAACGCCGCAAGTCAAATCATTTGATTTCTACACTAATTGTCATATAAAAGAAGAATCTTTTGTAGAAGATTTCAAAGTATTTAACCCTACTTTGACCGATGTCAGCGTCTTATCATATGTAGAAGCTATATCCGCACTAACAGCCGAACCCTCATTCATTAATGCTTGATCAGGGGGATGGATCTCACAATGTATTCCATTTTCCTATGAGCGTGCATATCTGAAAACTTTGCAGCCAAAAGCCTTCAACGTTGACATTATCTAATAATCATCTGTTCTATTTAGGGTGAGTCCTATGAGGTATCCCCGGTTGCATTGCTAAAACAGGATTATATTGTTCTGTACTCAAACCAAATTTAAAAAGGTCTGTTGACTGTCCTTGCAATCCTGTTTAAATAGTGCGCCTAAAACTCATTCCTACCCCTGCCTGCCCGCCGTCTGGAAAGCTAAATACGTTCCAGGACGTCCGCTGTGCACTCGCTTTCTTTTGTTTCAACAGGTTCCAGCTGCTGAGAAGTACAGTAGTGGTTCCTATTCCAATATTAAAAAGGGACAATCTGCCTTGGCTTGTTACGGTCGGTTCACTCCTGTATTTGTTGTAATCCGTTTCTTTGCTATATCCAAATGCCCCCATAGCAATTTGACTTGTACCAGCCAGCAGCCCAGTACGGGAGCCGTTTTTACACGCAGCTCATTATCCGTACTTTCATCTGGCTCAAAACCGAATTTTTCAACAAAACTAACATTTTTCATGGTTTGGACTTGTTATGAGTTCACGGATAGTTTTTGCTTTATTTCACCTGTAATTTTGTCCAGTAAGGTTCGGGTTTGCTAATCAAAGCTTATCGCTTTGGCCCCTACATCGTTTAAGCCTTATTTTTCGTCCATAAATTGGATCCATTCTTTGATAACCGCTCGTAGATCTTCGCTTTTAGCTTCTATTTCTGCCATGCTGCTGAATTTGGCATATGCTTTGCCTTTCGGGGCGGGTTCTAGAACTGTGCGGGCTGAAAGCATCTCGCCTTGGTGAAAAACAAGCACTGCCTGATCTTTTACCCGGGGGCTGAAAGTCGCAATATCACCTTTATAGTTGAAGCTAGGGCCGCCCCACTTAACTTCTTCTGTTATGGCTGTGTCAACTTCCATAATTATTTTTCGGATTGTTTGCATTTCTTCTTTTAGAGGGTGAATGAGCCCAGATAAGAAGTCGTCTACTTTTTTCGATGACATATACAAGGTTTTTGATGTGATGGCAATTGCCGGTATATTTTTACAAGGTCTCGATATAAATTTTAATAATAACTGTTAGACAGTAAGTTAGCCCAAATTGACTAATTACAGAATACTTAAATATTCTCTACAATAATATAAGTATTTTCGGGAATTTTATCATTTTGTAAGTACACTAAACATTACTTATATCATGAAAAAGATATTAACCCTACTTCTTTGCGCACTTTCGGGTTACGGCCATGCACAAATAGGAATTGGCACGTTGGAGCCTAAGGCCGGGCTACATATTGACGAAGTAAGCGTTCTTTTCTCAGCTTCTGAGAATATACTAAATCCCCGAGATATTCCTATATCTGGTACAGGTCGCCGCATGTTATGGTATATTGATAAAGCTGCTTTCCGAGTTGGATTTGTCGGAGGCATAGGAAGTACGTATTGGGACATGAGCAATGTTGGACATTATTCTTTTGCTGCGGGCCTGAATAGCCTTGCTTCTGGTAAAGCCGGAATTGCGATGGGTAACTCAGTAATTGCGACAGGCGATGCGGCAGTTGCGATCGGCTTTGAAAACCGCGCTGGCGCAGCTAGCTCATTAGCCTTAGGGAAAAATGCGCGTGCAAACCATCCAGGGGCGTGCGTCATCGGCGATGCCAGCGCTTCTTCCGTTGCAGACAGCGTATATAGCTCTGACAGCCATCAAATGAATATGCGGTTTACAGGGGGTTATCGCCTATTTACATCACAAAATATGACCACCGGAGTCTTACTTGCGCCCGGCGCAGGATCTTGGTCGAACGTGAGTGACAAGAGAAAAAAAGAGAATTTCGGAATTGTGGACAGCGAGTTGATACTACAGAAACTTGCACAATTGCCTGTAACATATTGGAATTATAAAACACAAGCAGCAACCAAGCGCCATATCGGACCAATGGCTCAGGACTTTTACAGCGCATTTCAGCTTGACGGAATAGGTAACGATACGACGATTAATTCTGTTGACATTGATGGCGTAAATATGGCCGCGATTCAGGCCTTAGAAAAGCGAACAAAAGAGTTGCAGCTAGAAAATGATCAACTCAAAGCAAGGATGGCCGCTCTTGAAAAACAAACCGCTGTGTTGACAAAAGCAGTTATGGGTGAAATGACAGAAAACAAAGTAAGCGCTTCACGCTAATTATGTCAACTCCAAATCAATTCTCTTACAAATGAAAAAACTATATTTAACAGCATTCCTAAATATTTTAGGACATGTACTTTTCGCACAGGGTATTTACATCAAGGGAGGCCACTTATCGCTTCTGGGTCTCTTTGACTTACAGGTAAAAGGTAATTTCATCCTTGACGGAGGCAGTTTTCATAATGGGGGGCAGCTAGATCTTAGTGGCAATCTAGTTAATAACAGTACGACGGGTATAGCCAATATCGGAAAAATCCGCTTTGTTGGAAATACTCCTCAATCTATCTCTGGAACAGCGCCTTTTCTGGCCCAATATGCGGTAATTGATAATACAGCCGGCATCACCTTGAATACTGAATTTCGAGTAGAGGATTATATCATATTTGGCGAAGGCCTGATTCATGCCCAGAGCGCTTTCTCACCATTGGTGTTTTCAGAAAATGCGTTGAGTTATAATGCCAAACCGGAAAGCTACGTCAACGGATTTGTGATGAAAGAGGGAATTGGTCCTTTCCGGTTTCCGGTAGGCAGCAGCACAGCGTTCCAACCTATTAAAGTGGATATCACTGAAAATAGCAATGGATTGTTGACGAAATATTATGAAGGTGACGCTGGTGCAGCTACATTTGGCACAACAGGCACTTCACCAATTGCACTGGAAGCCTATAACAACCAGGAGTATTGGGATATAAATCCGGTTGGTACTGCTAAAGGCAAAATAACGTTAACATGGGATCAACATAATAATCCCTCTATTACACCCTCAATTTATTTTACAGTTTTAAGTATCGCGCATAAAACTTCGGAAGGCTGGCTAAATGAAGGCTCAGCTAAACGAATTTTTGGTGATCCTGATTTTGACAATTCACTTAGCTATGGAAACGTTGAAGGTGGTTCATTATCTAACTGGGGCATTTTTACGCTCGGAAGTATCCCGGAGGCTGCGCTACCGGTAACACTTGTTGCCTTTTCAGGTCGGAAGCAAGAGACTAGCTCTCTGCTTGAATGGAGTACAGCCGAGGAGGAAAAATCATCTCATTTCCAGGTCGAACGTAGTATTGACACGAAAAACTTTGAAAAAATTGGCAAAGTGGATGCAACTGGTGGCAGTATCGTCGCAACCAAATATTCCTTCATTGACGACACTTTCAGCCAGCAGCCTGGTGTTGTTTATTACCGGCTTAAAACCGTGGACGTTGACGGCAGTTTTGCATTTTCAAAAGTGATTTCACTGAGGAATACGTCCTCCTATATTGATAGAAGTATCTATCCCAACCCAGCGAACAGGAGGAATGGTGTAGTTGTCAGGAACACAGGGAAGAGCGGACAGATCTCGGTCGTAGACATGTTGGGCCGGACAATCATAACCCCTGTGGAACACCTTAGTGACGGCAATACAAAGCTCGATTTGTCTGATTTCACTAGCGGTATGTATTTGATTAAAATCAACGCAGATAGTCGTGTGAACGTCCAAACACTGCTGGTTGAGTGAAAGTTGGCTGAAGAAAAAATGTCTCATATAAGAACGAAATTTGTGGCTAGTCGACGAGCTATCTGCCATTCTGCCGCATGTTCGCGTTGATCCCAATTCTTATAATCGTTGATATGATTTTTGTACTGCTGTTGAGGTTGCTTCCTACGGCGAAATTTCAAAAATTCGCCTGCAACTTCTATGAAATTTGTTTCAAAGTTTCCCATAAATAGGAAAATGATAGCGTCAAAAAAAATCTGATGTGTAGATGGATTATATTAAAGATAAAAGCATTAGCAACAGCTTCGTGGTAAAAAATTATCAAATGGGAAAAGTGCAAAAAGCATTTTTCGCTAAAAAAAATATATTGCGAAAAAAGTTGGTCTATAACCAACTTTTTTCGCAAATTTGTAATAGTAAGATAAAACCTCATTCAAACCAGAGCGAATATGAACCCCTTGGAAAAAGAGAAGCCAAAACAACAAAATCCACCAGATGGTTATTTTACAGTTACGCAAGCTCGATCAGTTTGCGAAAAAGCATGGAGACGCTGGTAGCAGCTTAACAGTTTGGAAAAGAACAGTTAAAATTGCTAATTAGCAAAAGGGAATAGATGTTCTGGAGGATTTTCCCAATGCATCTATAATACCAGGAAGCCGAGCCAGATTCAAAATAGTAGGTAACAAATATCGTCTAATCGTAGAGATAGACTACGAAGACAAAACAGTCGAAGTAAGATTTATAGGGACACACGCCGAGTATGATAAGGTTGATGCTTCAACCGTTTGATGCTCTTTGAGTTACTTAACATATGGAAAAATTAAAAACAGACTGGTTTCTAATAGAGACTGAGCATGACTACGATGTCGCGCTTGCTCGTTATCAGGAGATTAAGTATGCAGAACGCGGTTCTTCTGAACACAAGGAGAAACTTTTATTGGTGCATCTGATTTCTGATTACGAAGAAAGGACAAGTGAGTTGCCGGACGTCAATCCTATTGAAATGATCAAAATTAGAATGGAGGATTTCGGGTACAAACCCGTAGATCTTGCCAAGGAATATGGTGATAAGGGCACCATTAGTAAGGTTTTAAACTACAAGCAGCCCCTTTCTCTAACAATGATACGCAAATTCAGTAAAATGCTTCACATTCCAGCGGACGCACTGATAGCTGAATATCAATTAAAATAACAGGGGTATTATGTTCCCATCCTATCCTATAAGGTCATATATAGCTATTGAATCAGACTTTTTCTGCGGTATGATGCCGCCTTGTTCCCACTTATTTCTGATGATCTTGTTCTTCAAATGCAAACGGTACGCGACTTGACGTACCATTTGCATTTGAAGATGTAATTATCTACTAAGTTGACATTGTAAATCGCTCGTATATTGTTGTTACAGTGACCTCTCTGACGCCATTACTTGTATAAATTCGTCGATTAGCGATAACTGCCAATGTTCCGTCATCTTTAACCAAAACTGATTTTGGGGCCGATTGTCTAAAAAATGGATCCTCGGAATCATCGGGTGTTACGATTAGTTGTTTTAAGTCTTCTGAAAAATTAAAGCTCCGGGCAACAACCTTCATATTATATGAGAAATTGTAAGCAGGATTAAATGAAATTGTTTCAATTCCATCCCATACTTTTCCTGAACCCATTCGTATGGACTGCTCTGGCCAAGCCTGTGTAAAGATAAATGTAGGCCTGGGATTTCTATCTGAAGGTGCATAAATCCGAATGTCTAAATTGGAAATGTTAGGCAGCTCCTCAATTTCAGCTAATAAATCCATAGATGATTCACCATCTAGATTTACGTCCAATGGTTCACTGCTTACTGAGCTTACAATTTTGTATTTGCCATGAAACTGTTGATAAAGGGCATCAGCAGCTTCACTAGCGGGCAGTGGTGAATCCTCGGACGTGCAATCAAAAACCTGACTTAAAATCAAAATACTGATAAAAAGAAATTTCATGCCAATAACTTGAAAATTGTACAATTAGCTCTTGAAACTACTATTAATATAATTTATCGAATCTTAATTTGTATTATTAAATTGTTAATTTCAAACTAGTTGATAGAATTTAACAATTTTCACATACCAAATCCAAAGCCTCGTTTTTTCGGCTGCTCCTGTTTGGGCTTAACCTCAAGCTGCTGCGCCAGCTCCTTCTTTTCCCCTTGGTTCTGCTCGACAGCCTGGCTCTGCTCTGTGGCTTCTTTGGCCTGGTGGTTTCGCTCGGCCACAATCGTATAGGCGCGCTCCATCGCTGTTGCGTTCAACATTACTGTCCGGTATTGGAAGGTTTCGCTCAGCTCAGCCTTTGGTCGCCATGAAAAACAAAGTTATCATACTGCACTTGACGAATGATAAAAGGTTAAGAAAAGCCGAGTTTGTCCGGAAACGCTTTTCCGGAAAAGTTTCCTCTCGCGACCGTAAGATTGGCCTGATTCTTGACGAGCTCGCGAACAGGGATGTGATTTTATTGGGTGAATTTTCCAGGGTCGTAAAAAGAAGGACAGCCACTTTGTCAATTATCAACAGCTTTGCGTACAACTAACCCGAGACAGCTTCTCCATGAAAATCTATTGCAACATTTATTGCAAGTAAAACAAAAAGCACTTAGCAAATTAATGCTAAGTGCTTGATTTTCAAGAGCCCCCAGTCGGGATCGAACCAACGACCTACTGATTACAAGTCAGTTGCTCTACCAGCTGAGCTATGGAGGCCTCTTTTTACTTTCTGACAGCGTTTGTTACTCCGTTATCATGGTGCAAAAGTAGTAGGAAAGGCTATACAGCGCAACATTTAGCGCTAATATTTTAAAACTTTTTTTCAAAAATTATATAGCTTCCTGAATAATAGATAGTTGGTGTTTCAGGTCATTCAGCTGACTCACCGCACTATTAATCTTCCTTTCGAATTCTGCTTTCAACCGGTCCGAAGTTTTTGATTTGGCAAAAAATTCAATGTTATTCTGCCAAAGCGCAATGTCGTTTTCCAGCTGCGTGATCTTGCGTCGGATATCGCTTTCTTTTCTGTACAAATTACGGCTGCTCTCGCCATCCCGCACCAGTTCCACTTCGCTTTCCAAAACTGCCTGCTCCTTCTCCTTGCTCGAAAGCTGCCCAATTGCACTCACATACGTGTTTATTGCAGCAATGTAGCGTTTCTGAATCGTCTGCATATCCTTTTTCGGAACGAATCCAATAGACGTCCATTCGCTCTTGAATGCGCTTAGCAGGTTCAATGTTGACTCATCCTTGTTGTTCGCAGCGGCTTCGATCCTTTCGATCAGATCCGTTTTCTTTTTCAGGTTGCTTTCAAATTCCTCTTCAACCTCTTTGTTTTTGGCGCGTTTCTGATCAAAGTACGCGTCGCAAGCCTTTTTAAAACGGTCGTAAATAGTATCCTTGAACTTTTCGGGAACCTGGCCTATTCCTTTCCATTTTTTTTGAAGCTCTATAATCTTCTGTGTGGTCGAAGGGTTATCCTCACCTGTTTCCAAAATAGCCTCCGCTTCCATACAAAGCTGGTTTTTCATTTCCAGGTTTTGCTCACGTTTCGATTCAAGCTGACGGAAAAATTCTCCTTTGTTATTGAAGAAAGTTTTCAGCGCTGCCCAGAATTTCTTACTCAGATCTTTGCCTTCTTCACGCGGCATGATGCCCTTCAACGCAACCCATTGATCCTGGAAAGCCATTATTTCCTTTGTCTTGGCATTCCATTCCTTAATGCTACCGGAATTGTAAGTTGTGAAAGGCGTTATTGCTTCGTAGATTTTTAGCTTCTGCTCATAATTTTCCTGCATCGACTTTTTTTGCTCGGCAAACTGACCGCGCTGTGCATTATAAAGCACATCCAATGCTTCTTTAAACCGCTGCCACAACTTTTCCTGATCTTCTTTTGGCGCAGGACCAAGATGCTTGTAATCCTCGAAAATATGGTTCGCCTCATTCAGGATCTCGCGCGTCATCGGACGATTTTCCAATGACTTACCTAGCTCTTCAACCTTTTCGCAGAGTTCTGCTTTCAGCTCAGAGTTACGGCGCCTGTCCAGCTCTTTTAACTCAAAATAAATATTACGGTTGCTGAAATAGCGGTCGATCAATGCATTATACGTTGCCCAAAGCGTTCCGTTGTGTGGAGAAGCAATGTTACCGGCTTGTTTCCACTCGTCCTGGATCTTTTTGAACTCTTCCCAGCTGGATTTCAGGCCGGATGCGTCCGTTTCCCTGTTGCCTTCATCTTCCAGTAAAGTCCGCAGACGTTGCAGAAGAGCCGTTTTAACATTAAAATTCTTTTCTTTCTCTTTTTCCTGACCCTGATAGTAGCTGTTCTTCAAACCACGGATTTCGCGGCTCAATGAGTCCATTTTCTGGGTTTCTGCATCATATTTATATTCAAACCCTTCCTCACTACCATTTTCAGCGACAAATGCTGCCAATGCTGTTTCCTTTTCCTTCTGTTTGATCGAATCAAGGACCGGACGGATTTCTCTTGCAACAGATTCTGCTTTTTTCAATGCAGCTGGTTTTGAACCTTCCGCAGTGATAGACGCCAACTCATTTTCCAAAATATTGACAAGCTGCTCCTTAGACAGTTGGCTGTAATCCACGTCTGGCACTTCCTCCTCATGTTCCTCCGTCAACTCATTGTTAAGATCAATCTCAAGGGTGTCAATAGTCTTTTGTGTCAGGTCTTCCTGCTCCTCGCTTTTGACCCCTTCTTGTTGTTCTTGTGCCATCGTGATTCTGGTTTCGTACGTACGTCTCTTATGGATTACAAATCTAATAATCTTTCCTCTGAAATGGCTACTTTTGGTTTCTTAACATTGAACATATTAGCATCCAATGGACCATAATATTGCCAAATTACGACAGGATTATAATTTGAGGGGTTTGGACGAGCAGGATTTAGCACCTAATCCCTTCACACAGTTTAAATTATGGTTTGACGACGTGCTATCTGCGGAGATAATTGAGCCCAATGCAATGCTGCTCAGCACGGTTTTAAACGGCCGTCCTTCGGCCAGAGTTGTGCTCCTGAAAGACCTCGATCAGACCGGGTTTACGTTCTTTACAAATTACGAAAGCAAAAAGGCCCGGGAAATGGAATCTGATCCTTTCGTGGCGATTACTTTTTTCTGGAAGGAGCTGGAAAGGCAGGTCCGGATCGAAGGAAAAATAGAGAAAACAACGGCTCAGGAATCATCCGAATATTTTGCCGTCAGGCCGCGCGCCAGCCAGATCGGGGCATGGGCATCGGCGCAAAGCCAGCATCTTGAAAACCGTGCTGAGCTGGAAGAACGGACCAGACTGTTGGAAGAGAAATTTGAAGGAGCAGAAGTGCCACGCCCGCTGCACTGGGGTGGTTACCGGGTGATCCCCCATTATTTCGAATTCTGGCAGGGAAGACGCAGCCGCCTTCATGACCGGCTTGTTTACGAAAAAACGGATGAAGGCAGCTGGCAAATTGAGCGGTTATATCCCTGAACCTTTCTGCGGTTGCTGAGGAAGGGAATTCAAAACATACTCACCAAGCGGCGACAACGTATAACCTGGTTCATGACTGATTGTCAGACCCAGGTTTTTTAGTTTCCTTACATTCACTTTCAGCCACTCTTTTTCCTTATTCACTTTTGCAGCAAGCTCAACAGCCGGCAGTTTTGGATTTTCCCTGATCGCTTTCAGCACTTTTGTGGTCCATTTGCCCTGGTTGCTGTATTTATCCAGGTTTAATAATTTTTCTTTCAATGCTTCAAGCTCTTCATCCGGAATCTGGCTTTTTTGTCTCAGGTCAATGCGCGGATCCGGGCTGTGGTAGCTGAGCTGGATCTTGTAAATCGCACCATTCACGGTCTTTTCCAATTCGCCGATCAGTGCATTAACATTTTCATAGCCAGCTTGTTTGGCGTCATCTTCGGAGATCTGGTCCAATTCAGTTTGCGTAATATCCATAATCTTCACCACTCCGATACTCGTTTTGAGCAGACTGTCTTTTTTAACAGACAAATTTTTCCATTTACGAAAAGCCAGAGATATGTCTCCCGACATGATGCCTTCGAGGTGTTTTTGTTTTATTAACATTGTTTTGAATTTAACAAAAAAGAGACTGCTATTTACAAGCAATCTCTTGATATTGAAAGTGTTATTTCTGAATAGATTAGCGCTCGCTCATCGGAACAAAATCCCGTTTAGGGGCGCCTGTATAGATCTGACGCGGGCGACCGATCGGTTCTTTGTTTGCACGCATTTCTTTCCATTGTGCGATCCATCCCGGAAGACGGCCAATGGCGAACATGACCGTAAACATGTTGGTAGGAATTCCCAGCGCACGGTAAATGATGCCCGAGTAAAAATCCACGTTCGGATAAAGTTTTCTTGAAACGAAATACTCGTCTTCCAAAGCCGCTTTTTCCAGTTTCTGCGCAATTTCCAAAACAGGATCATTGATGCCCAGTTTGTTCAAAACATCGTCTGCGGCTTTCTTAATGATGCGCGCGCGCGGATCAAAGTTTTTGTAAACGCGGTGTCCAAAACCAAACAAACGGAAGCCGCTTGATTTGTCTTTGGCCATATCAATGTATTTCTGAACATCACCACCGTCATTTTTGATGGCTTCCAGCATCTCGATCACTTCCTGGTTTGCACCACCATGGAGCGGGCCCCAAAGTGCGCTGATACCAGATGAAATCGAAGAGTAAATGTTCGCGTGAGACGACCCGACAAGCCTTACGGTCGAAGTAGAGCAGTTTTGCTCATGGTCTGCGTGCAGGATCAGCAATTTGTTCAATGCAGCAGAAACTACGGGATCAACATTGTATTTTGCTACGGGCAGCGAAAACATCATGTTCAGGAAATTGGAACAATAATCCAGGTCATTCTGCGGATAATTCACCGGATGTCCCTGCGATTTCTTGTATGACCATGTTGCAATGGTCGGCAATTTGGAAAGCAAACGAATGATGTGCAGTTCTGTAATCTCCTCTGTATTGGTATCGAAAGTTTCAGGATAAAAGGCGCTCATCGCGCTCACCAGTGACGAAAGCACGCCCATCGGGTGCGCATTCACAGGAAATCCTTCGAAAATCTTGCGCATATCCTCATTCACGAGTGTGTGCGTTCTGATTGCATGCTCGAAATCCGCAAACTGCTTTTCAGTAGGAAGTTCTCCGTAAATAAGCAGGTAAGCTACTTCCAAAAATGACGACTTTTCAGCCAGATCTTCAATTGAATAACCTCTGTAATTCAGTATCCCCTCTTCTCCATCCAGAAACGTTATAGCGCTTTTTGTGGCGCCTGTATTTTTATAACCTGCATCAATTGTAATATACCCTGTCTGGTCACGTAACTTGGCAATATCTATCGCTTTCTCCTGCTCACTGCCTTCAATAATGGGGAACTCGTACTTTTTACCTTCAAGGGTTAATTCAGCTATTTGGGACATATTAATGAGAATAAAATTAAAAAGGTTAATGACAAGATATAGACAAATCAGGTCAATTCAATCCAAAGATTTTCCGTGCTCCTGATTTACTTATCCAACAAATTAATTTTGTGTTAATTGAATGCGAGCGTAACCATTTCCCGATTCGACACAAGCCGCAATATCCTAAAAAACTGTGTACTTTCTATTATTATCCATGTTTTATTTGTGAAAAATCGGGACTCGGGGAATAATATTTCACAATTTTAAGTAATTATAATAATATTCTATTGAGCTCAAAAAATGCTGAAAAACTCCCGTTTAACCCGCCTCAGGGCTGCACGTCCTTCGACACATTTCCTTTCAGATCGACCTCTATGTAGCGCGGCTTGCTGAGAATTTGCCTGACCAGATATCGCCCGAAAAGCCCTGCCAGAATGACTGGCAGCAGATGCGCGCCGTAGATAAATGCCTTCCCGGTGATCCGATATGAAAACGTCGAGAACGTGAGATAAACGTATCCAAACCAGAAGACTGCAATCCCCAGTAACCAGCTATAAAATATGGTTGCCGGTTTGCGGTCTGCAAATAGCCTGATCAGTTCACAGATGGCCAGCGAAATCCCTACCACAAGCAAAACCGTTAACAATGCTCTTGGAAAATTGCGGATGTAAACGTGCTTGTAAACCATCACACCGAGCTTTCCGATGAGGTTTGGGTGCGCCAGCAAATAGGCGTCCGTTACGCTCAGGACCAAAAGCAGCAAAAGGCTGCTGATCTTTTTATTCATTTATGTGACGTCTTTTATGGTAAATTACTCTTAGTTGTCGTGTAAAAACTGCTGATATTTTAGTGTTATGGCCTGCGCCTGTTCGTCAGCATTCCTTTCAGAATCAAGCCATTGTATATCAATTCCATCTTTTTCCATTTTCCGGAAAAAAGTCATTTGTCGCTTTGCGAAACGATGGATTTCGGTTTCCAAATGTGTTACCATTTCCTCGTATTGCAGCGCACCTGTCAGGAAAAGCGTAATCCATTTGTATTCCAGACCATAATAAATCAATTGTTCAGCTGTAAGCCCGCGTGCCAGCAAACCCTTAACCTCCTCAATCAAACCACTTTCCAACCTGGTTCTTAATCTCCTGCTGATCCGCTCACGCCGGACTTCAACTGCGGGGTTAAGCCCGAAAACAATGTACCGATAAGGCTGCCTCTCCGTAAAAGTTTCAGCGCCTGCATGATGTGTGAGGAATTCCGATATTTCAATGGCCCTGATCAACCTTTTCCGTGTAGACGTGTCCGCAATGCGCTGATAGGCCGTATCATAACTTTCAAATCGTGTTAATAGCGACTCTTTGGGAACGTTTTCCAGCTCTGTGCGAAGCGTTTCGCTCACCGGAACGGACGCATATGCATGACCTTTGAGCAACGAAAGAATGTAAAAACCCGTTCCTCCACACAAAACCGGCACATGACCGTTGCCTGTAACCAATTTATATACCGTTTCGAAATCCCTTTGAAACTCATTTACATTATATTGCTCGCCGGCGTCCCTAATGTCTATCAAATGATATGGAATCTTTTTGCCATCCGATTCATACTCAGCAAGATCCTTGCCTGTTCCGATATCCATATCCCGGTAAACCTGCCTGGAATCTGCGCTGATGATCTCACCGCCTATCATAGCCGCGACTTTCACTGCCAAATGGGTTTTGCCGGAAGCGGTAGGCCCCAAGATGACGAGCAGCGGAACGGTCGGTTTCATGTCAGGCATTCAGTTCGGCAATTTATAGGTCTTAACAAACTTAATGCTGCCCGCATTGTAGATCGCAATGCGCTTAGGATCTGGCTTTGAAGTTCTCTCCATATCAGTCGCGGACAAATAGAACTGCATGGGCGCTGTTTCTGAAATTCTTTCAAAGCCAAGCGTCACATAACCAGCTCCATCCGACCATTCACGGTCGGCGTAGGTCATGATATCATCCGGATCTTTTTCTCTTGCAAAAGCAGTAAGCAGCTTATCCAGCCCGCCGGAAACATTGGTATCGAGCAAGCTGGCAAACCGCAGCATTTCGAACGACCTGAATGGACCATCCGCACGAGCAAAAACCCGCGGCGCACTGAATGTTGCGACAGCCACGAGCAGTTCTTCTGAATTGTGATCGTATTCGAAAGCCTCGTTCAAAACCCGGAAATAACGTTTTGGTAAAAACAGGCCATATTTTGTTTTGGAAGTTACGGAACCATTGAGATGATTTTTCTCTAAAAACAGCGCAGCGCTTTCCTGATCTATCCGGCGAACCTGTGTTAGTCTGGCCGCAATTTTCTGAGAATTCCCAAGCATTGCATTCACCCTGGACTTTACGATCGGCTCATTGTTAATCCAATAATCTTCCCAGATCACAACACATTTTAAACCCGCTTCCCGTTTTGCAAGCATGGTGCGAACTTCGTCTTGCCACCTTAGGAAAGATCCCGCTTCAAGCCAGTTTTCAAGCGTAATCAGCACAATTTTCAACGTAGCACCATTTCCTTTCGATACGACGATATGTGTTGAGAAATGCCCGCGACTTGTCACTTCGAATTGCAACTGCATTTCGCTCAGCCCATTACAAACTTGTTCCTGAAAAGAAGGCATATGGATCGATGGCAGCGGGGTTGGCATAGGGCAGCAAGTTAGCCGCAGATTTATTCAGTAACAAAAAAACGCGCTCAATGAGCGCGTTTTCAACATATTCGATGGGTCAGAAATTACTCTCCGCCCAATCCGAAGATCACACCGACATTCACCCCACCGAAATTTGAAGTGGATTCAAAATCAATATTATTGGCTGATCCTGTGGTTGACCCGTGATTTTTATTACCAAAGACGAAATGGTAAATCCCTTCCACCTGAATACCTACGTTTCCAAAAGCAAAAATCAACCCTGCCCTTGGCGCTGCACCGAAGTTGCTATGTTTTGAAGATTCAACGATTGTATTTCCATTGAACTTAGCGTCGTACTTGGAGAAATAAATACCCGCGTCCCCACCAACATATGGCCTGATGACACCTTCTGTGAAAAAGTAATCAATCGTTCCGGTTACAGGCATTAACCGGCCTGTTGAGCTGAGCGTTTGCCCGGCTATCGTATAATCGCTTCCATCCGCATAAATCTTACCTGCAACGCCAAATGCAAAATTGGGAGACGTAAATACTCTCAAATTCACCCCGCCACCTGCAACGGTTTTAGAATCTTCTACATTGGATTTGGCAATTCCCCCTTGCAATCCAAGTGAAAACTGGGCGTAACCTACTGAGCTGATGGTCAGGAAAAACGCAGCCACAGCCAAAGAACGAATTATTTGCTTTTTCATAACTGATACTGATTACTGATTAATAATGCAGTCAGCATTGCCAATATCAGTCCATACCAGAAAAATCGCATTGTAAATATTCGCTTACAGTTAGTAAACAGTTACTTAGCAATATTCACCATCGCAATTATGCTATTTAGAGCGCAATAATTGCTGTGCAAATTATTCCTCAAAACGAACAATTTCAGGGAAATTACAGGGCAAAAAACGGTTAGGGTTGTTAGGCCAAACGCGCCGCCTCCCACCCTATCAATGCCTTTTTACGCAAACTTCCCCAGCGATATTCGCCAAGTAAACCTTCCTTACGGATAACACGATGGCATGGGATCAGATAAGCGATCGGGTTGTCGCCCACGGCGCTTCCAACCGCGCGAACGGCGCCCGGATGTCCGATGCTTTGGGCTATTTGCTGGTAAGTGGTCAGCGCGCCATTGGGAATGCTCAGCAATGCTTCCCACACTTTGAGCTGAAAATTGGTCCCCTGAACGAGTATAGGAAGCTTTTCCAATGAACCCGAAGCAGGCTGGAAAATGCGGTTAACAAAACGTTCCGTTAGGATTTGGTCGTGTTTGATGTTGGCATAGTGCCACTTTTTGGCCAGTGTGATCAATTCTGCTTCCCGCCCTGCTTCGTCAATGAACGCCATCGCGCAAATGCCGCGGTCTGTAACGGCAATAAAACAATCACCGAACGGTGTGGGATGGATGCCATAGCTGATATCAAGTCCTTTCCCCGAAGTTTTAAATTCCTGCGGCGTTACTGCTTCAATGCTGATAAAATGGTCGTAAACTCTGCTTTGGCTCGACAGTCCTGCCTGCTCCGCCAGTTCAACAAGGTTGGATGATTCCCGGATCTTTTCTTTCAGATAGCCCGCGGTAATGAATTGAAGGAATTTTTTGGGACTTACGCCTGCCCATTCTGTAAAAACACGCTGGAAATGAAACTGGCTGATGCTCACTTCCTCAGCCACGTCAAATAGCGAAGGCTGGTCTTTTGCATTGGCAACGATGAACTCGATGGCTTTTGCAATTTTGTCGTAATTATAAGTTTCCTGGTTCATTGGATTAATAATTTGTTATACAAAATTGGCTTCATCTCCGCAGTTGCCCAACCTGAAACTTGCGCAAATTCACAGCCACTTGCACACTCATATTTTCAAATTAAATCCGCTGGCCCTTATATTCACAATTATATTCAAACTCAACCATTCTATTACCAAATATAAAAACGATGAAATCTTTCCTTATCGTCGCCTTGTTTTTCCTTGTTAGCGCCCACATAAGCTATGCGCAGAACTTCAAATCCGAGCTTAAAAAGCTGGATTCGGAAATCAGGTCGGCTTATAAAAGTAAGAAACTTACTGAATTGGAATATACTAAGTTGCAACGCGAGCAGGATGTGATCCAGGCAACCATAGAAAAAGCCCAGGCGGATGATATCATGACCCCGGATGAGAAGAATAAAATTCATTCGAAAATTGTCCGGGCTAAGAAGAAGCTCGCCAAATACAAGACAAACCGGGAGATTTACTGATGCCCTGTCAGCCTGAGCGGCCCGGTCCGTTCAGGCTGACAAGTAATTTTGCTTTTTATTAATAGTCTTTCTTACCGTCTTTTTTCGCCTTTTTTTCAGCACGTTTCTCTTTCAGGTTCTTCTCGGGCTCCTTTTTAGTGCTTCCCTTGTCCAGATTTTTACCTTTGGCCATGACTATTGAATTTTTGAGTTAAGATGATTGAATAACTGTAAAACTATAAAAAAATTACTTTGTTGTAATCCAATCCATGATATGGTTGGCCCTTGCGCCCGATTCGCCGGTGCTCGGACATTTTCCTTCGCCGCGTAACTCCTTCACAATCGAATCGATTAAAGGCTGTTGCACATGTTGCGGATAAGGAATGTTGAAAATCTCGGTTCCCGATTCCGTTTCCACTTTAATGTCAAATTTCTCAAAAAACGAGAACGTGATCCTGCCTTTGGAGCCGATGATCTGCGCCAGGTCCTCGCGCTGTTCCTTGTTGATGGTATAGCACCAGCTTCCATTGCCCAAAACGCCCGATTCGAACTCGTAATTGGCCACGACAATGTCGTCGGCTTCATATAATCCTGCCTGGTTACGCGCAATTCCGGACGCATATTTTATTGGGCCAAATACAAATTCAAGCAAATCAAACTGATGCGACGCCAGGTCATGAAAATGGCCGCCACCTGAAATTTTCGGATCCACCCGCCAGCGTGGCTTTGGGTTTGGCCCGGTTTCTTCTTCATAAGGCTGCCATTGCAGGCAAATGTTCACAAATCTTACATCGCCAATAACATTACTGTCAACGAGTTCTTTTACTTTGAGAAAATAGTCAAGTGCGCGGCGGTAAAATGCGACAAAAACCGGAACACCGCTTTCCCTGCTGAATGCATTGATCCGGTCGCATTCGGCACCATTCAGCGCCATGGGTTTTTCGATGTAAACAGGCTTGCCTACCTTCATGGCTTTAATGGCCAGTTCTTCGTGGGCATCTGGCGGCGTTGCAATGTATATCGCGTTGATCTCCGGATCATTAATGAGCTCGTCAGCATCGGCATACCATTTGGGAACATTATGGCGCTGCGCGTAATCGGCAGCTTTTTCAGCGTCGCGCCGCATAACGGCCACCAGACTTGAATTGGCAACTTTATTAAAAGCCGGGCCGCTCTTGACTTCGGTAACATTGCCGCAGCCAATGATGCCCCATTTTATCTGATCCATAAGCAGGATTTAATGTTTGAACTAATCGTCAAGCATAATAATTATTTAATTGGATAAATCTACTTTAAAACAAAGGCAACATTCTTTTTTGTAACATGGAAGGACAACCCAATAACCCGCTTCACGGCAAAACGCTGGAAGCAATTTTGAACGAACTGGTTGAATATTACGGCTGGGAACAAATGGGTTATCACATTAATATTAATAGTTTCCAGTTTGAGCCAAGTGTGAAATCCAGTCTGAAGTTTTTGAGGAAAACACCCTGGGCAAGAAAAAAAGTAGAAGACCTGTATTTAAAAATGCTCGAACGCAAATGACGTTACCGCAATTTTTTATGTATCTATCAACCCAAATCGATCTAATTTTTTAGTTATGCCATTTGTAGATTATTATCAGATCCTTGGCGTAGATAAAAATGCGCCGGAAAAGGAAATAAAAAACGCTTACCGCAAACTGGCCAGGAAATATCACCCCGATGTGAACCCGGACAATAAGGAAGCCGAGAAGAAGTTTCAGGAACTGAATGAAGCCAATGAGGTGCTCAGCGATCCTGAAAAGCGAAAAAAATATGACCAGTACGGAAAAGACTGGCAGCATAGTGATGAATTTGAAAGAGCACGCCAGTCCCGCGCCAATTCATCTCGGCAGCAGGGACAATGGCAAACAGGCGGCAATGATTTTTCCGATTTCTTTGAGTCCATGTTCGGTTCCTCCAGCGGCTTTGGCGGTGGCAGGCAAAGGACATTGCGCGGGCAGGACTATCAGGCGGAACTACACCTGACATTGCAGGAAGCCTATCAAACGCAAAAGAAAACCATCACTGTCAACGGTAAAAATATTCGTATCACCGTCCCCGCCGGCATTCAAAACGGGCAAACGATCAAAATCGCAGGTCATGGCGGACCGGGCACAAGCGGAGGCCAGAATGGCGACCTTTTTATCACATTCAACATTGCTGCCGATGAAAAGCTGCGAAGGGAAGGCGACAACATTCACCAAAAAGTGGAGCTGGATCTTCAAACCGCATTGCTGGGCGGCGAGCTCGTACTTGAAACGCTCAGTGGAAAAGTGAAGCTTCCGATCAAGCCGGAGACGCAAAACGGAAGTGTTGTCAGATTGAAAGGCAAAGGTTTTCCTGTTTATAAAAAAGCAGAAAGCTTTGGCGATCTGTATGTTACGTTTGACATTAAAATTCCTGTAAACCTCACGGAGCGGCAAAAAGAGCTGATCGCAGAAGCGTTTAAGCAAGTTGAAACGGAATAATCGTGTATGCATAACAAGACGCGGCGTGTGCGACACACGGCAATAATTAATCGTGACGTCTTGGATTACCGCGTATCTTTGGGCACTTTTTAGAAGGCGGCATCATTTTCAGCCGCCTTACCAATCCACTTTTTATGAAATTCGAAGATTACCACATTGCCCCTGAGATCAAAAGAAGCCTGGACACAGCCGGATTTAAAAAACCGACCGACATTCAGTTCAAGGCTATTCCTGCGATCATGAAGGGCGAAGATGTGCTGGCCATTGCGCAAACGGGCACAGGAAAAACCGCCGCTTTTGCCATTCCGGTTATTGATAAGTTGCACAAACAAAAGGTTTCCAGTCGCTCAGAAGGCATTAAATGTGTGGTGATGGTTCCTACCCGGGAGCTTGCAATCCAGATTACGGAGGTTTTTGCCAAACTCGCGCAGCATACCAGAGTGAAAGCATTCAGTGTGTTTGGCGGCGTAGAACAGGGTCCGCAGATCGCTCAGCTGGAAAAAGGCATCGACGTCCTGGTTTCCACCCCCGGAAGGATGTTCGACCTCGTAAGCCAGGGCCACATTAAACTCGACCGAATAGAAATTCTGATCCTCGACGAAGCCGATCATATGCTGGATCTGGGATTTATTAAGGATATTCAGGACCTTATAAAATTTTTACCCAAGAACAGACAGACGCTGTTTTTCTCAGCTACGATCAACGAAAAGATCAAAAAACTAGCCTACTCGCTGGTAAGAAACGCCATTCGCATCCAGATTTCACCCAATGATCGTGTCGCGAAAAATATCACGCATTCCGTGGCTTTTGTGGCTATGGATGACAAAAGGTTCTTTTTGGAACGTGTGATTAAAGAGAATCCCGATAGCAAGATCCTTGTTTTCGTTCGTACAAAAGTGCGCGCGGAAAGGGTTTTTAACGCATTGGAAAGAATGGAAATCGTTAGCATGACCATTCACGGCGACAAAGAACAAGCCGACAGGCTAACAGCGCTGAACGAGTTTAAACAAGGAAATGTAAAAGTGCTGATCGCCACGGACGTTAGCGCAAGGGGAATTGACATTGCCAATGTGGATTACGTCGTGAACTACGATCTTCCCGAGCAAGCCGAAAACTACGTGCACAGGGTGGGACGCACGGGCCGCGGAACGCAAAAAGGCCGCGCCGTTTCCTTTTGCAGCCCCGAGGAGAAGCCTATGCTGGAAGAAATTCAAACATATCTGGAAAAACCAATCGACGTGTTGAGCATCAGTACAACCGATTACTCACAAACAATCGACTTCACCGCTGACACTACCGACGACCTGAAATCATTGATGAAGGAAGTGGAAGATTACGAGACAGCAAAAAGGAAAAAGAAGAAGAAATAAATCCGGTTATCCAACAAAAAAAGGCTTGCAACGTTCGCTGCAAGCCTTTTTATATGGTCTTAATGTCTTATTCTTCGAATCTGTCAGCAATGATCTGTCCGCGAATTTCACCATAAATGTTCTCTTTGGTAGGAATGTTCACATAAAGCATTCCCAAGATCAACATCGTTTGTTGCTCCGTGTTCAGCTTCTGCGTTCCCTGAACCTGGTTACCAGTCGCCGCGTAAGTGAACAACAATGGACCAGCTTCCCAAGATGGGTTTGCGCTGTGAATGTTCACAGAAGTTGGTGTAACATTTTGATAATTAATGTTGTATTTCAACTCCATTGTATTTTTGTTGTATTCAAAAACACCTGTGCCCTGACCAGCAGAAGTAGCTTTTGGAACAGTAGCGCCACTATTTATAACTGCGGAGAACTTCACAATGTCATCTTTGTGAGGGCCTTCCTCTTTGCAAGACGACACAAAACCTAACATTACAACTCCTGCGATCAATAGTAAAAAACGTTTCATTGGCTTTTTCATACATCATTAATTTAAAAAAATTTAACCCTTAAATATATATAAACTTATCTCGTTACAAAAATGATACTCGAATTGCCCCGTTAAATATTCCAGAGGTCACTTTTGCGTATATACACGATCTGATTGTTCCATATTACGCGGTTCCAATGGTCAACAGAACCCACAATCGTAAGCTTATGCCCCCTACCAACCCGGTCCACAACGGGAGCCGCAGAAGACGGCTCATCCCTTAAAAACGTGTTTTCATTGACTATAATGCACGTTCGGTAAAGAGAAGGCACATTGAGAATCCCCAGCAATACAAGCAGATACACGACAATTGAAAGTTTATGTATTTGCAAAATCGGTTCCCCTCTCCGCACTTTTGTCACCATTATGACGACAATGTATGTCCCCAAAGTTAGAAGCAATATTGGAATGTAATCACCATATCTTCTATAAAAAATTATAAAATAGTTGTAATCGTCGAATTCATAGCCCGTTAGATTTTGCTCAGCGGCTAGCTTATCCATTTTTTCGAAGAGTCGGCGGGAAGGATTTGTGAGGGCAAGTTTGCTGAGATAAAAGAGGCAATCCGTGTAGTTATTGGTCTTCTCGGCCAGGAAAGCGAGTTTTAGCAACAGGCTTTGGTTGTTTTTTTCATCCTCACTGAAATTTTTTTTATATAGCACCAGCGACTCCGGATAGCGCGCCATAGCGAACAGAGAATCAGCCGTTTTTAGCTCTTTTTTATTGGCTGACAAAGCTGTTTCAGCAGTCAGGAAGGTTCCTAAAAAAATCCAGAATAGCAGGTATTTCTTATTCAGGGCTTGCATTATACTTTTTAGAATTCTACTTTTGCATCGCAATTACGGAAACGCCTCGTGCAAATCCAATTATTTAAAAAAGTTGCAGCTCAGCCAATCAGAGCAAAAAAATAGGATTCCGTAGCTCAGCTGGTAGAGCAATACACTTTTAATGTATGGGTCCTGGGTTCGAATCCCAGCGGGATCACATAAAGAAATAAAAAAAAGCATCAAAAGCCTGCAAATCAAACGATTAGCAGGCTTTTTTCTTTCCGGATTATGCCAAAAGATTCAATTTTCGTCAAATTTTTGGTGAGTAATTCGGTGAGTTCATCAATCTGCAAATTTTACTCACCAGAATCGCTGTAACTTATTGGTTATGAAGATGTTTACGCCGTAAACATCTTGTGCTGTAACGGCTTGCAAGACTACTTTTGTTCAACTTTTTAACCTGAAAAAGGTATGAAAACAAAACTAAGTCTGCTTTTCTATTTGAAGAACCCGAAAAACTATCAAAAAGGGCCCGTGCCGATTTACTTGCGGATTACGGTTGAAAGCAAAAGAGCCGAATTTACGACCGGGCGAGAATGCGAGCCCAGCCGGTGGAATGCGGTTGCTGGCAGAGTATCTGGTGCGAAGGAGGCTGTAAAGTCGGTGAACGCTTATCTCGGCAACCTCGAACAGCAATTGTTAGATGCACAAGCCGCATTGGTTCGCGACAATGCTTTGATAACTGCGGAAACGATCAAAAACAAGTTTTTAGGCGTCGGCCCCAAAGAGCGTCTATTGATGGCGGTGATAGCTGACCATAACGAGCGGATGAAAGCATTAATCGGCCAGGAATATGCAATTGGCACATTCAACAGATACAAGGTGCTAGAACGCCATACATCAGCATTCTTAAAGAGTCACTTCGACACAAGCGATTTTGACATTGGCCGCATCGATTTCCCCTTCATCGCCGATTATGAGTTCTATCTGCGCTCAGTTCGTAAGATGGGCAATAACGCTGTGGTAAAGCACGTGAAGATGTTTCGCAAGATCGTAAACATTTGTCTGGGCAATGGGTGGATGAATCTTGATCCCTATTTGAACTTCAAGGGTAAGTTTAAGAAGGTCGATAAAGCGATCCTCACGAGAGCTGAACTGGACTTAATGGCAAACAAAGAATTTGCTAGCGATAGACTAGCCCAAGTGCGGGACACCTTTGTTTTTTGTTGTTTCACCGGCCTGGCCTACTCCGATATCCAGAAGCTTGAAAAAAGCCAGATTGCAAGAGGTATCGATGGTGAGCAATGGATTTTCAGCCAGCGAACGAAAACGAATGTCAAATCACATATCCCGCTGTTGCCAGAAGCGCTTCAAATTATTGACAGATATAAAGATCATCCGTTCTGCGAATCTCGCGGGCTGGTATTGCCAGTTCCGAGCAACCAAAAGATGAATGACTACCTGAAAGAGATTGCCGTGATTTGCGGGATTGACAAAGTTCTCACCTCACACGTAGCCAGGCATACGTTCGCCACGACTATAACTTTGCAGAATGGTGTGCCGATTGAAAGTGTTTCTAAAATGCTTGGGCATACGAACATTCGGACGACACAGATTTATGCTAAGATTCTGGACACGAAGGTTAGTGAGGATATGCAGGCTTTGAAAGGGCGGCTCTTGAAGCGTTTTGGCACGGAAGGTTAGCGCTGCACCTTCTCTCTCACGACCCCTCCTGTTTGTGAGAGGGGATCGCGAGAGAGAAGGTGAAAAAGGCAAGGTTAGAATTAAGTGGGACGGTGATCTTTTAACTACCAAAGTCTAATTTCCTATACACTGGCTCGTTTTTCAATTCTGGAAATCGGTATCTTATGTTGTTAAATAAATAACCAGAAAAGCCACCCATTTTCAATAGCAAAGCACATAAAAGTAGGTGCATCCGAAATACAACAGTTGCTAGCTCAGATTTCAGGTATTCTTGTCGCACATCCTCAAAGGGGAGTCTACCATGCAAAAAGTCATTTCTCTTTTTGAGACATTCCTTATCCGTAGCACTGAGCGAAAGTCCTAAAAGCTCAAAAACCTTGTAAAAACTATCTGTATTTCCTACTTGGTTAAGTTGTTCGATCCGCTGGTTCACAGCAAGTAAATTATTAAACTTCGATGGTGAGACAGCAGCGACTACCGCCTTAAGGTCCTTGATAAGAGCTTTTGCATCCGTTCGATTTTTTATTGAATTAATCTTTTCCGAATTTGCCTCTAGAATGATATTCTTTAGGGTTTCTAAGACAACAGAGTAAGTCGAAGCCCTAATTTCAAGCGGATACTCATGGCTTTCCGCTAAGATTGTACAAGCTCGATAAAAAGCACTGTTCGTAAGCGATAGCTCGATAAGTGAGGTCAATGTTTTTGTGGAGAGGTAGCGTTCCCCTTCGAGGTCCTGCTTTGGAACGAAATCGGTCATATCTCGCGGACGAATCGCTTCAAGGCCACGTTTAGAGCCACTTAGACGATAGAACGAATGATGTTTGATGTGATTGAACGCGCGATCGTCTGAAAACAGAATGGTCATTGTATCTCTAATCAGATTACCAGCTATCCAACCATAATGAACAATTAGTGCCTCGACTATCTGTTTGAAATCCTCGTAATTGCACTTATCACCTGTGTCCACAAACCAACAATTGTTGCCATCCGCTAAACGGTAGTCAAATAGATTGATTTGAATACCTCGAGTTCTAAACTTTGTTAGCCCTCTATAATGAAGCGTTGTACCTACATTAAATGAGACAGACTCTACATAGGTTGCGTGGCGTTCAGCAGATCCCATTGGTAAAATGCACCTAAAAAAGTGTGGAGATGCCTGCAATTGCGACTCAAGTTCAACTATTTTGCAATTGAAACTGTCAGAGGCATTAAATGTCATTGATAAGCTACCGACACCACTTGGTACCTTAAAAAAGCCTTCTCTACCTAGTAACAGGAATGGTCGATGAAAGCCATATCCATCATATTGATAAGTTACCGGAGGGTTTTCGGGAGAACTCAACATTTCTTTAACCCACAAAGTAAAAAGACCTTCTTCATCCATCACCAAGCGGCATAGTTGGCCATTTATGGTCGGATATGGCGAAACAATCTTATACTCCTTCTCCGTTTTTAATTCCTCTATATAAGCTAGAGTAGCGTCAAGTGAAAAGCCTTCCGACCTGTCCCGTAATTCTTCGATAGATTCTTTTTTCATTCGAATTTTAATTCAATGGGTATACCAAAGTGTTTCACACGCAATGAGTAGGGAATCTTACACACAACATGACCACATCAGATATGGAGTTTCTCCTGAATATACGAGCTTATAAATAACGCTTCAAATATTTACGGAAACTGCATTTCTTCACCCCCTGAAAGAAAACAACTTATTAATTTATATTCTGAATTGCCTCTTAACCGCAATCGGCCAGATGTACAATTGTCATACAATTGAATCTGGCCGCCCAAACGCTCCGAAGTCGCTAGCGGAAGAATTTTATAAATATTCTTATCTTTGAGCTAATTGCAAGCCAAGCGCCACAATTCGGTGAGTTACTAGGTAAGTAATAGATTTGACAGGACACAGACAATTGATAATCAATGCGTTATCTCACAAAGTATGATCCCAGCGGGATCACTTGAAAAAATAACAAAAAGCATCAAAAGCCTGCAAATCAACAGATGAGCAGGCTTTTTCATTTTCAGCTACTACAACAGCCAAAACATTTTGGCGGGATTTACCCTCTAAAATGTCGCATTTGCACAGGTTCAAATGCCGTGCTAAATTCCACCTTTGTATTATCATCATCAACAACCCTCAAATCAATCCTGCGCGGATTATTGAAAATCCGTTGATGGCCTGATCGCAGAGGTTTTAGGAAGGGAATAGCCGACCACATTGACAATGGGAATGCAGAATAGTGTAAGAAATACATTCAAAACCTAAAAAAATTATGAGAACGATCAACCCCTGGATCAACTTCAATGGAAATGCTGAAGAAGCATTCAATTTTTACAAATCAGTTTTTGGCGGAGAATTCACAAAAATCATTCGTTTCAAGGACTTAGCAAGCGCTGAATTCCCTGTGCCAGAAAATGAAGCAAATAAAATAATGACCATTGTATTGCCTTTGGGGAAACACAATGTGTTAATAGCCAATGATGTCCCTGAATTTATGGGACCAGTGAACGAAAACGAAAACAGGTCTAAAATATCAGTTAGTGCAGAGAGTCGTGAAGAAGCAGAGAAAATCTTTAATGGACTATCAGCAGGTGGAGATGTTGAAGGGCCAATGGACGACAGTCCCTGGGGCACGTACGCTGGAATGTTCAGGGATAAATATGGAATTGAATGGATTGTTGAGTTTGATCCAAATTATATTGGGTAAGTTAACTTTTTAGATTGCGGTTTATCCTTCGTTTGATTTCATCGATTTACCGGGCTGTTTTATTTCAACTAGCTTTCAACTCCAAACTCGCAATCGTAGTCAGCTCAACCCGCGCTTGCTTCGGTAAACCTGCCACGGCTATGCAGGTGCGGGTTGGATAGCGGTCGGTGAAATAAGTTTGGTACACAGCGTTGAGTTCGTCGAAATACCGCATATCCGTAAGGTATACCGTAATGCTAACAATATGGCTGAAAGTCAGACTGTGCTCATTGAGTATCGTTTCGATATTCGTAAATACCTGCGTAACCTCGTCCTGGAAGGATGTGGTCACCACCTGGCCACCAGCAGAGCCGATTTGACCGGAAATGAACAGGAATCCGTTGGACACCAAAGATTTTGAAATCGGAACTGCCGGTACAGCAGCATTTTCGTTAGTACTCATGTGACAAATTGTTATGGATATGTTTGCATCTCAGCACCAAGTTATATCCTTTGCATGAAAACAAGTCGACCTCGCTTTCTTATTTTACAACTTCACTCACCAAAATGACCGGAACAACATTGGTATAATTTGCAAAATCTGCGCGAATTGCATCTCTGTTTGGCGCCACCGCCGCTTGATATTCGCTCAGACTTTTGACATAAAATGTGCCAATAGCCAAAAAAGGTAGAGGTTGGTTGGGAATACCACTGGACAGGCCTTTTTCAATGGTGTACTTAACCAAATTTGCTCCTAAATAACCCGCTACCATGGGCATATGCTTCGTTTCATAATATTCCATATTGAAGGTTTTGCCCTCCGCAAATGGATACATAACGGATATCTTGATCAGGCCTTTGTCGGCAACAGCAATGCCTTGCTTCTCAGATTTTACAGATTGATTCTCCTGACTAAATGCAACAAAACAAGGGGCTAAAAGCAGAAATGATAGAATTAATTTAAACTTCATGGCTAGTTAATTTATAAGTTATTAAACATTTAAATTGTTTCGTAATATATAAAATAAATAGGCTCAATTACGGGCAGCATTACGGAAAATTATTTGCCCGGATGTTGCGCAAGTGACTTACCTGCGTCGACTTAAAGTGATGGCCCTTTCGATTCGTGGCCGGTTATATCTTTGCAGAAAAATAGGGTATAGATTTAGCAATACATTTAATATCAGCAACCACAAAGATTGGATAACCCCAAACTCAAATGCCACAAAAAAATTGAAACCCAAAACGATAATTAAAATAATCAGATGCCCTAATTCGGATTGTTTGGTTCGGTAATGCAGATGTACAAGTGCATTTGTCTTCTTTTCAATTGGATTGGATTTTTTGTTCAATTTTTCCCAGCCAACCCAAACCAATAATTTTCGGTAAAAATTTACGCCAAAAGACTCATATATTTTTCCTTTCAGCTCCCATTCCTTTTCGTTAAAATAGGTCGAGGTAAGTGGGCCTTTTAAGGTTTCGGTAAAGGTGAGCGCGCATGCCATCAGCAAGAAGTTGAGGGACCATGCAAATGCGAAACCCTGCATCCCAATAAAATGAATTAATGCGTATACTAAGGCAATGGTAACGATTGGAATAAGAATTAAAATAAAGGCTCTTCTCATCGGTTATTTGTCTGTGACTTCCTGCGCAATAAATTATAAACCATTTCAACAACTCCACCCAGGGCGGACGGGATAAAGATAATAGTTAAGAAATTCTTAAATTGACTCTGACATTCAAACATAAACCTTTGTTATGACAAAATCTTGTCTGCTTTTCTTACACCTCTTCCTTATCTCCTTTCTTTCCTTTTCACAGACGGGGAAATCCGTTACTTTCCCGGATGGAACAAAAATACCGGCCTGGTTTTCAGACAGTTCGAAAATCAGGTTGGAGGATTTGGGCAAACAATTCGTCATTACAAAACACGGGGCTTCAAGCGATAGTAATGTCGTGCAAACGGCCGTTATCCAAAAAATTATCGATCTCGCACATCAGCAAGGCGGCGGTGTGATCGTCATTCCGAAAGGCACATTTCTCAGCGGCGCATTGTTTTTTAAACCAAAAACCCATTTATACGTTTCCGAGGGCGCAACATTAAAAGGCTCCGACAAGATAGCCGATTACCCGAGTATGGCGTCGAGAATGGAAGGGCAAAACCTGGATTATTTTCCTGCGCTCGTGAATGCGTATGGCGTTAACGGTTTCACAATTTCCGGCAAAGGCGTGATTGACGGAAACGGGCTGAATTACTGGAAAGCATTCTGGCAAAGAAGAAAAGAAAACCCGAATTGCACCAACCTCGAAGTTTCGCGTCCACGACTGGTTTTCATTTGGAAAAGCAATGATGTGCAGGTCCAGGATGTACGGTTGCAAAACTCCGGCTTTTGGACAAGTCACTATTATCAATGCAATAACATTAAAATCCTGAATGTGCGCATTACCGCGCCACACGAGCCCATCAAAGCGCCCAGCACGGACGCGATCGACCTGGATGTTTGTAATAATGTGTTGATAAAAGGCTGCTATCTGGCTGTAAATGACGATGCAATCGCTTTAAAGGGTGGAAAAGGGCCTTATGCAGATACGGATAAAGGCAATGGCGCAAATACAAATGTGATCATCGAAGACAGCGAATTCGGGTTTTGCCATGCCGCACTAACCTGCGGCAGCGAAGCCATTCACAACAAAAACATCGTCATGCGTAACTGCCACATTACCAACGCAATGCGTGTGCTTTGGCTTAAAATGAGACCGGATACACCGCAAAAATACGAGTTCGTCAGCGTGGAAAACATTGCCGGTTACGCATATAGTTTGATTTATGTAAAGCCTTGGAAGCAGTTTTTTGATTTGAAAGGGAGAAAAGACGTGCCCCTATCCTACTGTGACAACATTAGTCTAAAAAACATTACCCTGAAATGCGAAGTGTTTTTCGACGTCAGCCCCGGTGACTATGATAAGTTGTCGAGATTCAATTTTGAGGATTTGAATATAACTGCCAAAAATGCAGCCTACGACAAGAGCGTGGTGCAGGATTTCAAGCTGACCAATGTGAAGGTGAATGAAAAGTTGATTCATTAATGACTAAACTCAAATCAACCCGGTTTGAGATGAACGTGCGTTGGCGGGCCGCAAGTCGCTGAACGCTAGCAGTAATGTAAGTACGCAGATCAAATCGCCAAATGATAACCCGGGAACACATTATGCATGAGGCCCCAGGTTATCTGGCATTTCCATCCTAAATAGACGCCTTGGCAACCGGGGCGCAAAGCGGAATTTCATGATGTGATTTGTCTTTGAACGTAAGCTTTTTAAGCATTACTTTCTCCACTTTGTTACTCCCTTCCTTAACCTTAATGAATTGGTTTACAGCCACATTTTGAATTTTCTGAATGTGCCCGCTCCCGTTCCACTTTATTTCTATTTCATCAATTTGCGTAGCTGTTCCCAACCCGATTTCTCGTTTGAAGGGAGCCGATCCAAAACTGCCGCCGGAATTCACGTCGCGATAAATATAGCGCGTTACGCCGTCCTCGCGGATTGTGATTTTCAACCTGCTGCCAATAGCCGCTTTGTTGGCCGCCATTCCTTCCAGATCGATGGAAACCCAGTTGTTGTTACCTTGTCCGGGATTCAGGAAAAAGGAATTCTGGTATGCGTCGCCAAGATACGCGCCGCCCATTTCAATGTAAATGTCCTGGTCGCCATCATTATCCATATCCCCGAATCCTACGCCATGCCCTTTTTGCAGGCTTCCCACCTTCGCCGACGAGGTCACATCCGCGAATGATTTGCCACCCATATTTTTGAACATTTTGTTGGGTATCAATGATTTGTAACTCGGGTTTCCGGTTCCCAGGAAAATATCCAGGAAGCCATCATTATCAATGTCGCCAAAGCTTCCACCCATGCCGAAGGCCGTTTTATCCAGTCCCAAGTCCCTGGTAACGTTGCTGAATGTGCCATTGTGGTTGTTTTTGTAAACCACCGGCTGACCGTGATATTCAGGAGAAACGCTAAGTTGCTCGGCAGCAGCATAATAACTCAAATTATACTGCATGGTGTAGTCGCCGCAGAGAATGTCCAGCCAGCCATCGTTGTCGTAATCGAAAAACCAGGTTGTAAAACTTCTGTTATGGTCCTTGTCCAGCGCCGCTTTTTGCGTTACATCTTCGAACACAACATGACCTGGCTTAGCGCCCGTTACGCCTTTATTCCTGAGTAAAATTCTGTTTCCACTGAGCGTAGATAAAAAGATGTCATTCCAGCCATCATTATCAAAATCCCCGGAAGTCACACCCTTTACAAAAGCCGCGATCCCACAGTTAGCCAGGTTGGCCACCTCCGTAAAAGTGCCGTTTTTGTTGTTCAGGTAAAGTTCGCAGGGGTGATGGTTCGCCCCAATGCTGGTTTCGTTTCCGATAAAAACATCCACCCAGCCATCATTATTGAAGTCGTTCCAGGTTGCGGTTTGCGTGGGATGGAAGGATAGCAAGCCACTGTCAATGGTAACATCGGTGAATGTGCCGTCCCCGTTGTTCTTCAAAAGTGAGTTGGGCTGCTCGCCAAATGTGTTGCTGAGCCACCCGCCTCGCATCACAAATACATCTTTGAAACCGTCATTGTTGAAATCAGTCTGCATGACCTGCAAACCGCCGGTAAAACGGTCGAGTCCTGAAATGGCCGATTTGTCTTCAAACGAACCATCGCCCTTATTTTTGAAATAATGCATGGACTCACCCAAATCCCAGCTCGACATGATCAGGTCAAGATATCCGTCGTTGTCGAAATCCTCAATGATAGTCCCGCCCGCCATGTTTTTGACATCCAGTCCGAGATCCGGGGCAATGTCCTGAAAGGCGTTCACGCTGGTTTCATCGGCCTTATCGAGGTTCGGGATCAACATTTTTCTGGGAACACTCTCGGGATATTTACCCAATGTCATATATGCAACATTAAGCAGCCAGCGCGCTTCCAGGTCATCCGGCTTTTCGGCCAGCAACCTTTTATAAATGTCCACAGTGCCTTTTGAACCACTTATATCCCGGTGAACGCCCCCATTCCTGATCGGCAGAATACACGCGTCAATGGAATGGTTGGTAATGCAGTTGGCTTGCTCGCCGAGCCGGAGATAGGCAACCGCCAGGTCATCTTTGATCCTTCTTGATATGCCGATTTGCTGATAAATCGGATTTTGATTCCGTTCCAACCTTTTCAGGATGCTGATCGCCTCCTCAACTTTTCCGATTTGAACCAAAACGGTGGCTTTAAAATGGTTGAGCTTAAAAAGCTGCCCCTGTTCCGCTTCAGGAGTTTCCCTGATACTCGAATCCAGATATGCGAGCTGTGCCTCGGGGCTGAAATCATTTTGGTAATGAAAAACCCTGGCTTTACTTTCCTGCAACAATTGAAGCATTTTCTCTTCGGACGAAGGCTTTTTGCAAACGCTCATTGCCATTATCCCTACGGCTACTATTGCTGATAGTATTATTTTTGGTCTGATGTTCATCATAACTTGTTTGAAAGAGATTTTGGATCGAACCCGCGTTAATCGTAAGGTTCGTATGGTGAATCGCCGGAGTATCCTTTCTTTACAATGTTCTCGGCGCGCGATTTATAGATCGCGGGGTTCGTTGGCGCTGTGGTTGCCAATCCGTCGACGTAGCGGTTGAACATGCAGAATGCGGCGGATATGAGCACAGTGTCGTGAATGTCGCGGTCGTCCGCGCCCGCCTCTTTTGCGGCTAGTATTTGCGCTTCGGTCACATATTTTCCGCCTTTCTGGACGCTGCCGGCAATGGTTAGCAGCGCCTTCATTTTGTCGGATAATGTGCTTTCACGGTAATTGGTCTTCACACTTTGCATAAATGACCAATCCTCGTCGTCATAGTAAGCGCTCGCAACGGCCCCATGGATCGTCTGGCAGAAAAAGCAGTCATTTTGCGCAGAAACGTAGGCACCGATCAGTTCACGTTCTCCACGGCTCAGCCCTTCGTCCGCGAGCAAAAGCGCATTCGCCAGCGCATTAAGCGGTTCAGCCGTTTTCGGACTGAATTTCATGGGTCCCAGAATGCCCGGAACACCATCTTCTAATTTTATATGAGGCATTGTTTGAAAATTATCGTGCTTAGTACTTTTTTGATTTTGGGTAAATAAAATACAGACATACGCACGGCTACTAACCGTGTTACGTCAATCAATCAATAAAGTTTTAAGCGGCTTCCGGAGGAGAATATGGAGGCGTGAGCAGCGAGGAAAGAAGTTTGAAACTCAGTGTAGGATACTGGTTTTCAAATGATAATTCTGTAAAATGAACATTAGCGCCAACCAGATCGGCATGAGCGGGCAGATAGATTTTTATGAGATCATTAAGCAGTTTAATTGTCTTACTGCGCGGTGATTCCGATGTTCCGGCCGGAAATTCGTGGACTTGCTGAACCATATGTGAAAGCTCCGCAAAACGCTGGTGCGCAGATGCATCAGGCGTGAGCGTCACGAATAACGTGTCGTTTTCATGCACGTATTGGGTTACATTATAAAATCCGTCGGCAATGCGCAGCAAATGGTTTTCTACATCGTCCAGTTCTAACGGAGCTGCATATGGGATTGAAGGCAGCGGAATTTTAATAGTCTGCGTTTCCGTGCTTTGAATGTGGATCGAGGCGTTTTTATAGCCGCTGTCGAAGCATAACACAGTCAATGAAAGGCCCAGCATATTGCAGAGCAGCAGTACGAGCAAAATAATGCAGGCAGCAGTTTTCATCGAAATGGATTAGAATTCCTAAACATACTGCAAAAAATTCAATTCTTAATGTGTTAAGTAAAGATAAGTTGACTTGTTAAACCTTGTCAATTGAAGGAGATTTCATATCAAAGTTCCAAATTACGGAACTTTCAATACATTTGTGTCCTTATGAGAATAGTTGCAAAAGGCACTTTGAAAGAATTCTGGGAGACGCACACAGATGCTAAAACTGGCTTGTTAAGCTGGTACGAAAAAATGAATAGTCATGATTACAGCACACCTCAGGAAGTTATTGCGGATTTCAAGGGTGCCGACTATGTTGGCAATGAAAGGGTCGTTTTTAACATCGCACGAAATAAATATAGATTGATCGTTTCTTTCAATTACCAGTTTAAAGCGTGTTGGATCAAGTTTGTTGGCACACATAAAGATTACGACCGGATAGACGCCAAGACTATTGAACATATTTAAAATCCAGGCAATGAAAAATTACACGATTAAGCCGCTCAAAAGCGCCGCCGACCATCAGGAAGCTCTTGATAAATTGCAAGAAGTATGGCAAGCCAAGCCCAATACACCCGAAGGTGACCGATTGGAATTGCTATTAATGGTCATAGAGAAATACGAAGACGAGCATCACAAAATGCCCGAACTAGATCCTGTGGAAGCCATTAAATACAAAATGGAAGAAGATGGTTTAAGTCAAAAGGATTTGATCAGATATTTTGGAACAAAATCGAGGGTTTCCGAAGTATTGGGCAGAAAAAAGCCACTGACCTTAAAAATGATAAAGTCATTGTATCACGATTTTGGAATTCCTGCCAAGACGCTTTTGATATAGTTGAATCATCAAACCAAATCCCACTCCTTCCTCGGTTTCCTGGAAAGCAGCTTATTCGCTTCTTTGTCTCCTACGAATTTCTCCTTGCCGGCGTTCCAGGTTAGTTCTCTTTTGAGGCGATAAGAAATGAGGCCGAGGTGCATGGGCATGGTAAGTTCGCGGGCGTATGCGAGGTTGGATTCAGGCTGCGTTCTGGCTTTGACGGCGTCGACGAAATTTTGCTGATGGCCTGGCGATCTTGGATTGGTGATGGGCACGGTTGCAATGTCGGTCATTGTTTCGCCATTAATGTTGATCTTGCGGGTGTTGTAGTCGCACATCAGCGTGCCTTTATCTCCCTCAAAAAACGCCCCTATCCCCTGCTCAGCAGCGCCGGGAATATCGGGAGGCAAAGAAGTCCATAGAATTTTCAAACCATCAAATTCATAATCAACATTCAATGTTTTTGGCGCATCGGCAATGCCGGCATATGCTTCGCCTGTTGCTTTTATTTTTTTCAAACCCTTAGGCTGAATGGACGAGTAAACGACATCGGCAATGTGGCACCAGAAATCGGCGAATTCTCCTCCTGAATAATCCAGAAAATAGCGGTAAGTGAAGTGGCATTTTTCCGGAATGTATTCCGTGAAAGGCGCCGGCCCAAGCCACATATCCCAGTTCAGGGTTTTAGGAACTGCCTGAACCGTGGGCGAACCCAGCTCTTTGGTTGTGGACTGCTTCCATAAACGAACCGTATGCACGTTCCCTATTGCGCCCGATTTGATGATTTCAACAACCCTGTGAAAGTTATCGCCGGCATGGATCTGGTTACCCATTTGAAAAATACGGTTGTTCTTCTCCATGTGTTTCAACATCATTTTTCCTTCACGCTGACAGTAGGAAAGCGGTTTTTCACCATACACATCCTTTCCCGCCTGAAATGCCAGCGCCGCGATTTGCGCATGCCAGTGATCTGGTGTCGCGACGGTGATGGCGTCAATGTCCTTACGGTCCAGTATTTTACGGAAATCTCCATAAGTGTCCACTTTAATGCCGGGCTTCATACCTTCCAGCTTGGTTTTTGTTTCGCCCAGGTGTAATTCATCCACATCACAGAGTGCAACTATTTCAACCTCCGGCAAATCAGCAAACCATTTCATGTGGTTATTTCCCATTCCGCCTAGTCCGATGTGCGCTATACGCAAGCGGTCGCTGGCAGCAGCTTTGCCATAAAGTGAAGGTAAAATGGTGAACCCAAGCGCGCCGAGCCCAACCATTTTTACAAAATCTCTCCTGTTGGTATGCACACTCATGGGAAGTCGGGTTAAGGTTTAAGGCGGTTCTGATTTGGAATAAAGGCCACCAGGAGGCAAAAGTTACTCGTAACTACATGCCGCGTCGACTAACAATGTTCCTGACGCGCCTTTCATTCTCCCCATTTTTGACTATTTTTCAAAGCAAAGCATTCCTAACCATATTTTTGTAACATATCGGATATGAAACAGTCTTTTATCCTGTTTTTAAGTTTTTGTCTCTCCATAAGCCAAATTAACGCGGCCGAAACCGCAACACGACCCGAAAAAGCGCTTCCACGCATTGCTATTGCAGGATTAGGGATCGAGTCCAGCACATTTTCACCCGCACTAACCACCGAAGAGGCTTTCAAGGCGAAATATGGTGATGATATTTTCACTTCCTACCCTTTTTTAGCCAAAGATTCGCTTGACCGCGGACGTGCCAACTGGATTCCGGCATTGATGGGCAAATCGCTTCCCGGCGGCGCGGTTACGCGCGAAGCCTATGAATCGCTGGTGAAGCAAACATTGGCTTTGCTGAAAAAGAATGGACCTTATGACGGCCTCTTCTTCGACATTCATGGCGCTATGAGTGTCGTGGGGCTGGATGATCCGGAAGGCGATTTTATCGTTCGGATTCGCGCCGTAATTGGCACAAAAACCGTTATCTCAACTTCCATGGACTTGCACGGAAACGTTTCATGGCGGCTGGCCCAGAATACGGACTTGATCACCTGCTACAGGATGGCACCACATGAAGATGCCATGCAATCGAAGAAAAGGGCGGTTGATAATCTGCTGGCCAGACTCGAAAGCGGCAAAGGAAAACCCGCTTACAAGGCTTGGATTCCAGTTCCCATATTGTTACCCGGTGAAAAAACGAGCACCAGGATTGAACCGGGAAAAACATTATATTCCAAAGTCGCTCCTGCTGCGGCACAAGCAGGCGTGATTGATGCTGCGATCTGGATTGGTTACGCCTGGGCGGATGAGCCTCGTAATCATGCGGTTGTAATGGTAACCGGCGATGATAAGGCTGTTGTTTCCAAAACGGCGGAACAACTGGCTGCGAGCTTCTGGAAAGTGAGGTCTGATTTCGAATTCGTTGCGCCGACGGGCACACTGAAAGAAGCATTGGACAAAGCTGTGAAAAGCCAGAAACACCCCTTCTTTATCAGCGATTCGGGCGATAACCCAACGGCAGGCGGCGCAGGAGATGTTACTTGGACCTTGCAGGAAATCCTGGCCCGTCCAGAGTTTAAAACCGATAAAGGCCCGGCATTGATTTATGCTTCCATTCCTGGCCCGGACCTTGTGAAGGCAGCCATAGCAGCCGGTGTCGGCAATAAAGTAGATGGGTATGCAGGCGCCAAAGTGGATTTCCGTCTAGCGCCGCCCCTGCATCTTGTAGGCACAGTGGAAGCCATCGAACACGGGGATCGCAATGCGGAAACAGAAGTGGTCGTAAAAGTGGGAAGTGTGCACATTATCGTCACTGCAAAACGCAAACCTTACCATAAGGAGGCAGATTTTACAAGACTAGGCCTTAACCCAAGAAAGGCAGACATTGTGGTTGTGAAGATCGGCTACCTGGAACCTGAACTTTACAATATGCGCGCTGACTGGATTTTGGCACTGACACCAGGCGGCGTGGATCAAAACCTGGAAACATTAGGCTACAAACGCATCAAAAGACCCATGTTCCCATTGGACAAGGACATGAAAGAGCCGGATTTGAAAGCTCAGTTTGTACCCGCATCAGATGCAAAGTGATAAACAAAGCGATCTCACAAAAATGTGAGATCGCTGCCTGTTTGTGTGTGTTTGCCTTTAATGTGTGTGCTGACTAGTTATTATTTCTTTTCTTCTTCTTCGAATGGTCTACAATCGCACCGGTTCCGGCTCCTACACCCGCACCGATCAAGCTACCGACCAATGCACCTTCACCGCGTTTCTTGTTTACGATTGCGCCGGTAATTGCTCCCGTTCCGGCACCAACGACCGCTCCTTTTGCCGTGTGGTTCCATCCTTTTTTACGCGCTGCTGGTGCAGGTGCGCTGGAATTAGCGGCAACAGACTGGCTGCTTTTTTCTTCCGCAACCCTTGCTTCCTCTGCCTTCTTTTCAGCCTCGCGGTTAGCCATTACCGTGTTCATAGAATCCACAATCGCTTTCTTTTCCATCACATGTTTCATAGAATCGATTGCAATCTGCTTTTCTTTCAATAATGTCGCTTCTTTATCGGCGCTGCTATTGCAGGATGCCATGAAAATTGCTGCACTGATTATTGAAATGGGTAATTTGTTCATTTTGATATTAGGTTGGTTAACATCACGAATTAATCCTAAAATCGTGCCAACCTGATAATAGCCCATATAGTATAAATTCTGGCATACTTCGTTCGGGTCAGTGCTATACTGGGATTGTCCAAAGTGACGACCTTATCTACAATTCCAGCATAAATACAGGAAAAAGTACTAAAACACCGCCAGAACCAACAGGAGCCTTTGGGCGGTGTTTATCGGGAATAAGTCATTAATGCTACCCCTGATTTCGCCGTTTTCACCTCCTGCAACGTCAGCGGAACGCGATCCTGAATATTTGAGAACAGCGGCTTACCAGACCCCAGAATGATGGGGTGAACCGCCAACCGGAACACATCTACGAGTCCCAGATTAATAAAGGTCGTGATCAGGTTTGCACCGCCGTAGAGCCACAAGTTTTTGCCCGGTGCGGCCTTCAATTTTTCAATTTCCCCCACGATGTCCGAATGAATGTAAGTTGCTTTGCCATCCGGCGTGGCACTTCTCGAAAACACGTATTTTACTTTGCTATGGACTGTTTCCCAAAGCTTCTTATCAGCCGGGCCAGCGTCTGGTTTGGGCTGATATTGCCCCCACATGTCATAGCTGATGCGTCCGTACAATATGGTGTCAATGCTGTCCAGGAAGTCGGTAAAACTCGTATCCTGAACATCTTCATCCATGATACACCAGTCAATTTCACCATTTGGACCTTCAATAAATCCATCCAGGGTGACAGCGAGGTCAAGCACTACTTTTCTCATTTTATTTATGGCTAATGTGATTTCCAAAATTATAAAATCAGCGGGTATTATTGATCACGATGTTCGTGCTGCTTTTTATTGCCTTGCAGCTGGATTGAAATTCGGCCTGGAAAGATCGGTCGAGCCTACGGCTCTTGTTGGCATTTGCGTGAGTCGGTTTCTGCAAAAGCCAGAGCCTCGACCGACATCCTACCGACGGGTTTCAACCCGTCGACCGTCCCAAAAAGCCCCCCTGCCCGACATGCCGTAAAAACGCCGCATTAAAACCGCTACAAAATGGTAAATTGAGCACATACTTTTGCTTCAAAACAACTTCACTATGAGCCAACTAACCATATCTGAACAAATTCGCAGTTTGCGGAAGGCCAAAGGGCTTTCGCAGGAAGCCTTAGCGGAAAACGCGGGCATTAACCTACGCACTTTGCAGCGCATTGAAACTGGTCATGCAGCGCCACGCGGCGAAACCTTACGGCTGCTGGCACGGGCGCTGGATGTGTCGGTGCAGGATTTGTCAGAATCTGTTGAAGCGCCCCCAGTTGCAATGGAGGATGATCCCGGCTTTTTGAGACTAATGAGTCTTTCGGCGCTTACACTGTGGTTTATCCCTTTTGGAAATATCCTGATTCCGCTCGCTTTCTGGGTTTTAAAAAAGAATAAAATCAATGGCGTCGCTGAGCTGGGCCGACGCATTATTAACTTCCAGATCATTTGGACCGTTGTCACTTATGGCTTGGCCATATTGAATATTTTCCCAGCCTTTTTAGGCCAAATTTACATAGACCCATTTGTCATGATGCCCATTATGCTGCTGTTTTTCATTGCCAACACCGTTTACATCATTATCATCACAAAGAAAATTCCGAGCGCCGAGCGTGAGGTTTTGACGCAGGTTTAAATCCCATGTCCGAATTGGAAAATCCCGGAGCTTTTCGGCTTCGAAGGCAAACTCGTGAATGCTGGGAAGGAAAACCGCCTTATTGCCAGATCCGTTTCGCATTTTGAACCAACCGCTTAGCCCTCCGCAGCATTGCCAGTAGGCACTTTGCCATTCAGTTCAAATGACGCGCAGATCACGCCGGTGGAAGAAACCGCGTGTTTGATTAATTTCAGGCCGCTCGGAAGTGCCCCTCCGGCAAAAAGCTTTTTCCCTTTACCCAACACCACCGGATAAATCCACACATTAATCTGGTCGATCAGCTCATTTTGAAACAATGATTGAATCAAATCAGCGCTGCCCCACATGTGCAAATTGGGTCCGTCGCTGGCTTTCAGCTCTTTAATCTGTGCTATGGTATCGCCATTGAGCAACTTAGTGCCGTCCCAGCTGGCATCCGACAATGTTCGAGTTGCCACATATTTTTTAATCTTGTTAAATTTCTCAGCGATCGGCCCGGACTGGTTCGGCCAATAAGGCTCCCAAATGTTATAAGTAAAACGCCCCAGAAGCAGGTCGTAATCCTCATTCAAGGCCGCAAAAAGCGATTGCGTGGTAATGTCGTCTGAATAAGTCGCAGACCACCCGCCCAGCTCAAAACCGCCCGTCGTGTCCTCATCCGGCCCACCGGGACCCTGAATAACCCCGTCCAAACTCAAATGTTCATTGATGATGATCCTTCTCACGTCGTTCCAATTTAAATGTTGAAGATGTAAATGACAGGCGCAAGTTCAGCAAACGCCAGGCAACAAACGCGGTGTGATTCCGTCTATTTGGAGGGGGGAATGCGACAGGGCTTTTAGCCGTCTACAAACATCAACGGATAGGAGCGAAAAATTCACGGAAATTGTACTCAAAATACCACATTTACAAGCATATTTTTTCTGATCCCACCGTTCCAAGCATTTAATTACGCCAAACTCAATGCTCCCAATCTGCTGGTCACGGAATGGCACACTTTCAGCAAATGGCAGATCGTGGTAGTCGTTTTGGGGAGCATTGTATGGTTTTTGATGATATTGGGATTGGCGATGGGTTAAGTAAATCAGCACCTTCTCCAGCGAATTTACCTGTCGCGGATCATTTGGTCGATTGAACACCCGACTAGCAGTGATATTTTTCAGGCCCTCAAATTGCACTATTCCAACAAACACCTTCCCTATCAGAAGAACTTCGCCCAACCTCTCCTTCCAAGTAAACTATTGACAACCAATCTACGTTAACCAAACTGAGGGCAATAAAACACATTCTATAAACAGCAATCATTTCCCTCATTTCATAACTATTTTAATACCACAAAAAAAAAGCCCCTAACAGAAACCCGGGGCGATTGAAACAGACATTATCATGATACGATTACAAAAACACACGAAACAGAATAAGACAAGAGAGCAGGGTCAGGAGTCTTCGGCAAACCGTTACTCTGTACTTTATACGCTTAAGGGGCAATATCAGCACGTTGGATGTTCGACAGAGGAAGAGGCGCAGTATGTGCTGAGCATGCTGATGACGGATGGCGACCGTGTTCCGGTAGGGATTTATGATTCTAACGCAGATTCTTTCGAATGGGAGATCATTGGCCAATATTTTCACAGCCAGGATTCTATCAGCGATCAACAGACGCGTCTGCATGAAGTGCTTACCATTTCCCGCACATTGCGTCGCCGCGATGCCAGCTGGCAGCCGGGTTACTTGCAGAAACCTAGCTTTTTTGCTTAGAAACGGATATCAGAATGCGGGCGCGCTTGGTTGCGCCCGCTTTATACCCATTCAATCTTCTCTCTTTTGCGTTTATAGCCTTCATACTGTACAGAAGGCGTTTTCAGGTTACCCCTACCGAAAATGCAAAACCACCAAAGCCACAATCGCGGGTAAAGCCTGCACGTAGAATATCTTTTTACTGGCGGTGACGGCCCCGTAAATTCCGGCGATAATCACGCAAGTCAGAAAGAAAATGGCGATGTGAAATGCCCAGTGACCTTCGAGGAAAAAATACCAGATCAATCCGGCTGCCAGGAATCCGTTGTACAGCCCCTGATTGGCGGCTAATGTCTTCGTAGGCTTAAACAATTCAGGGGCCAGTGATCCTTTGAATGTCTCTTTTCCCTTGGTCTCCCAGGCAAACATTTCAATGTACATGATGTAAAGATGTTCAAGCGCAACAAGGCCAACGAGAATTTTGCCAAGGATTTCCATAGGTGGATTGAATAAAGTTGACAAACGCGATAACTCCTTAATATTACAAAAAAGAGCTGACCATTCTAAATCAGAAGTGGCCAGCTCTTTCCTTATTTTATCTTCCATTTCTACTTCAAACCCTTCCCTGTCGCGGCCCAGTAAATGCCTCCGTACAAATGATCCAGGAACGATTGATCTGAGTATACCAAGCCGATGTGACCCAGGCCGGTGTAGAACGCGCGGCCGCCGTCGTAGTTGTGATACCAGGCCATCGGGTGTTCTGCGCCCATTCCGGCGCCTTGGTTGGTTTTTGGATCGTATGATTTTTCGTCCAATGTGATCAGGATTTTGAGATCATCGGCGTTGTATGGTTTTTTGTATTCGTACCACTCGTCGGTCCAAATAATGCGTTTTGGAAAGCGCTCCAAGCCTGGAAAATTGCTGTCTTTTACGTCCAGAAATGCGGTTTGCTGTGCGGGGTGGGTTTTGAAATACATGCCTACCAATTTGCCATACCATGCCCAATCGTATTCCGTATCCGCCGCGGAGTGGATTCCTACGAAGCCTTTTCCACTTTTAATGTATTTTTCAAATGCTGCCTGTTGCGCATCATTCAGGACGTCGCCGGTTGTGTTCAGGAAAATGACGGCTGCGTAGTTAGCCAACCCTTTTTCACTGAAAACATCTGCATTTTCCTGCCAGTCCACCGAGAAATTGTGGCGTGAAGCCAAGTTTCTGATCCCGGCAACGCCTTCGTGGATGGAAACGTGGTGAAAACCTGCTGTTTTGGTAAATAATAAAACTTTAAACTGCTGCGCCTGGGCGTATGCCACGCTCACAATAACAAGAAGCAGTGGCAGTAATTTTTTGAACATAATGGTTTCAGGATTCGTGTTTTGGTATTTTGTATCTACTATTAAAACAGAAAGCGGGTGGAATATACTTTCAGGGCGAGGTCAATTCTTTCCAGACAATGCGCGTGTCGTAATCCGTATAATGTACATATTTCCGGTTTTGCATCCATAAAAGGACGGTTTTATCACCCTTCTTTTTATATCTCGGAACCACTGGCCGAACATTATCCAGCTTCGAATTGCTGGTAACAGGCGTTATTTTCCAGGTTTTACCCAGATCTTTTGTTTCTCCTTTCGAGATCTCGAACACATCATTAACCTCATGTGAAAAATAAACGATCGAAGGATCGAGCGGGTCAATGGTGAGACCGCCGGAGTAATTTTCTTCGCGTTCTTTTTTGCCTTCGGGCGTTTGGGGAAACCATTTTCCAGAGTCGATCAAATGATGATCATTCCATTTTTTACCATCAAAAACGGTGTAATAATATTGATGGTTTTCATTGGTAGGGTAACGCGTGTAAGCGACTACGGGCCTTCCTTTTTGGTCAACCACAATGTCAAATATCCAGGCCTTGCCGGTTTCCGGAGTGGCTTTGTAAACGATCGTGGCGTCAGACGGATTGAATGGTAACTGATCCAGGTTCGCGATTTTACTGCCGTCCGCACGCCAGAAGGCTCCTTTTTCATAATAGCAATAGTAAACTGAATTCAGCGGCTCAGCATTGGGATGGCCATCTGTGAAGATGAGATGGATCTTTGATTTGCCATCTGAATAATATTTTACGTAAGGCCGGTTATTGGTGTCCAAAGCCTTTGAAGTGATCACAACAACCGGGTCCGACCAGGTTTTGCCATTATCGGTCGATGTGATGAAATTGGGCTTAAAACCTATCCAACGGCCAAAACTGTACACCTTATTATTTTCTGCGCTTAGTATAAATGGGTTTGCGTAAGTGTAAGTTTCCCGCTTAAACTTGGCTAACAAGGCTTCCGTTTGTGGTCGGAAAATGATTGAATCAGAGAATGTTGTGATATCAAATGGTTTCAATGTTGTGTTCTGAATCAAGCCCATGCCGTCTTTGCTTCCGCCGTGCCAGGTGTATTGGGTCAAAATGGTTTTGTCGGGCAGTTGCAGGAACGCCGGATTGTCGTGATCGTCAATTTCGAGTTTGGTATAGAGCGTTTTTTGCGCTGTTTTTCCGGATTCGAGATCTAGCGAAGCCGCAACGATATCGCCCGATCTGGTAACCCAGCCTGTTACAATCTGGCCATTTTTGTCACTGGTATAAATGGCCCGCGGATCGCTGAACCAGCACCAGGCGCCGTCCTCGGTTAATGCGGACACATTTTGGGCGGAAAGTTTGCCTGTTAGGCAAACCAATGTCACCAATAGGAAGCTAATTTTCATATTTTACTTTGATTATAACTCCGTGATCCCGCCATCATTTGCAGCGAACGGATGCTCTTCCTTTTTCTTAAACCGGGACAGGAACGATTCAAACCAGTTCTCTTTTTTCAATTCCGTTGGCTCGTAAGGCTTGATTGTTTTTTTACCAATTTGTTTATGAAACGGCTTTTTGCGCAGTTGTTTCTCAAAAACAACAATAGAATCGTAGAATGCAATGCTGTTGATATGATTGGTTATTTCGTTGATAGTCACCTTACTTTTATCAATTACATGACTGTCATAAAGCGAGTCCACGAGGTGTTTGGACTGCTCAACAAAGGAATTAGGATTTTTGAGCCCGCCATGAAATTCGGCCCAATACGAAGTGTGCGTGTCCTCAACCAGATACAGGCCGCCCTCTTTTACCTTCATGTAAAGGGTTTCAAACGACACGCGCTGCTGGTCCATTGTGTGCCCGCCATCGTCAATAATGAAGTCTAGCTCAGGCAATTGGCTTGCCACAGTTTCCAAAAATGCCTTATCACTCTGAGACCCTATAAAAATGGTTGTGTTCTCTTCTTCCAGCTTTTTGCAATCGGGATTAATGTCGATGGCATAGACATGCACATTTGCCCCAAAGTATTTTTTCCAAAGCTGCATCGACCCGCCGTGCGAAATGCCTATTTCAAGCATATTTACTTTCTGACCGCGATATTTAGCAAAATATTTTTCGTAAATGTCAAAGTAATGGTCCCATTTGTGGATCAGGTTCCCACGGTGGCTGTAAAAAAGATCTCTCAAAGATTCATTATGCATGGCGAAGTTGAGTGGTTTTTACAAATGTAACCGCTTCCCATCTTTAAACAAATGCATGCCTTTTCATATCCTTAAAAGCCCATTCGGCCATTGCATGGATAACAGTTTCGAGATCCTTGCCAGAATCCGTAAGCGTATAAGTCACATAGGGCGGCACAACCGGCTTGGCTTCACGTATCAATAATTTGTCGCTTTCAAGCTGTTTCAAATGCTGAATGAGCATTTTCTCCGTGATGTGCGGCATTGCCTTCTTGATCTCCGAATAGCGTTTACTGCCCGCCAGGAGGTGATACAAAATAATGGGTTTCCAGTGTCCACCGATCTTATTCATCACATAAGTGACCGGACATTCCTGCAACACGATCTCCCGGTTGGCATTGTATGTCGAGCTTTCTTTAACCTTGGTCATGGATACATACTTTGGGGTAAGTACTTGTCTAAAAGTAAGTACAAATATAGCTTTGCAACATCATTAAACAATCAATAACATGAAATATATCATCACAGGGTCATTAGGAAATATCAGCAGACCCGTTACAAAAAACTTAGTTGCAGCTGGCCACGACGTAACCGTTATCAGCAGCAGCGCAGAAAAAAAATCAGAGATCGAATCGCTGGGCGCAACAGCCGCAATAGGCTCAGTAACCGATGTCGCATTTTTGAAAAACACATTCCAAAATGCAGATGTAGCCTACTTAATGATCCCGAGCGACTTTTCACTCACAGACTATGGAAAATTCCAGCTTGAAGTGGCTGATAAGTATTTAGAGGCGCTGAAAGGCAGCAACATTAAGCACGTCGTTTTACTCAGCAGTCTGGGCGCACATATGCGAAAAGGCGCCGGACCGATCGATGCTTTGGGATATCTGGAAGAAAAATTGCTCGAAATTCCTGATCCGAATCTGAATTTCCTACGCCCCTCCTACTTCTTCTCCAACCTGTTCAGCCTTGCGGGAATGATCAAGCACGCAGGCATTGCAGGAAACAATTTTGGAGACACCGATGAAAAACTCGTGCTGACGCATACAGATCACATCGCCGAGATTGCTACTGATACATTGCTGCATCTTTTCACCGGAAAAAACATCACAAACATTGCCAACGACGAACGCCACCCCAGCGAAATTGCAACGATTTTGGGCAATGCAGTAGGCAAAGAAAACACACCCTGGATCACATTTTTAGACGAAGATGCCTACGAAGGAATGCTGGGCGCAGGACTGAACGAAAGCTTCGCCAACCTTTACCTGGCTATGGGACAAGCGCTCCGGAGCGGCCAAATGCAGGAAGAATATTGGAAAAACCGGCCTGAGAAACTGGGTGGTTATAAGTTGGAAGACTTTGCGAAAGAGTTTGCGGGAGCTTATGCGGGAGCGTAAAAAGCAGAAATAAATTTTGATCTGGTTGACAAACTTATAAAATTTTGTATATTTGTCAACCAGATGAAATTTACATTGATTTTTGACGCCATGAACCAAACATTTGCTGACCGGTTTAAATCCGCACGATTAAGGAGTGGATTCTCATTACAAGAGCTTGCCAACAAGCTGAATAATCAGATCACTAAGCAAGCATTGCATAAATATGAAAAAGGTGCGGTTGTTCCTGATAGCGAGCGACTGGGGCTTCTGAGTAACGTAATGAATGTGCGCCCTGATTATTTTTTTAGAGAAACTAGCATCCAGATTGGTGAATTGGCGTATCGAAGTCTGAAAAGCGTTCCGGCCAAAGAGGAGTATAAAGTTGTTGAACAAACCAGAGAATATCTTTCCCGCTATCTTGAACTGGAAGAAATATTAGGACTGGAAAACAAATTTGAAAATCCTTTGGCTGATTTTGGTTTAGTCTCTGAATATGCCCAGGTCAATCTGGCAGCCGATCTTTTGCGGAAGAAATGGGAAATGGGTAAGGATCCCATATACAATGTTGCTGAACTTTTGGAAGATAAATTTATCAAGGTCGTTGAAATCGATGCACATACTAATTTTAATGGCATGCAAACTTGGGTAAATGGTTCTATCCCTGTGGTTGCCTTTAATATAAATTTGAAAGGCAAGCCGGATCGGATCCGTTTCACTTTACTGCATGAGTTGGGGCATTTGCTTTTAAATTTTGGAGAGGTCACTGAGAATCAGAAAGAGACATTATGCCATCAGTTTGCAGGAGCCATACTCATGCCGGAAGAAACATTGAAACAGGAATTAGGAGCGCATCGGAATCGGCTCTCGCTTCAAGAGCTTGGTAATATCAAAAAACATTATGGCATCTCGATGCAGGCTATCGCGAGGCGGGCTCTCGAATGTGGAATTGTTAATGACCATTTTACCAAACAATTCCTGAATATGATGAAGGAAATGGGTTGGAGAACAATAGAACCTGTTGCTTACGAGGGCGTGGAAAAATCGAACCGCTTTGACCAGTTGATATTCAGAGGAATTGCGGAGGAACAAATATCAATGACCAAGGCGGCGGCTTTGAAAAACATGAAGCTCGCCGAATTTCATAGCATGAGCTTGACGCTTGCATGAATGCGGCGGTAACAGATGCTTGCATATTTATTGATTTGAGAAATTTAAGTCTGATCCATCATTTTTTTAAATTGGATTGCAGGTTCCATAGTTCAGTCGATGTCATTAATGAGTTGTATGAGGAAGATAAATTGGTGCTTCAAACTTATATTGATTCAGGAAAGCTTACTATTCATTCCATAGATGAATTTGAGCGGCTGCGCATTCAAAAGACACAATTTCCTGCGGCATTGTCAGAGGCGGATAAAACAGTTTTGTTTCTGGCCCAGAAATTAAATGCCATCGTGTTAAGCAGTGATAAAGTTGTTCGCAAATACGCCAGCAAGCACGGTGTCACTTACCACGGCATGCTTTGGATACTAGACCAATTGCTGGAACTGAGCGCCCTGTCTGGCCTCGAAGCTTCACAGAAGTTGGAAATGTTGATTAGAAATAATATTGTCTATCAAAACAATGCTGAATTGGTTTCAGAAATGCAAAAGCGTCTCAAAGCCTGGAAAAGTTACAAATGAAAAGAGCGACCTTGGCAAATTGCTTAGGTCGCTCTTCATTTAAATTGCTTCTTGCTTATTTGGTGCTGTTTTCTAAACTTCCCATCACTTCCCCATCCGCAACCGGGTCTGCGCTCCGCCGTCAGCATCCTTCAACTCCATCTTCAAACCTCCGTCCTTCACCACTCCCCTGTCAATCACCAGCGTGATCTGTTGAATTCCTGGGGTAAGCGCCGCTGTAATGTTGTCGCCAGACATTTTTACGGGCTTATTTGCAATGTATGCACTGATTCCGTTTGAAATGTTGGAGGCTAATGTCACGTTGCCTTTGGTGAGCACCTCGATGTCGAAGCGTACAATGCTGAATGATTTGCCAGCTGTGGTTTCTACAATGGGCACTTCGTCTAGTGGCAATTCGCCGGAGATTTTGCTGTAAATCGGGGCGTAGGTGACTTTTGCATTTTTGGTTATGGCGAATGCACCTTCGCTCATTTTGCTGGCTGTTTGCTTGTCGGCAGTGACGCTTTCCCAGCGTCTTACGAACCTTGTGTTAGGGACGCGGAAGTCGCCTGACTCTCCCATTTTTGTCAGGAAGCCAACGAGGTTGATAAACTCAGTCTGGTCGAGGCTGGCGGTGAGGCCGGGAGGCATCAGGGAGCCTGGGACTTTTTCCATCACTTGTAACTGGCTTTTGGCAATTGAAACTTCCTTGCCAGTCACGTCGCGTATAATCACCTCCGAAGCGCCATCGCTGGCCAGGTAACCCAGCATTTCTGAGCCATCTTTCTTCACAACCCGTTTCAGATCATAACCTTCTTTGATGGACAAATTAGGATACAAAATAGAACGGATAATGGTCTCAGGCGGCGAGCTCGTCCCCAAACTGCTCAAATCCGGCCCTATCAAACCGCCTGCGCCGCCAATGGCGTGACATGTTGTACAGCTGGCTTCGGCCCTGCGGAAAATCTGCTCTCCTTTTGCAGGGTCAGCTTTTTCTCTGACCAATTTGGCGAGTCCGGCGATTTGATCATCGTTCAAATCCTGTGGCATTTTCTGTGTTGGCATCGAGCCGCCTGACGCTTCCAGCGCTTTTTTCAGAGCCAGCATTTCATCGATGTTCTGGCGCGTCCAACCCGCGCGGGTTTGTACGAGTCTGCGACCTGCTTTTGCCGTGGCTTCCGGGATTTTCTTGGCTGCTATGGCATCGGCCAATGCAGCAGCGCCCGGATTTGTGGAAATAAATGCCATGAAAAGGTCGCTCATATCCGTGTCCGCTGGCAATGTCCGCATGAGTTCTGTTCCTATCCGTGCTGCCTCTTTCGGGTCGAGCTTGGCGAGTTGCGCTGCGGCGATCATCCGCACTTCCGGCGTGTTTTTGGCACCGGTCATGTCAACCGTTAGTTTCGTCGCTTTTTCTTTATCAATGGCCGTCAGAGACGCCAGTGCCGCTCTTTTGGTATTTGGCGTTCCAGTTTGGATCAGGCCGGTAAGACGATCATTCAGCTGGGTCAATTTCCAAAGGCCGATCAACCGGATCGCGCTCAGGCTTGTGGCTTCGTCGTCATTCCCTATAAAATTCGCAATGCGTTCCGGCGATTTATCCGGCTTCACATTCCGCTGGCCAGCAGCGTCTTCCAATGCGGCCAGCTGCGCAGCAACATTCTTATCTTTATTTGTCAAAGCCAGATCCAGCAGCATATTCAGGTCGGTTGGCTGTCCTAAGCTAGCAATGCTGGTGAGCACATCTTTCTGATAATCCTCAGGCACCTGGCCTTTTTGATAAAGCTGAACGAGCAGCGTGGCAGCCTCAGGACTTGTCGCCGATTTCAATGCATAGGCCGTTTTCTTGGCATCGCCCAGCAGGTTTGGATCCGTTTTCAGTTTTGCCAGCCAGATCGGCTCCAATTCCCTCACCGTTTGCCACAATGCGAAATCGAGGAATTCATCCATTTGACCGTCCAGAACCGATAAAGCATTCTTCGCAGCATCAGCCGTTTTGGTTTTTCGCAATGCGATCACCGCTTCCATTCTTACTTGTGCATGCTCGTCTTTTACGGCCTTACCAAGCAATGCGGGCACATTTTGAACCTTTGGAAACCACAATTCAAGCGCACGCAATGCTGCTGCGCGCGCATTGTGACTTTTTGCACTCAACAATTCCAGTAATATCGGCTGATTGAATGTTTCCAGCGTCTGGTAAACCCAAAGCGCTTCCAGCAAATTATGTTCGTAATTCGCATCATTTTTATCCAAACCTTGCAACCATTTTTCCAAAGCAGGCACCACTTCCTTGGCGCCTTTTGCCTTCAAAACCTGCTTAGCCTGCAAGCGCGTCCACTCTTCGGGTAATTTCAATGACTCCAAAAGTTCGGTTGTGCTGGCTTTGGCCAGTTGTGGTTTGGTAACCAGCGGACGGTTCTTAGCCACGATCCGCCAGATCCGGCCATGCTGCTGGTCGCGGCGCGGGTCGTGGAAATCCACTTCACCGTGCTGGATAATTGGGTTATACCAGTCGGCCACGTATATCGCGCCATCGGGACCCACATTGATATCGACCGGGCGGAACGCTACATTATCCGTCCACATCAGGTCGTCGGCCTGTTTGGACGCGTATCCTGCGCCTTGTTCTTCGAGTTTGAAGCTGTTAATACGGTTCGCACGGAAGTCGTTGGTGATCATTCTGCCTTGCCATGCATCAGGCAAATGTGTACCCGAAACCACGTCCAGACCGCTGTGTTTTGGCTGGCCCGGATTGAGGCCGCGCATAATGCGGGCTGCACCCGGAGCTGTTACAAATGTTGCCCCTGGAAAGCCATAGTTAATGCCCTCGCCGCCCGCTCCATCTGTAAGGAATGATTGTCCCCAGCGATCAAATTGCAGCCCCCAGGGATTCACAAGGCCTTTTGCATACACTTCCATGTCCAGGTTACGCGTGTTAAGCGCCCACACCCCGCCTCCTTCAAGCCGTTTTATGCCAAATGGCGTTTCCACGTGGCTATAAATGTAAATCGACTGGTTAAAATACATTCTTCCCTCTGGTCCCCAGCGAAATGTATGGATCAAATGGTGCGTATCGCCCGTTCCGAAACCGTTCAGCACGCGACGCTTTTTGTCTGCTTTACCATCTCCGTCTGTGTCGGAAAAATGCAGGATTTCGGTTGAATTGGCCACATAAACACCTCCATCGCCCGGCAAAATTCCGGTTGGCTGAATGAGTCCTTCGGCGAAAACGGTTGACTTATCAGCCTTACCGTCGCCATCCGTGTCTTCCAAAACAAAAATCTTGTCATTCGCAGATTCTCCCGTTTTCAAATGCGGGTAAACCGTGCTGCTGACCACCCATAACCGCCCTTCCGCGTCCCAGTTCATCTGGATGGGCTTGGCGACCATCGGGTCTGAGGCAAATAATGTCACCTCAAATCCCTCGGCTACTTTGAAGGAAGCCAGTTCTTTCTGAACATCGGGATCAGGATCTTCTTTAATATTCTGAACCTTGTTAGAAGAGGTCGTAAGCAGGATCGTCGCCATAAGCGTCGCTCCGTATAGTAACTTGGTTGCTTTCATATTTTTGGAGGCAGCTCGCAACTGCCTGTATAATTTTTGATAAATGCCTGTATTAATGCGTTAATCCATTTTCCTCAACTCATACAACACTTCTTTCGGCTCGCTGTTGAGAATGATCTGGCCTTCGAGCCATTTGATAAGGATGTTTTGTTCTTCAAGTCCTTTCACGTGACGGCCTTGCTCGTAGCGGCGGAAACCAATGATGTAGGTTTGGTTCAAAGGACGATATTGAAAAAAGTGTAACTCATTCTTTTTCAATATCATATTGCGGATTTCGGCAACCTGGGCAAATTGCGGCCCCTGCTTTATTTCAACGCCCTTTTCCCAATCCTTGGCAGAAGCCGAGGCCACTTCGTTGTTTTCAGACACCAATGTGTAGTAACCCTTTTTGAGACCGGATATTTTCACAATCCGTGCGTTGTCAACGATCCAGCTGGCAGATTTCGGCGAAGGCAATGGCAGATAGTTATTGTCGACCGCGAATTTAGCCAAAACACCCTCTTTATCAGGAGTTAAAGAGCGTCCGTTGGAAACTTCGGCCTTGTTGTTTGCAATGGCAATAGCAGTTGTTGCTTTCGCAGCATCCAAACCCAGTGCTTTTTCGAGCGTGGTTGCCAGATAGTAATAACCCAGCTCATTCAAATGCACCGTATTTTCAATGATCGACTCCTTTTTGCTGGTGTTCAAAATGGGGTTGTAAATGTCGATAAACTGCTTCTTCCGCTGCGTCGCAACTTCTGAAATGGCTTTGGAATACAATTCAAGATCGGCATTGCGCTGGTCGATACGCTGTGCGGTGTCGCTGGAAACGACCGGGATCGTGGAGAGCAAAACCGCTTTTGCACCCAGTTCCTCGATTTTGTCCAAAAGCTTGTTCAAACCTTCTTTAAAATGCGGCACGCCTGCTTGTCCTCCCTGCGCTTCCACACCTCCGTAACCCAGAAAAACAACCGTAGGCTGCGTTTTGGTGATGTCTTCCATCAAATGCTCGTAAGGTGTCGGCGGATTGGTGTAAGTGCTTCTGGCCTCTCCCCAAACATTGTCACCCGTCCAGCCCAGGTTCCTGAATGTCACACCTTTATCCGCAAAACGTGTGGTAAGGGCCAGTTCGAGATAGCCGTATTGGAAATCATTTTCAAAAATTGAATTACCGAGAAAAACAACACGGTCGCCGTCTTTCAACGTGAAGGCTTCGGCGGGTTTTGTCTGGGCTGAAACAGAAGGAATTGGTAATGTACTGAATAGGAATAAAATATAGCCAAGTACTGCGGCTATTCGGGTCTTTCTCATGCATTCTGGGTTTAGGATTATTATTTTATAATCTATAAAGGAGAATGCAGAGATAACTTAACCGTTGAATAGCATAAATAAATACCACGTCCTGCCATGGGACTATACAGAATTGTTCTCTTGCGGCGAAACGGGGGACGATTATGCTTATTCAACAGAATGGCTGTCGTGTTCGGACAGCAATCTCAACATGGCTTCATTCGCGTCCGGTCCGGCTGCCTTCCTGATTTGGTAAAGGCTCCTGAAAAACGCTTCCCTGTTTTTAGCCGGATTGAAAACCAGCATTAATTTTACCGGCATGTCCGACGTATTAGAAAAACCGTGCGGCGAGAGCCTGGGCACGTAAGCAACGCTTCCTTCCCGTAATGCATACACTTTATCCAGCGATTGAACCGTCAATATTCCTTGTATTACAATGAATGTTTCGTCGATAAACCGGTGATAATGCATCGTTGCGCCCATTGTGTGGGGTTCAAGGGTTATTTCAAACACACCCAGCCGGTCGGCCGACACCTCACTTGTTACTTTAAAAACACAAGAAGCATCACCTCCTGTTAACGTTTCGCCCTGGCCTGGCTCCAAAATCAGCGGACTGGTAAGCCTGAACGACGCTGCATCGTTGTTTTCTGCGTTTTTCATTTTCCTGTTATTTGATATGGCCAAAATTAGCGCACATCAAAAACCTGATCATTTACAAATGTTGATGCCTGAAGATTATTTTTGGGAGCGGATACGGCTGAGCTGTGTAGGCGTAATGCCCAGGTAAGAAGCAATTTCATGTTGTTTTAGCCGATCCTCCAATGCCGGATGCGAACGCAAAAAATGGGCGTACTTGACACTGGCCGTGTCGTAGCGAAATGAGATTTCAAGCGGCTCCTTTTCGATGATCCAATGCAGCTCCATGTAACTGATATAGAATGCCGCAATGTCTTCATATTCCAAGGTCAGCTTTTTAAATTGGGCAAAGTCATATTCCCATACCACGCTATTCTCCAATGCCTTAATAGTAAAAATGCTCGGTTCTTTTTTCAGCATGGCCACTACCGAAGCAGCAAACTGAGACTCCATGAAAAATTTTTTGATAACTACATTCCCGTCGGACGCCGTAAAATATTGGGAAAACAAGCCCTCTGCTATGAACGAGACTTTGCGCGGAACCTGTCCTTCCGATATCAGGAAATCGTTTTTTTTATACACTTTCCTCACAAGCAGTTTGGCCCAGGCCGCTTCCGCTTCCTGGGTCAACTGCGTGTATTGGCTGACTTTCTTAAAAAACACCTCCATTTCTGTTTTAACCATCATTCAGGGGTCTGAGATTCATCCATATAAATGATTTCCCACTGGTGCCCGTCGAGGTCAGCGAAACTATGCTGATACATCCAACCGTGATCCTGCGCTTCCCGGTAAATTGAGGCGCCGGCATCCTCGGCTTTTGCTACAAGATCGATCACTTCCTCGCGCGATGCCGCGTCCAGCGCAATAAGCACTTCAGTGGTTTTTGTCGCATCGGCAACCGGCTTGTTTGTGAAAGTTTTGAAATAGTCATTGGTCAGCAGCATGCAAAAAATACTGTCGCTGATAACCAAACAGGCCGCGTTTTCGTCCGAAAATTGCTCGTTGACACTGTAACCAAGCTTAGTGAAAAACGCCCTGGATTTCACTAAGTCATTAACCGGTAAATTGATAAATACTTTCGTTGCCATTGTTTGCTTTGTTTGTTTGGTACAATGCAAAATTGTTCCAACTTTTCACCCAAAACATTTACAAATGTTGACGGTCAGAAAATATTTGCGCAATATCAAATTAAAAATCAATTGAATGACTGCCTGAATTCCAATGGGGAAAGTGCGGTCTTGCGTTTGAAAATTTTATTGAAAGACTGCGGATGCTCAAATCCCAGTTGATAGGCAATCTCGGCAATGGATAAATTTGTGGTACTTAGAATGCCTTTGGCCTTGTCAATGAGCTTGTTATGAATGTGTTGCTGGGTATTCTGTCCCGTGTACGTACGCAACATGTCGCTCAGATAATCGGGTGAAACATTTAGTTTCAACGCAACATCCTTCACCGTTGGCAATGCGAGATTCGCGTTATTATTGAAATGTTCGTCCAGCAGTTCTTCGAGCTTCACAAGCAGATCACTATGCGCGGCTTTGCGGGTTATAAATTGCCTGTGATAGAAACGGTCGGCGTAATTCAGCAGCACTTCGATCTGCGAAATGATGACGCGCTGACTGAAATTGTCAATATTGGCCTTGTATTCCTGCTCAATATTTTCCAGGATATTGTAAATCACATTTTCTTCCTTTTTGGACAAATAAAGTGCCTCATTGACCGCATAGGAGAAATATTTGTAATTTTTGATCTCCTTCGCCAGCGGATACCCAAGCAGAAAATCGGCATGAAACATCAGCATAAATCCAGAGCAAGGGCGGTCATTCCGTTCCTCCCAGCAAAGTTGACCGGGAGAAATGAATGATAAAACGCCCTCGTCAAAATCATAGTAACTCTGCCCGTAACGGACCTTACCCTGAAAATCCTTCTTAACAGCGATCATATAAAAATCCAGCACGCAGCCGTCGCTCATATCGACGGGAGAATTGAAGATTTCATCAAACCGCACAACGCTCACCATCGGATGCTCTATTTCCTTGATCCCATACATGCGATGGATTTCGCCGATTGAGCTGATTACCAAAGGATTATTTCTTTGCTTTTTCATATTTTATTCGTCAATCCAGCCCATGCCCGCTTCGTCGTAACGCGCTCCCGTAACGCCAAGCGGTACAATGCTTTCCAGGTTTGCCACTTCCGTTTCAGTTAATACAATGTTTGCGGCTGCAATGTTCTCTTCAATGTATTTTACCCGCTTCGTGCCGGGAATAGGCAAATGGCCTTTTGCAATGATCCAGGCAATCGCAAGCTGAGAAGCCGTCACGCCTTTTTCCAAAGCCATCTTTTCTATCGCTTCTGCCAGTTCCAGGTTTTTGTAAAACTGCTCGCCCTGAAAACGCGGGATTGAACGTCTGAAATCATCAGCAGGAAAATCGTCCGGGCTTTTGATCCGCTCACCGGAAATAAATCCGCGTCCCAGCGGCGAATACGCCACAAAACCAATGCCTAATTGCTGCAATGTATCCAAAATGCCTGCCTCTTCAACCGTCCTTTCAAACAGTGAATATTCTGTTTGCAATGCCGTGATCGGATGCGTTGCGTGTGCTTTTTGAAGCGTTTGGGACGAAACCTCCGAAAGTCCAAGATAGCCAACTTTTCCTTCTTTAACCAGATCAGCCATTGCGCCTACGGTGTCTTCAACAGGCACTTCGGGATCCAGGCGGTGCAGATAATACAGGTCAATGTAATCTGTTCCTAAATTTTTCAATGACCGCTCAATGGACTTTTTGACATAATCCACTTTACCATTGAATTTCCAGGTAAGCTGCTCGTTATCATCAATTTCAAAACCAAATTTGGTGGCGATAATGTAACTGTCGCGGTTGCCTTCGATGGCTTTGGCAATGAGCCGTTCGTTCAATAGTGGCCCGTAAAGGTCTGCGGTGTCAAGAAAATTTCCACCCAGTTCGAGGGAGCGGTGAATGCTTCGGATTGCCTCGCCTTCATCTGCTTTCCCGTAAATGTCTGCACCCGCAATCTGGGTCATGCCCATGCAACCAAGTCCTATATTGGGCACAACTAAGCCCTGGCTTCCTAAATTAACTTTTTTAATGCTCATCTTTTTGTGCTTTTAGTACATGACAAAACTACCGTACGATAAAAAACTTCATGTATCCAAATCAGGGAAGGTTGTATCCAAAAGCCGGGACAACATTTTTCCACGAATTTTCCGACATTCGTTCATCAAAAATCTATACACCGCATACTTTATTGAACATGAAATTTTGTTTGCTGCTCCTCTTCATTTCCGTTGCCCGATACTCCATAGTTCGTGCGCAAACGGAGGCTCCCATTCAATCGCTTAATCATTATGTAACGTTTTTAGACGAGTCGTCAAAAGTGCTGATCGGGCGTTTTAAAATGTTGGCAGATTATCAGGCTGAGGTAAATCAATACAAGAAAAAGCCTGTTTCTGCACTTAGGCTGCCATCTTCGGGTCCTTTGGAAGAGTATTATTTCAAGAAAGCATTATCGGGGAATGGTTTGGCAGGCGCGGAGATGGACCGGCTGAACAAAGGCGCGCGGGCAATCTGGGAGTTGCTGAATGACTTGGATATGGCCTGCAAACAACTGGAAACGCATGTTCATTTGAAAGCCTATCAGAACGATAACTTGAAACAATCCGACGAATATGTTACGAAAATTCAGGGAATGTTTGAGCAGTTTAGTCAGGAAAAGGATGCGTTTTATCTGCAAGTGCAGCAAGCATATCGGAAGCGTCAACCCTACTCGGCGACTGATCGTTACCTGGTTACCGAAAAAGCGATGGAGCAAGTGATCCTCAGCCAGCATCAGTTACTGGACTCGCTGCCCTATTATCTCGATGAGGAAAACCGTGCTGACTGGCCTGTTGAAACTGTGCGACGAAGTATGCTGGCTGATGAAAAATTTTTAGTAACCATTGGCAACACGCAGGCCAAGCTGGAATATCCGGCTTCGGATATGCTGAGTTCATTTAAATCGGCCATTGCCTCCATGCAATCGTTAAAGAGCAGGGCGATTGATAATTACACATTTGCAGCAAAACAATCTGCTGAGCATGGCAATGAGTCTTATATGCTGTTAATGAACCAGTTCAATCAGGATTTGCTGGCATTTCATAAGTCTTTCGTCAATTATGCGCAAAGCCAGCGGCGGCTGCTTTACTATCCTGCATTTTCCCCGGTTTTTTCGAAAGAGAAAGCTGCGAAAACAGCCAGGAAACTAGCCGAGACTGCGCCATTTGAAGACAAACCACTTTTATCTTTTAACATAAAAAAGGCCAGCGCACCTGCTTCGCCAGCGTTGATTCGCACATTGAACGACTACATTGAATTCGTGAATGAATCTTTGCAACAAATGCACTCGTTGCAGCTAACACTCCGCAATTATCAATCTTCTGCTGAATATTATCGCGCCCCGGGTAAAAGTAGTTCCCGCGCCAACCTGGCATATTCGCATGACCAATTCAAGATCCCGGCATCGGCTTATGCATTGTTAATGACTTCGAGTGCAACTGTCCCCGAGCCATATCGTGCAGCTATCAACAGGCAAACCGAAGTCCTGATGAATGTGCTGAAAGAAATGGATGACCTGAGCATCGAACTGATTGCTTACACTTCCAAAAAGCAATATTTGAATGATCAATTGCAGCGGTCGGATGCCATACTAGATCGTTACTTGACGCTTTTTGACACATTTGATAGAAAGAAAGAACAGCTTTATAATGACGTCCGCCGCATTTTCGAAGTTTATCCAAATGCGGATCCGAAAAATTCGTGGATTGTTGCCGGCAAGGCTTTACAAAACACAATGGACGATGACCGGGATGTTCTGTTCGGTGTCAAAGCATTATTAAGGCAGGAAATTGCCGAAATTCCAGCCACGGTAAAAATCGAAGACGATGCGCAGCAACTGATCGCTGACGAATATCAGAATTTGAAGGGATTGCAGCGTTATGGTCGCAGTAATGGCCTTTGCCCCTATTCGCCCTATGAAGATCTGGCCGGTAATTCGGCGCGGTTTGCCGAGTTGACGAAGAAGGTAAAAAACGTTTCGCCAAGCTCCACGCGGCACCCGTTTGAGTCCTTTTATTATTTCTACAACAATGAGCTGGTTTATCAATACAACAAGTTCGTTGAACTGTCGAAAGGCGGTTTGCTCAAAGTCGTTAACCAGCCCGATTTGTTTGTTTTTGCAAGAACTGACAAATCAAAAGCAACAAATCCACTTAAAGCGACGCAGCCTGAACCGATCCGGAAAGAAGCGGTTAACGATCCTGACCCTGAGATTGCTGCCGCAGGAAAATCTAAAAATCAAGCGAATCCAACCGAAAACCCGGCAGCTTCCATTACGACGCAAGTTTTGCAGCCAAAAACCGACACTGTTTACGTCGAGCGCCTCCGTGTCGACACTGTTTTTGTGGATAGAGCCATTACAAATCAGCAGGTTACACGATCATTGGATGGGTTTGCCGCCAACAATATGGTGCTTTTGCTGGATGTTTCTTCCTCCATGAACTCGCCTTACAAAATGCCGCTGCTGAAACATTCTATCAAATCCATGTTGACATTACTGCGGCCGGAAGACCAGATTTCCATTGTGCTGTATTCCGGCAAAGCGCGCGTTGTGTTGAAACCAACCTCGGGTTCCAAATCGGCGGAAATCGCAAGAATGATCGATCTGTTGCAGTCAGATGGGGATACGGACGGTAATGAGGGAATACGGCTGGCATATAAGACGGCTAACAAACAATACATCCGCGGCGGGAATAACCGGATCATTCTCGCCACAGATGGCGAATTTCCGGTCAGTGATGAAGTGATGCAAATGATCGGCCAAAATGCGCGCCAGGACCTTTACCTGACCATTTTAACATTTGGCAGAAATGCACACACAGGCCAGAAACTTAAAAAGCTAAGCCAGATCGGCAAAGGGTCTTACGCCCACGTCACCCAAGAAAGTGCTGATCTGCAACTCATTCTGGAAGCGCAGGGCAAGAAGCTGGCAACAGAGTAATATTTTGGTTATTTCGATATACTGAAGTGCTCATTGCAGCATTTAACTCGATGTAATGTCGTGCAATGCAAGTGGAATTTTCCTGATCCGTTTGCCCGATGCCGCGTAAATGGCATTAAGGACAGCAGGGACGCCTAGCGGGCTCGAAATCTCCCCTACGCCACCCGGCTTGTCCTCAGTGGTGGCCACAAAATGAACTTCCATCGGCGGGCATTCATACATTCTCAGCAATTTGTTTTCATGAAAATTGGTATGCACTGCGCGCCCATTTTTGATCGGTAAACCACCGTAATACAGCGCCGTTAAGCTCCAAACAATGCCTCCGATAAGCTGATTTTCCACCCCCGACTGATTGATAACCCTGCCGCAATCCACCGCAATGGTGATTTTGTTGATCGTTAATTTTTGGTCCTGCATGGTAACGTCCGCGATCACAGCACAATAATTGTTTCCATAAGGACTCACTGCAATACCTTTTCCCTGCCCCGGTTTCAACTTTTCACCCCATTTCGCCTTTTCCGCGGCGAGGTTCAATACATTCAAAATCCTCGAACCATGCACTGGTTCTGCATCGCCCACGAACACATCACGACCGCCTTTCAATAGTGACAAGCGGAATTCCAGCGGATCCTTTTTCAGTTCTGCGGCAATTTCATCGATAAAACATTCCCCATAAAACCGCCCGTGACCATCCACACCGCGCCAGGCCGAAGAATGTACAAGTTCCTCGTCGATCATGTCCTCAAAATCGTAACGAACATTGGGAATGTCATAGGCCATGGACGGGAGTTTGGGATCGGTGTATTTTGCGGCCCAGGTGTAAGTCCTGATTTCCTTTTCGTACCAGGCGTACAGATTATTTTCCTTATCAAGCGCGGCCTGATACTCCATATGTTGGTAAAGATGGCCCAAATTGCATTGATGGTCGTCCTCTCGCGTCCAAACCATTTTCACAGGCACATGACCCGCTTCTTTGGAAATAAATGCAGCCTCCAAAGCCATATCGGGATAATATCTGCGGCCAAAACCACCGCCGGAAGGGAACAAATTGATTTTAATCTGATCGCTGGAAAACCCGAACACGCGGCGTATTTCGTTGTCGATCAGGTGAGGTGCCTGGGATCCGATCCAGATTTCGCAATCATTTTCCCCGACGTGCGCTGTGCAGTTCAGCGGCTCCATACAGGAATGCAGCTGCTGCGGATACACATATGATGCGCGCAATGTCTTCCGGATGTGCCCCAGATTGGAGACGGCATTCTCATCTCCGGTGTAACCTGTCGGATCGGTACGGTGCGTCGCCTTTTTCCAGGCCATTTTCTCAAAATCCTCTGAACTCAGGTTACCATTGATGCCGTCGTCCCACTCGATGACGAGCTTTGCCTGCATTTGCTTAGCCGCCCAGAAAGAATCGGCCACAACCGCAACGCCTTCCCGGATATCATAAGGCATATAAGGCGCATTCATTTGCAATCCTGCAATGGGTTTGGTGTTAAAAACCTTTTTGGCGCCCTGAACTTTCATAGCTTCCGTAGCATCGAAATTTTTAAGCTTGCCTTTGAAAACGGGGCAGCGGGCGATGAGTGCATACAACATGCCAGGCACTTTCACGTCCAGACTGTATTTGATCTCGCCTGTCACGATGCCGGGAATGAGCTTGGCCGTTTTGGGCTTGCCTATGAGCTGATATTTGTCTGGTTCCTTGAGTTTAACCTCCGTCGGGACTGCTTCCTCGGACGCAGCGCTGGCTAATTCTCCAAATGACAGCTTTTTAGAAGATCCTTTGCGCAAGACAAAACCGTTTTCGGCATAGCAATTTTCGGCTTGCGTTTTCCATTGTTTGGCGGCTGCAGCGATGAGCATTTCCCTTGCGGCGGCGCCTGCATTGCGCAAGAGGTCCCATTGGTAAATGATCGTGCAGCTTCCGCCCGTGTCATGCCCTCCGTTTTTATCGTTCTGATATCTTTTCATATCGGCTCGGGGAAAGTCTATGGTCACTTTTTCCCAATCCGCACAAAGTTCTTCTGCCAGGATCTGGGCCATGGCAGTAGAAACACCCTGCCCCATTTCATGCTTTACAAACTGATAAAGGACATCGCCCTGATTATTGATTTTGATAAAATCCCCTAAAATTCCGGGAGCCGTCGCTCCCTGCTTGCAGACTATAATGCCGTTGGAAGAAGCATTAATTGAAAGAACAAGCCCGCCGCTGAGGAGGCCGGCGGAACGGATAAAATCTCTTCTTTGCATTTGGTTGATTATTTTCTGGCTAATGATGCTTGCTTAATCGCCTGATGAATGCGCTGGTAAGTGCCGCAGCGACATAAATTACCCGACATGCCAATCGTAATATCTGCATCCGAAGGTTGGGGATTTTGCATTAAAAGTGCGGCAGCATTCATGATCTGACCGGCCTGACAATATCCGCATTGAGGCACATCCCGTTCCTTCCAGGCCACTTGCAATGGATGGTTTCCGTCGGTCGAAAGCCCTTCAATGGTGGTTATCTTTTGATTTCGGACCGCGCTTACGGGAATGGTGCATGAACGGACGGCGTGACCATCTAAGTGGACAGTGCAGGCACCGCATTGCCCGATTCCACAGCCGTATTTTGTGCCTGTCAGCCCTACGAAATCACGGATTACCCAGAGCAGCGGCATTTCCGGATCTACGTCGGGTTGGTAAGTGCTTGAATTAATCTGGATCTTGATCTTCGCCATGAGTATAAAAATGATCGCCGTAGCATGGTACAGCGCATGTTTTTATACAAATCAATCAAAAAACAACATACAGAAACGGACTATTGGACCAGCGAATTCCTCCTTCGACAGACAATGCATTACACTTACAAAAGGCGTTTGTCGGACAGGCAATGGTTTTGCAAAAGGCTGAATTCAGGATTGCATCACATTGAATTTATTAAGTGCTTTGATCGTCTCATTTTTGTAGTTCCGCCCGATCGGGATCAGGTGTTCCCTTATCTTAACGGTTTGCGGCGTGAATGTGATGATCTGGTCAAATGGCACAATGTAGGAGCGGTGAACGCGGATGAATTTGTTTTCGGGCAACTTCTGTTCGAGATAGCTGATCTTGTTGTAGGAAATGATCTGGCTGTTCAAGGTTTTCACCCGCACATAATCCCGCAGACTTTCAATGTATAGAATGTCTTTCAGATAAACCTTAACCATCTCACGTTCAGCGCGCAGGAAAATGTAAGAAGCTTCGAAATTGTGGAGCAGGTTATAGTCCGTGGCCAATTGCCCTTCGGGCGCTTTGAAATTAAAAACTTTGCTGATTGCTTTAAAAAACCGTTCGAATGTGATTGGTTTTAACAGATAATCAACCACATCCAGATCAAATGCTTCTATTGCATAATCGCGGTAAGCGGTGGTGAAAATGACTTTCGTTTTAATCGACAACGACTTCATGAGGTCAATTCCGGTAATTTTGGGCATTTGAATGTCCAGGAACAGCAAGTCAACCGGATGTGCATTCAGGTAAGCCATTGCCTCAACGGCGTTTGAACACGACTTTGCAAGCACCAGGCCGTCCACACGCTCAATATAGGATTTGATCAAATCGGATGCTAACGGTTCATCATCTACGACCAGGCAATTCATAGGGCTAGTTAGAGTTTGATTTTCAGAATGATCAGGTAGGTTTCCTCATCCACAATGTGCAGGTCGTAACGATCTTTGTAAATCAGTTCGAGGCGTTTTTTAACATTGAGCAATCCAATGCCACCCACCGCACTCTTCGCAGCATCGGCTTCTATTTTGCCTTTACTGTTTTCAACCTTGATAATAAGCTGATTATCACTTGTTAAAATATCAATATTAACCCAAACTTTTCCAATTTCATTAATAAAGCCGTGCTTAAAGCTGTTTTCTATGAAAGGCAGAATAAGCAGCGGCGCAATGCTGATGTGGTCAATGTTGTTAAAAACATTCAAAGAAACATCCAGACGCTCCTCATAACGGATCTTTTCGAGCGTAATGTAATTCTCGATATAGTCAATTTCCATTTGCAAAGGAACGGTCGTTTTGTTGCTGTCGTAAAGCATGTAACTCAGCAATTGCGACAGCTTATAGACGATCTCCGGCGCTTTTTTCGATTCTGTAACTGTCAGGGAATAAAGGTTATTTAGTGTGTTGAACAAAAAGTGCGGATGGATCTGCGCTTTGAGCAACTTCAATTCTGCTTCCAGCTTTTCGTTTCGCAGCTGCTGTTTTTCCTGCTGACTTACATACCATTGTTTCGCCAGATGCACCACAACCACAATGGCCACAACGGAATAAACGCCAAACGTTTCAATGATCACTTTGGGCGGATAAAACAATGGGACGCTGGTGCCGTTGGGATAAAAATGCGGGTAAATGACCGTGTAACTGACCGTCCGCTGCAGACAACCAAAAAATATGATGGAGAGAACGAGATATGAATAAAAACGGACAGGATCACTTTTTTCGTTGTAAATGCGCCGTAACAGATACAATGTAAAATATGCTGCGATCATTTTCACGGGCATCGCCATCGCTGCTATCGCTATACGTGCGGCCGGATCTTGTTCGATGATAGAAGAAATGGGCCCGTCGTACAGATAATAGGCGAGCCAGAACAGGAAATGCCTGAGCAGTCGTTTTGGCAAATCGTAACGGGGCGAAGCAATGAATGATTTCATATTGCCGGTTAAACCTGCAAAATAACTGAATACGCATTGAGCCATTCGCAAATTTCGACAAGCAACATATTAGGCTTACAAATGGCGAGGCAAACGCTGCATTCGCTATTTCATAATGACTTTAAATGTCTGTTCAGCGTCCTTTGATATAACCTGAATGAGATACAAACCGGAGCTGATGTCCTTCGGCGAAAGCAATATTTCCTGCTTCTGCACTGAGCCAGTTGCATTAACCACGGCGCTTCTGACCAGTTTGCCGTTGAGGTCATGTACATTAAACTTCATATTTTCTCCCTTATTTGCCTTGAACTCAATGTTGAACTTGCCGTCGGAAGGATTAGGGAAAACGCGCCAGGATTGTTGCTGCACGAAATTTACAGCGCGAACGGCCGAGTAACGAACACTTTTATCCGTATCGGTCAGGGCCAGGCGATAATAGTAAATGACGCTTTCCTTGGGAGAACGGTCCGTAAATGTATAGGTGTTTTGCACGGATGATTCGCCCGCTCCTTTCAGCGTTGCCACTTTTACAAACTCGTTTTTCAGCATCTTCTGATTTCCCTCGGCCATTTCGATTTCGAAGTGACTGAATGATTTTTCAGACGCCGTTTTCCAGTCGAGCCGGGCATGATCTGAGCCATCTGCAGCATTGACTTTCTTGGCTGAGAAGCCGATCAGTTCAACGGGCAATGGTGTTCCCGTGCCAACGAATTCTTTACCAAACCAGAATTCGGAGAATGTCTTGGTTTTAAACTCTAAATAATAACCCTGTCCGAAAGGCACCTTACTAATGGCCGTTTTTGGATAAAAAGCCCAGGTTGCATCCCCGTTGTTCATCAAATTACCGTCTTCGTTCACACCGGAATATTTGGTAATGCCCAGCTCGTACGCGGATTGCGGTTTTTCGACATTTTTTACAACAGGCGCCCCGATCAGTTTTTCAACCTCCTTATCCGTAAAATAAAGCCGCACACTCACGAAATTAGACAGATTTTTATTGGTTGTGCTAATGATGAAATTCCGGTTCATATAATGCTGACCGTTATTGTTCTTGATCGTGCCGTCATTCAGAAAGGTCTGCAACGAAACTACGCCCATATCCTGCGCGTGCGGGTTAATGGCCGCGAGAAGCCGATTATCTTGCAGGAAGAAATTCCAGTTATCCGCAACCAAACCAGACTGGTGCATACTCACGGAGCCGGGCGTCTGCGAGAAAATTTCCTGCGCGAGATCATAAACGTGAATGTCGTCAATAGCCAAACCCTCCCGGTTATTTTGCCCGTCTGTTTTAACCACAAATCGAATCCGGATCGTCTGATAACTATGGATAGGCAGTGGAATGGTGCTTACATGCCAGCGCGTGTAATCCTGCGCACTCCATACACCAAAGCCTCCCGTTTCTGCATTATACCAATTGGTTTCTGCTCCGCTCATGCCAAGCCTCTGCCAGCCGGCGCCCAGATTATACTCCACATAGGCCATGTCACAAACGCCACCCGGACAACTTGCAAAGTCTATGGATGTGCTGAAACTCAGCCGGGGATTTTGCATAAAAGGAATGTTGAAACAAGGCGAATAAAGATAGGAAAGCTCATTGCTGTTGTAATTTCCGGTCAGGCTTGTCTTCCAGGCTTTGGATCCGCTGGCCGCGCCTTTCGTTTTGGGGGCATTGGGTGTGCCAAACTGCCATGAATTATTGGTCCCTTCGCTGTACCAGCCACCTTCGCCGTTTTCGAAGTCCTGATGATACGGAAACTGCCCGATCTGCCCGCTGGTTTGCAGGACCACGTGCACCGTGTCGTTGTGATTGTTGATGTCGTTGGCCTTCTCAACCCAAACAGAGAAATTGTGCGTGCCGCTCACAAAAACGTCATAAGGATAGGCATAACTGATGTTCAGACTTTCGCCTTTACGGATAACTGGTATCCAGCCTGCGTAATTGGCGCTTTGGTTTCCGGCATATCGGACAGGAACATTAAAGCAATCGCTATCCCCATTGTTTTTGACAACAAGACTGAACTGGTTTTGTCCGCCGAAGTCGCAAGGCGAAATATTGGGAGCTATAATGTCCGTAATAGCCAGGTCGCTCATGGCTTTTAACAAACTGACGTCATCCAAAACAAGTCCGTCTTCCTGCTTGTTATAATCAGCCACCAGTGCCCATTTAACCTGAAAAGTAGCCGAATATTGCTGGCTGCTCTGTTTCAGTATATTGCTTAGTTCAATGGATACAAAGGAAAATCCCTTGTCGGTAACTTCGTCCTCCCGTACAAATAGCGCATAAGTAGAAATCCAGGAGTCATTTTCGCTTCCTCTCACATAAACATTGTAAGACTTGTTATAATCCGGCCCATTGACTTTATACCGAAAAGACAATCTCAATTCGTCCGAATCAATTTTATATTGGGATAGGTTGTAGGTGCCGGTAATGTTGGTTTCGTTTGATGTGGTCGTGGCGTTTTGAGCATCCACTGTCAGGGCTTTTGATCCTGAATAGGCCGCAACGGGCTCAACAAAAGTCCTTAACCGCCCGTCCGCAGTGGATTTTGTAAATACATAAGCGTCGGCACCAACCACTTCCTCCTTATCTGCAATAATCTGCTGACCTGCAACGGATTCGAAATTTTGGAAGTAAGGTAACGTCAGCACAGGATTAGGAAGCTGTTTGAATGTTTTGGTAAGCAGGTTATTTCCTTCCACCGGGTCACCGCTGTATTTTACCAAAACCTTCATCGGATAAGACCCGGGAGTGAGCATATTCGCTTCCTTATTGAATGTAAAATCAACGAAACCGCCGCCAGGAACAGCGGAAGCGACAGTTTCCCAATGCACAGGCGGATCGCCGCTTCCAATGGCATAACCGACCTGTACAGCGCCTGTGGTCGGCTGGTCATCCACATTTTTGATCCTTACTGTGATTTTTTGCGTCGCCGAAAGACTGGTCGAAGTAAACATTCTTCCCGATTCGGCAGGGGAAACAACAGATTCCACTTTAAGATCTTTGTCCGAAATGGTGCCAATGCAAGTTCCTGTATTCGGTCGGCGGGTGATGGCAACAGACCGTCTTCCGTTAATGGTGTCCTTCCGTGCCCTAACCGAAAAAATGTAGGTTGAATCCGTTGACAGTCCGCTGAAAAGGTATTTTAGTTCCGTAGTTTTCGCTACGGTTTTCATTTGCTCACCGTCGAGCATCATTACTTCATACTCCGTAGCGCCAGAAACGGCTGTCCACTGAATAGCCGCATAACCTTCGCATTGGGCCGGGCTTAAAGTGAGCGCGGGAAGTCCTAAAATTGTGAAAACGTCGCTTTCGCGGGTAATGCCGGTTTCATTCTGGATAATGCGTATTTTAGCCAAACGGGTCGTCGCGTCAGGAACCGTCCATGCCAGTTGCCGAAGATTGGCTGCTACATTTGGATTAATAGACGTCCAGGATTCACCATTATTAAACGAGTAAAGGATGTTGAATGTGCTTGTTTTGTTGCCATAAGAATCCCAGGAAATGTTAACTACATCGCCTTTCGCCAGACGCTCCGCACCAATGGGATAGGTGATCGTTGTAGCATTTTCGATGACGTCGTAAACCAGAAAATATTCCTGTGTGCCATCCGGAATTTTCTCAGCCAGGATTTTCAAAGAATAGTTGCCAGCCGCAGGTTTTTCAATCACAATCTGCTCCACATTATTAACAGAATCAACGCCCGTGATCGCGGCTGTTTCCGGGCTCGAAGACATAGGAAACTGGGGCAGTTTTGCAGACGAACCATTTGGTGTCAGCGTAAGATTCAGGTTATTAACCAAAGTTTTACCTCCTGCGAGGATCGACGGCGCCGGATCGTTCCAATACAACATTACTTTCAGCTCGGCTGTGTTGGCTGGGATGGTTATCTGGTGCACTTCGCTCGCCTTATGCGCCAGTGTTCCCGTGAAATAATGCTTTTTGTCCAGCATTGTCACTGAGCGGAGCAAATTCATATTCCCAAATCCGTAGCTGTAATCCGGGCCACCCATTCCGCGGTCTGCCGCACCGTTGCAAAGCAGGGCTTTCATGAGCGCATTTTTTGGATTATTCTGGTTATTCAGCTGTCTGTAACGCTGATAGAGCAGGGCTAGCCCGCCCACCACCGCAGGCGCGGCCATACTCGTTCCCGTTCCTGCCTGGTAATTATTCACAGGCACAGTGGAAACAATGCCCGTGCCGGGGGCCGTCAGTTCGGGTTTAATGCGTCCGTCCTGGACAGGCCCTTTGCTCGATGTTGGGAAAATGACGCCGTCGGTGTAGGTTTGGCCGACTGTGATTACATTTTTGGCAGACATATATTCGCCCAAAACATTCCCATAACCACCTGGAAATCCGTTACATGGCGCTGCTAACCCGCTGTTCCCGGCAGCAAAAACATGTTGCAGAAACGGCAGCTCAAATGCCTGCCTGTCCAGCACATACGAGTAAAATGTGTAAGAACCAAAGCCCGGACAACCGCCGCCACCTTCTCCGGGGGCGTACGAATTATTGGTTGCAACCATATTAAAATCCCGCACCAACGTGGCAGCATTTTTCCAAATCTCACTGTGCTCACGCGAGACAATGAGGGCTTTGGGTGCATAACCTTTGTATTTTTCATTGATGATCCCCGCCCCTGCCGCAATGCCCGTCATATGTTGTCCGTGCGCGTTGCTGGCCATGGGAACGTCGCTGATTATTCTTTTCCGAACGTCGGCATGCAGTTTTGGGTTGCCGTAATCCCCGATCCCGATGACAACGCCTTCCCCCGTCAAACTGTAACCGGCCAGCTTAGCTGAATGCAGCACATTGGCGCGGGTGGTGGTTGTGCTTTTATCCATCAGCGGCTCTTCCGGCTGCGGGATCAATTCTATGTACTGAATCCATGGAAAACGCGTGAACGCACGCAGGCTGTCTTTTGCTATCCTGACTTCCATGATCTGATACGCCTTTAATGCATCCGAAATGACTTCAATGCCACTTTGCGCCAGATTCTGGCTTATTTCCTCAAAAGAAAAAGAATGCGGAAAACTGATATTGACGTCCACCTTATCCGTTCCATGGGTGGCGTAATCGGGAATATTGTTGGTCAGGAGGATGGGCTGGATTTTTTGTTCGGGGTTGAGGAAAACCACTGACTTTGCACTTGTATTCTGCAACGTCGCCATATTGATCCCTTTGTTGGCAACGGCTGTGTATGCATTTTCCGGAATGTATTCCAAAAGCGTTATATCTGCATTTTGCAGCTTTTCTTTATCTGATTCCGATGGGATTCCACTGAACTGAATAATGATAAAAACCTGCTCTACGCCATCGGTTTTCCGGGCGTTTCCTTTTCCTGAACCAGCATTGATAATGTTATTTTCGGGAACGATCGGCCCATTTCTCAGATACAGCCTGGGCAAGGTTTTCTCCTGGGCATAAGCCTGAAAGCCAACCATTAACAGAAGAAGGATAGCGTATATTTTTATCATATTTGCGAGGAAGGAGAATGGTCCTCTGACCTGACGATCAAAGCCATACAAATAACGCAAATAGATCGCAATTGAAATAATCCGAAGCTTATAACCTAGGGTTTTATGCGCTATTCATTTCCCAGCGCCTCTACCGGATTGCCCGTCGCAGCCTTGTAAGTTCTGGTGCTGATAATCAGGCCGCCCAGGATCAGGAGCACGCCGAAGCAAAGTCCCAATGTTTCGAAACCAATGTTAACGTGATATGCAAAATTCATCAGAAACGCATAGCCAGCCACATAGCCGAGCGGTAAGGCAACAGCGCCCGCAATCGTAAGTAGCTTTACAAAGTCGCGCGATAGGAGCCAGATAATCTGAGCAACTTCGGCGCCCATCACTTTGCGGATACCCACCTCCTTAATGCGCGTTTGGGTGTTGTATGTGACCATTCCGAGCAGCCCGAGGCAGGCAATTGAAAATGAAATGCCCAGCAGCAAAGCCATAAAACTAATATCATCTATGTGGGCATGCCGTTCGTACAGGAAATCATCGAACCATTTGCCTTCAAAGGTTTCGTAGGAATTCAGTTTTGTATAAATGTTTTTTGTTTCTGCCAAAACCCTGTCTTCCGAACCCGGCGAGACTGCCACGTGCATGTAGCGCAGGCCGGGAAGTTGTGGCCTGAGAATGAGCGGTTTGATTTCCCAGTTAAAACTCGTAAAACGAAAATCTTTCACAACGCCGGAAATTTCTGCTTCCGTGCTGTCATTCAGCCAGATGGATTTGCCTACTGCCGACCTGCTGTCGCCCAGGTTAAACGTTTTAACGGCCTCTTCATTGATCAGGATCTGACGGGCCGAAGTGAATTTTTCAGGCAGATCTTTTCCGGCAACGAGTGTTAGTTTTAATGTTTTGATAAAATCAGGCGCCACATCGAAAATGAATGACTGAATCGTGTTTTCATCTCCTCGTTTGGTCTTAATATGCTCCGTTGCACCAAAATGACCGAATGGTTCCGATATGCCCGAAACATGCTCAACTCCAGCAAGTTTGGTGAGTTCGTTGGAAAGCCTTTCATAAGGAATGTTGTTCAGCGGAATATTCAGCACATTTTTAGTCTGAAACCCGTAGTCACCCGTTGCCATGTAATATTGCTGGCGCATCATGGTCACCAGGGCGATCATCGCAAGCAGGGAAATACTGAACTGCAAGACGATCAGCGTTTTGCGTAAGGAGATACCCCGGATTATTTTCAGACCATTCCGGCTGCGCAGCACTTCTGCGGGTTGGAAATTGGAGAGGACTTTTGCGGGGAGCAGGCCGGCCAGCAATCCGGCGGCAATGCTGAAAGTGACAAACGACGCCCCCAATTTCCAGTCCCAAACTACCCCACCAATCAGCCATTGCTGCACAAAAGCCATCGGTTTAACGAGTTCTAGCATGATGTAAGCAAGGCCTAATGCCAACAGGGACAAAATGACCGATTCTGCCATAAACTGGCCTAAAAGCTGCCAGCGAAGCGCCCCGGACGTTTTACGTATCCCAACCTCGCGGGCGCGACTCATAGATCGTGCCAATGTGAGATTAATATAATTGAAGGCGGCCATCAACAGCGTAACCAGCCCCACGCCCATTTCCACCATTAATCCGTTGATCTGCGGCTCGTATGTGCTGTTCATTAACTCCTCCATAGCAGGAGAAATGCTGCTGAGCGATTGTGAGCGGAAGCCGAGCGACTTTATTCCGCCAGGAGCCAGGCCAGTGCTTTCTCTTTTGCCAATTGCGGGAAGAATGTTTTGGAGCTGAGATTCTGAAATACCTTGTTTAACAAGCACATATGTATAACTTTTGCTATATTCGTTCCAGCCTTTGCCCTCATCAAAAAGACTCATTTTCTCTTTGGGCAAAGCGAATAAAATGTCAAACCGAAGATGGCTTCGGGATGTTGTATCGGCAATCACACCGGTAATGATCGAAGGCGCGATGCCTTCCTGCTCCAAAACCTCTCCTATCGGATCTTTTTTTCCGAAAAGTTTTTCAGCCGTTTCCTGGCTTATGACGGCCGTTCCCGGCCCGGCAGGAACCTGGCCCTGAACTATCTGATAACCAAATATTTTAAAAAAAGAGGCGTCGACCGCGAAAGTGAGAAAATCCAGGCGCTTCTCATTGCCCAGCACTTCCCCGTAAGTCCTGACAACCCTTGCCGAATTTTCCACGATACCATAATCGTCCAGGAGCGTTTCGGCCATGGGTAACGGAGATGTCGCAAAGGCCGTTTTGCTATTTTCCTTTGTCTCCACATCCGTCACGATCCGGTAAATACGGTCGCGGTTTGGGTGAAAGTTATCGTAGTCGAGCGCACCCTTGATGTGCGCAATGGCAAGGAAGCAGACCATCAGTCCGGAAGCCAGTCCGAAAATATTAATGATCGAAAAGAGCCGGTGTTTCCAGATGTTTCTTACGGCAATCTTAAAGTAGTTTTGTAACATACAGTCGGTTTAGGTCGCTATGCCCGTGCTGTGCAAAATTTTCATACCATTCAAAAATAATCTCATTGCAGCTAATAAAAGCGTTTTCAGCTAATCCGACTGTACGATTCCGAACGGAAGCTGTTCGTTTTTCGTGTCTATAAGGCCCGGTTGCAGGCAGTTTACCCGAATGCTAAATGGCCCAAGTTGCGAAGAAAGCTGCTCTGACCATATCACAACGGCCGATTTGGTAGCAGGTGAAAAATACTGATTTTGTATAAATTAGAACGTCTTCACTAAACTTCCCAGCTTTTTGAGCTGCGTTTCGATTTGCCCCGACCACGGCAGGCCTACGCATAGTCTCATACAATTTTCGAACTGGTCTTGTAATGTGAACATCCGTCCGGGGGCAATGCTGATCTGGTGTTGGATTGCCCTATCATAAAGTTTTGCGGTGTCAATGCCTTTATCCAATTCCACCCAAATCGAAAGTCCGCCCTGGGGCCTGCTTGTTTTTGTTCCTTCGGGAAAATGCCGGGCAATGGCCTGAACATACTTTTGCGTGTTATCCTGCAATGTGCGGCGAAGTTGCCTTAAATGGCTTTCGTATTTACCTGAATTCAGGAAATTGGCGACCGCTTCCTGTGCGATAGCTGGCGAGGAGATGGAATGCACCAGCTTCATTTTTAATAGTTTGTCCTTGTATTTTCCCGGTGCCACCCATCCTACCCGATAACCCGGAGCCAGTGTCTTCGACACCGAACCACACCAAAGCACATTTCCCTCCTTATCAAATGATTTACAACATTTGGGGCGTTGCGTGCCAAAATAGAGATCGCCGTAAATGTCGTCTTCAATGAGCGGAATCTGATGTTTGGATAGTAAGGCAACGATCTCCTTCTTGTTCGCCTCGGGCATGCAGCTTCCCAGCGGTGTATTGAAATTGGGCACCAAAAGACAAAGATCGATTTTCGGAATGGCTTCCTTTAATGCCTCCATTTCCAAACCTGTAACAGGATGTGTAGGCAATTCCAGCACCTTGAAACCGAGACTGATCGCCAGTTGCAATGTGCCTGGAAAGCATGGGCTTTCCATCGCAATGGTGTCACCGGGCTTGCCCAGCGCCATCAGACAAAATGCCAGCGCATTCATCGCGCCATTAGTGGTAATGAGATCATTTTCGTGCAGATTTCCTCCCCAGCCTAGGGACCGGATTGCAATCATTCTCCGCAATTTCACATTGCCCTGCAAAAGTTCATAAGCCATGCCACCGCCTTTCAGCTCTCGCGTAGCGGTGATAATCTCCTTTCTTAATTTTGCGGTGGGAAGGAGTTCCGGCGAGGGAACGCCAATGGAAAAAAGCGTGAAATCGTCGTTTCCCATATTGGCATACACCTTATTGATGAGCTCGTCAGGCTCTTGAAATCGGGCAACGGAAGATGGCTGGCTCACCTCGGGAAGGGCCAGTTTCGCGTGCGATCCCCAGCTCACAAAATAGCCCGACTGCGGTTTTGAATCGATCATCGATTGTGCTTCAAGTTCCAGAAAAACACGTTTAGCCGTGTTCATGCTAATGCTGTGTTCTCTGCACAACATTCTCACGGACGGCAGTTTATCACCCGTTTTCAGGACGCCGGCCGTGATCTGGTTTGCAATTCCGTTTGCTATTTCATTGTAAAGAAATTCCCTGTTCATGCACAAATATAACTGTGCTCATCAAAATACACAAAATTGTTACTGTGTCTATCGAAGCAGCATTCTTAATTTTGCTGAAAATAAAATCAATAAGCACGATGGAGAGCATTGGGAAAGTTGTTTTAGATAAATCAAAAGAAACCAGTTTTAGCGGTTGGGTGAATGGTTTTCTGGGTGTGCTGATATTCAGCGGCTCGCTTCCCGCAACAAAAGTGGCCATTCTGGATTTCAGCCCCCTCTTTCTGACCGTTGCGCGGGCCATGATTGCCGGGCTGCTGGGCCTTTGTATTCTGCTTATTTTCCGGGAGAAGCGACCTTCGAAGGCGCAGCTTATTCCGCTGGCCATTGTTTCGCTGGGCGTTGTGGTAGGTTATCCGCTCCTGTCTGCGCTGGCGTTGCAATACGTTACCTCAGCACATTCTATTGTATTTGTCGGAATGTTGCCGCTTTGCACGGCGATATTCGGTGTGATACGCGGAAGCGAGCGGCCTCGTCCCGCATTTTGGCTTTTCTCGGTTCTGGGAAGCCTGCTTGTGACGGGTTATGCGTTTGCGCAGGGGATTTCGGCTTCGCCGGTGGGCGATCTGCTTATGTTGCTGGCCATTATCCTATGCGGACTTGGTTATGCAGAAGGAGCCAAACTTTCGAAAACATTGGGAGGATGGCAGGTGATTTGCTGGGCGCTGGTTCTTTCGCTGCCATTCATGACCCCGGTAATGTTCTGGCTGATGCCTCCGTCGCTCAGCGATATCAGCGCAGAGGCGTGGGTAGGCCTGGCATATGTTTCGCTATTCAGCATGCTCATCGGCTTCATATTCTGGTATCGCGGATTGGCGCAGGGAGGCATTGCGGCTGTGGGGCAACTGCAATTGCTGCAACCGTTCTTCGGACTGGCACTGGCAGCAACATTGCTTCACGAACCAGTGAATACTGGTATGCTTGTTGTCACCGCAGGCGTCATACTTTGTGTTGCGGGATCCAGGAAATTTGCGAAGTAATGTTGCCTTCCCGGGGTGATGCGATCAAACTCGCCGATCCTCCGGAATTATGCATCCCTGAAATATCAGCCTTGCCTGCCCACAATTTCATTGATCCAGATTGGAGCAAATGGTGAAGTACAGCCCTTGGAAACGGGGTAATCCCGAAAAACACCAAGCCGCTCTCCTATCGCAATGGCACGTTCGCGGTGTTCCGGAAACTTTATTCCAATGTTTGCAAGCGTGGAATTCATGGTCCATTGCACTTCCGGTGGCGCGCCAGGCATTTCAGCTTCAATGCGATCGAGAATTTCCGGCAGGTTCAAAGCGCCAGGGCTAATGCATGATCCTCTTTGATTTTATTTGCCACCGCTCGGATTTCGCCCAACGTTATGCCAAACTGGTTCTCGCCCGCGCCACGCTTCCTGTTAAATTCCCGCATCTTTTCACTGCCCAGTGATTCGAGCTGATCCAGCGCTTCTTTGAGCGTCATATGTTGTTGTTTTGATAAAATTAAACCCTGAGCGACCCTCGAAAACCTCTGGCTGCGTAGTAAGAATCGGCACCATTGTGGTAAATGAAAACCCTGTCGAAGCGACGGTCACCGAAGATCGCGCCACCGAGTTTTCTAACGTCCGCAGTAGTTTTCAACCAGCTGGATGTCTTCAGGTCGAACTTCCCGATTGCCTGTAATTCCTGGTATTCCTCTTCCGTCAAAAGCTCGATGCCCATTTCGGCGGCCTTGTCCATGGCCGTGCCTTCCGGTTTATTGGCCTTCCTGGCGTCCCACGCTGCGCGGTCATAACAAAGGCTTCTGCGGTCCTTCGGGGTTTCGGCTGAGCAATCAAAAAAGATGTACTCGTCTGACTTTTTATCATAACCCACTACATCCGGCTCGCCTCCAGTCACTTCCATTTCGTCCAGGACCCAGAGCTTTTCAGGGTCGGCTTCCAGTTTGGCTTGTATTTTACTCCATTCCAAACCCTTATGGCGCCCCATGTTTTTCTCGAAACGGCTTTTCAATGTATTCAAAAGCTCGTCTGTTTGTTCCTGTGACAGCTGTTTCTTATTGTTTTTCATCTTTGTATTGGAATTGGTGTAGTCGTCGCAATATAAGAGTAGCCACGAATGCACGGATGAGCACTAATGTTAAAGTAGTAAGTATTTATATTCTAATATTAGTGAGAATTTTTATGGCCTTAGCCTGCGTGACTCCGGCCTGAAATACCAGGACACAACGGTCAGCACGATGAGTAATATGGGACCAAAAAACTCCTTGGCACCGTCGCCTGCGGCAATGTGCGAGAAAACAGCTCCCGACATCGCAAAGAAAAAACCGGCATATGCCCATTCCTTGACCAATGGAAATTTAGGGATGAGTACGGCAATCACACCCAGCATTTTCCAAACACCGATAATGGTCAGAAAATAGAGCGGATAACCCAGGTGCGTCATCATATCCACTTCCTCTTTCAGCTTGATAAGCTGCACGGCACCGCTTGACACCATTCCCAATGAAAGCCAGAGTGTCGCAATCCAGTAAATGATTTTGTTTCGCTTGGTCATGATCTGTTTATTTTAAATTGGTTACAACTTCCTGCAATTTGTTATGCGCCATATTAATACCCTGTGCGAACGGCATTTTCAGCATTTGATCTCTGAGTTCCACCGATTTATAAACAATCTGCATGGTTAGTTTACTGGTTTCCGCAGTAAGCTTCTCAAATTCAAGAAATTCGAGCTGAATGTCGAACTGGAATGGCGAGCCGGGCGTGTTTTCCATCTCAAATGTCCGCGTGATCCGCTGCTCATGAATAAATTCGGGATATACGCCATTGATCCGCACAACCACATTTCCCTGTGGATCAGACGTTTCAAACTGGTAGGCACCGTGCTTTTTATTTTCTAGTTTCAGCACTTTTGTCCCCATCCATTGCTCCACGATCTCAGGCTCCATATAGGCCTTGAAAAGTAGATCCAAAGGCAGGTCAAACTCTCTGGTAATGAAGATTTCTTGTTTGCCTTCCTCGGCATGGACTTTGGTTTTGCGCTCCATATTATTTTTCGGATTTGTAATTTTTCATTATCGATTCCAGCTTGTTGAACCTGTCGTCCCACATATTGCGGAATGGTTCTATAAAATCGGCTACCTCTTTCATTTTCCTGGCATTAATGTGATAGTAAACCTCCCTCCCGTTCTGATGTTGTTCCAGCAGCTCACATTCGGTAAGTATCGACAAATGTTTCGAAACCGTCGGCCGTGCTGTATCGAAGTTGGCGGCTATTGCGCCTGCTGTCATGGTTTGTGTAGCAACCAACATAAGTATCGCCCTCCTTGTCGGGTCTGCTATCGCCTGAAATACGTCTCGTCTTAAATTCATTATGTAGTTATTTGGCTACGAATATAAGTGTAGTCATTTAGCTACGCAAATTTTTCAGTAAATTTTTTTAAAGGTTGCTTTGTTGGTAGCGTCCTATTGCTAAACATATTCTACTAATGAAGAATTACTTCTATCATCTCACACATTTATATGAAGGCAGTACTATTTTTTGGTTATTCGTATTGATCTGGGGCTTTACAGGATGCAAAGAATCCGGGACTGTTGATCATGAAAAGCAGATGAATGTATGGATCGACAGTCTGGATCGCAATGCGCGGAAAATCGGCGTAAAAAGAGCCATTCAGTCCTTTGATTCGCTGACGTTGACGCTTGGCGGCCTCAGCCTGGGTGACAGGATGCGCTATTATAAGTTCATGAAAGTGCTCAGTCACAGGGATTCTACCTTGAACGAAAATGCGCTGGCCTACACCGACAGCCTTTTACGACTATTTCCAACAAACCAGATTCGCGAACAATATCCCATCGAATATTCCAAAGCCCTGCTATTGAAGGGAGATGATTTGCTGAAACAGAAAAGGTTTTACCAGGCATACCGCAATTACTATCATGGAAAATCCTTTTTGAGCGCCTTGGGCAAAACGTGTGAATGCGCCCGTTACAGCAGCAGAATTGCAAATATTTCTTATAATGAGGAAAACTATTACCAAGCCATTGAATATTGGGAACACGAAATGAAAGAATTGGCTGAATGTGGGCAATCGGGTAACTTTCAGCTGGAATTCATTGAAATGCAGGGCGCCTTGCGAAACATTGGCATGGCATATCTTTTATTAAATGATACCGACACTGCTTTAAATTACTTTCAAAAGGCGAAGGTTTTCATCAACAATCACGCAGCTGAATTTCCCAAGGAAAAGAATTTTATCAAGTTCGCCAACATTGTAATCGTCAGGAATCAGGCAGAGGCCTATGCGATAAAAGGCGATATGCAAACTGCGGAAAGACTCGTAAAAAGCTGTCTGCTCCATGACGATGAGATTGACTGGTCCATTGAAGTGGAACGGGAATCGCGGCAGTTGCTGGCAAAAATATATATCGAGACAAAGCAATTCAGCGAGGCCGAGGCGCAGCTTCAAATCCTTAAAACACAGCCCGGAACATCCAACAATGCTGCGAATGCTATTATGTTACAAAAAATGCAGGCGTCGATCCTATATGGGCAGGGCCGATTTGAGGAAGCCGGGAAACTGCTGATTGCCAGCCTGGAAGCGGACCGCGTGGCCAAGCTCGCCAAAAATGTGGAGAACCGGAGCGATGTTGGCCAACAACTGCAACAAGTTCAGCGCGAGCATGAGATTGAGTTGGAAAATGAAAAAGACGAGCGGGAAAAGTTGTTTTTGAGTTTTACCATCTTACTGTCTATAACGCTTGCCACCATTGCATACCTCATCTGGCGGAATGCCCGGAAAAGTATCGTCAATTTAAAAGCTGTTACGGAATTGAACAAGGTGATAACCAAGAGTAACATTGTTTTGCAGGATACGGTCAATGCATTGGAGCAGTCGGAAATAGAAAATGAGCATGTCTTGAAAATTGTAGCACATGATCTGCGCAACCCCATTGCCGCTATCATTTCTGCATCTCACATGGTTTTTTGGGACGAAACCCCTTCCGAAGAGCAAGGTGAGCTCATATCCGGCATACAGCTGTCGGCGGGAAAGGCCAATACACTCATCAGTCAGATACTGGAGTCGACATCGGACCGCGAGCGGATTGCGAAGAGTGATGTTGCCCTGCAAGAAATCGTGCAATCCTGCATTGATATGCTAAGTCACAAAGCGAGCGAGAAGCAGCAGAAGCTCCATTATCATTATGAACCCGTTACAGTGCCGGTCGACAGGGAAAAAATCTGGCGGGTTTTCTGTAACCTGTTGAGCAATGCCATCAAATTTTCACAGTCGGGCAGCACGATTAAAATTAATCTGCAGCGGCAAAGCGACGTAGTTTTGTTGTCTGTGGAAGACAATGGAATTGGTATACCTGAAAGTTTGAAAGACCAGATCTTTCTTCCATTAAACAATGCAAAAAGATCGGGAACGGCCGGGGAGCAATCCTACGGAATCGGTCTTTCCATTTGCAAACAAATTGTAGAATCCCACGGCGGAACAATCTGGTTCGAATCTAAGGACACCGGGACTACGTTTTTTGTGGAGCTGCCTTTATGATCTCGCAAGCGGATACATTTTCACGGTGAGATCGCCACCGGAGAACAGCATATCAAAGTTTGAATGTATCAAAAAAGGGACGTCTCGTGACTGAGACATCCCTTTTAATATACGTGATCGCCAGATCAAGCCAGGTCGAACCTGTCCAGATTCATGACTTTCGTCCAGGCTGCCACGAAGTCTTTTACGAATTTGCCTTGGGCGTCGGCACTTGCGTACACCTCCGCAATTGCGCGTAGTTCCGAGTTCGATCCGAAAACGAGATCGGCACGGGTGGCGGTCCATTTAGGCTGACCGGATGTTCGGTCACTTCCCAAATAAAGCTCCTTGTCTTCGCCCATGGCTTTCCATGCCGTATTCATATCCAGCAGGTTCACAAAGAAATCGTTGCTAAGCTGTCCTGGGCGGGCTGTGAAGACGCCATTTTTAGAACCATCGAAATTTGTGCTCAATGCGCGCATTCCACCTACCAGAACGGTTAACTCCGGTGCAGTCAGCGTAAGCAATTGTGCCTTATCGATTAGCAATTCTTCGGTTGAAACCGAGTAAGTGCTGCCCCGATAATTCCGGAAACCATCGGCTGCCGGTTCCAGATAACTAACTGATTCAATGTCTGTTTGCGCCGCGGAAGCATCCATGCGGCCCGGCGTAAAAGGAACGCTGACAGCATGTCCGGCATCGCTCGCAGCTTTCTCAACAGCTGCGCTGCCTGCCAGGACGATCAAATCGGCCAGTGAGACTTTCTTGCCAAATGATTGGTTGCTATTAAACTCCCCCTGAATGCTTTCCAGCGTCCCCAGCACTTTTTGCAGCTGAGCAGGATTGTTTACTTTCCAATCCCTTTGAGGAGCCAGACGAACGCGTGCGCCGTTTGCACCACCACGCTTGTCGGAACCACGGAATGTTGAAGCCGAAGCCCAAGCTGCCGAAACCAGCTCTGAGACGCTTAAACCAGATGCCAGAATGTTTGATTTCAACGCAACAATATCGGTTTCGTCAATCAATGCATGGTCAATAGCCGGAATGGGATCTTGCCAGATCAGCACTTCTGCCGGCACTTCCGGGCCCAGGTAACGTGCGCGCGGTCCCATATCACGGTGTGTTAACTTGAACCAAGCGCGAGCAAATGCGTCAGCAAATGCATCTGGGTTTTCCAGGAAATGCCTTGATATTTTTTCGTAAGCGGGATCGAGTCTTAACGCCAGATCGGTCGTTAACATCGTTGGTGCGTGCTTCTTCGAGCTGTCGTATGCATCCGGGATAATGTTCCCTGCATTTTTAGCAACCCACTGATGCGCACCGCCCGGGCTTTTGGTCAATTCCCATTCGAAACCAAAAAGATTTTCGAAAAAATTGTTGCTCCATTGCGTTGGCGTTGTGGTCCAGGTCACTTCCAGGCCACTCGTAATTGTATCAGCTCCCCTACCCGAACCAAAACTGTTGCTCCAACCCAACCCCTGCGATTCCACATCAGCAGCCTCGGGCTCCTTGCCTACATGTTCAGACGGCGCGGCACCGTGGGTTTTACCAAAACTGTGTCCGCCCGCGATCAGGGCAACTGTTTCTTCATCATTCATGGCCATGCGGCCAAATGTGTCACGGATGTCCTTTGCAGCAGCAACCGGATCCGGATTTCCGTCAGGCCCTTCCGGATTCACATAAATGAGGCCCATATGTGCAGCACCAAGGGGTTTTTCGAGAGTGCGCGAGTGGATGCCTTGTCCCGGATCTTCATCCGATGAAACAACGCCATGACCAGCAACGCCTGCCACACCATTTGCGTAACGTTCGTCATTACCCAACCAGGTGGTTTCCGCACCCCAGTAAACGTCTTCATCAGGTTCCCAAACATCTGCACGCCCGCCGGCGAAACCGAATGTTTTGAAGCCCATGGATTCCAGGGCCACGTTTCCTGTCAGGATCATCAAATCGGCCCAGGAAAGTTTTTGTCCATATTTTTGCTTGATAGGCCATAGCAAACGGCGGGCCTTATCGAGACTCACATTATCCGGCCAGCTATTCAGCGGTGCAAAACGCTGTTGTCCGGAACCACCGCCACCACGACCGTCAAATACGCGGTAAGTTCCTGCGCTATGCCACGCCATACGGATGAAAAGCGGCCCATAATGTCCAAAATCCGCTGGCCACCAATCCTGTGAATCCGTCATAAGCGCATGCAAATCAGCTTTCACGGCATGCAAATCCAGACTTTTGAATGCCTCGGCATAATCAAAATCCGGTTCCAGCGGGTTCGTTTTAGGCGAATGCTGGCGCAAAATGCTAAGTTTCAACTGATTGGGCCACCAATCACGGTTCCTGGTGCCGCCTCCGCCCACATTGTGGCTCATTGTGCCATTAAGGAAGGGGCATTTGCCAATGTCGTTTGAGTCTTTTTCCATTGTTACAAGTTCATGATTTTAATACATTCTCCTGCGATCTTTATATTGCAGGAAGGCAAGTTATGATTTTGAAAAGGATAATCACAATCGATTAATTCTATATTTTAATAGTTAAAATCTATTTCTATCTGATTCCCTTTGGAATGTTAAATCACTTAAACAATGGATCGGCTCATCGATTCGTGTAATGCAATGTAACTACGCCAGAACCCAGCGTTTTTGATTCCAGAAGTTTCAAATTGCTCATCTGTGTATTGCCCTCGAACAGACTGATTCCTGCACCCATGATCACGGGATGCAGGGTGATCTGATACTCGTCTATCAATCCGAGATTCATCAGACTTTTGGCGAGACCGGGGCTACCGAATATCACCAGGTCTTTGCCCGACTGTTGTTTCAGGTTATTCACCTCTTCCTCTATGTTGTCTTTAATAAGAGTGGTGTTATTCCAATCCGCACTTTCCAATGTTGTCGAGAAAACAATTTTTGGAATTTCCTGCACCCATTTCGCATGGGCAAGTGCATGTCCATTGGCATTAGGGTCGTTCAGTACGGTCGGCCAGTAACCTTCCATTAAATGGTAAGTGTTCTTGCCATACACCGGAGCGCCCACGGTTTTAACCAGTTCGTCCGCAAATTGTTGCAGCTCTTCATTGTAAGTCAAAAAGCCGAGGCCACCGTTGATATCACCGGCAAAACCATCGAGGGACATGTGCGCAAATAAAACCAGCTTTCTCATTTGATTGTAATTTGTTTGTGTTGAATGATAATTATTTTCCAACACAAATCTATCGTCGGGCAGAGAAATTTTTATGTCGTTTAGTGACAATCAAGGGGGGCTATGATGCCATTAACTGGCTAATGGGCAGGTTTGCCGCTCGTTGACGATGCTTTCCGGGGGTATTTGATACTTGGAAACATGGCTGTGACTGTATGAAGCATAGCTTAACGCTAAGATGTAGCGATTCCAGTGAGTAAAATTTGCAGATTTTCGAACTCACCGAATAACTCACCAAAATTTGTAGGAACTTGAATATTTTGGTATAACCTGAACAAGAAAAAAGCCTGCTAATCTGTTGATTTGCAGGCTTTTGATGCTTTTTGTTATTTCTTCAAGTGATCCCGCTGGGATTCGAACCCAGGACCCATACATTAAAAGTGTATTGCTCTACCAGCTGAGCTACGGAATCCTATTTTTTGCTAATTGAACTGCCAGCGTCAGCTACTTTCCTCGTGTCCCTTTCCTCAATCGTGGTGCAAAGGTACACTTTAATAATATCCTTCCAAATCGTGAAAGAAAGTTTTTATGTATCTGTACTGCCTGGCAGATGTAACCTTCTGTTTTAAAGACATATGGCGTGCCAAAAAAAATTTCAGGAGGGCGAAATTTTCTCTTCCTCGAAGCAAAATGAGGCATTGAGCGCACAGAGGCTGATTTTGTCGGGAAAATTATATGTGAACGATGGAACTATTTATTTAAAGGTCCAATCTCCTATCCATAATTTTTGTTTTTCCCTCTTGTTACTAAATAAATTATTACTACATTTCGAAGGATTAAAGTTCTACAAACATATTCTATTTGTGATAAAATAAATTGCTCAAGTCGATTAGATACTCTTTGTCAAGGAGTTACACTCTTCCATTAAAATTTTCAAATCAGGGCTCGCCCCTTTCACCTGAAAACGATAAACTTCGTCATTTCGAAGTCTTGTTTACGCATTTTTTAACCCATACAATTTAATTCTTCACATTTACCCGATTAAAATTGATGAAATTTTTACAGAAGTTAATTTTCGCGAGCGGGTTGCTGGGCCTTATGGCGGCAACCTCGGATGATGCGTTACGGAAAGAGCAGATGGCCGTGGCGTCGCAGGTGACCTGCGGAACGAAACCTGGAACATCTCAGCCAATGGTATGGACTCACGATGAGATGCTGGGAAATGTCGGCGGAAAGCCGGTGTACACGATCATCCATCAGAACAGGATCTACATTAGATGGGACGGTAACCCAGACCCTAGCCGTAAAAATCAGGCATTCGACAACACGGCTATTCTATTGCACATGGATAACAACAAGTTTCCAAATAATACAGAGGGAAACCGGATTGTTAACTCATGTATCAATTCCATCGACCCAAGTACAATGGGTAACAATTACCTGGGAACGCAGCAAGGCAACATGATCCCATGTAACAACAAGCCTATCACAGATGGGCTGATGCTTGGTACATTCCGTGGAGGCGATGGTGTGAGAACGTTTCAATATGCGATCATTAAAGATGGTTTGCTGCGTGTGAATTTTCACCGTGAAACCAATACATACAGCCGCGATGCCATTTCAATGGGCCTGATCCGTCAGACGATCGACGGTGAAAACGGGAGCTTCATGAACCCGAACATGGGTTTTTCATTAAACTACACGGAGGTGTTAAGCTGCTTCTGGAACGAGCTGCCGAAGAATCCGGATTCAGTCGGCAACCCTGAGCCTAATTGCCCTGGAGGCCCTACATTAGGAACTGTAAGTAACGTTTCGCAAACAGGCCTTCGTTTCGCATATTCAGGCAACGGCATTCCTAACATCGACTGGAGAATAAAATCGGGCAACAATGTAATTCGCTCTGGCAAAACGGGAAATTTGTCTTCTAATAATGTTGACATTTCGTTCAGCACCCTTGGCGCTGGAAACTACACTTTGGAAATTGAAGGCGGCGACTGCGCTTCGTCGGTAAGCTCTGCGTCATTTTCGGTGAACCAGGCAAACTGCCCAAGCGGCCCAACAATATCTGGTGTAAGAAATGTTTCACCAACCGCTATTACGGTTGATTTCAACGGTTCCGGCGTTCCTAATTTGACATGGCGCGTGAAACAAGGTGGAAATGTTGTCAGAAACGGCAAAACTGGTAATCTGACTTCAAATTCCGCCTCTATTTCATTCAACAGCCTTGGCGCTGGCATTTATTCATTGGAAATCGAAGGTGGTGATTGCAACTCTTCTGTCAGCACTTCAAACTTCACTATCGTTCCGGGAACCTGCCCTGGCGGACCTACACTGGGCACGATCAGCAATATTTCAGCATCCGGTTTGCGCTTCCAATTTGACGGAAACGGCATTCCTAACATTACATGGAGAATAACATCCGGTTCTGAGGTAGTACGTAACGGAAAAACACCTGGCCTGACTTCTTCGCTTGTTGACATTTCATTCTCTGCATTGAGCGGCGGAAGTTATACTCTGGAAATCGAGGGCGGTGATTGTAATTCTTCTGTCAGCTCCAAATCATTCTCTGTTGGCTCAACGAACTGCCCATCCGGACCAAGTATTTCCGGCATTAAGAATGTTTCTTCAACAGGTTTAACGGTTGATTTCAATGGCGTAGGCGTTTCAAGCGTTACATGGAGAATCAAACAAGGTGCTAACACGGTAGCAAACGGCAAAACGGGAAATTTAAGTTCTAACTCGGCAACTATCTCTTTTGGAACATTAGCAACCGGCAATTATACACTGGAAATCGAAGGTGGAAACTGTACATCATCTGTAAGCACTTCAAACTTCTCAGTGTCTCAGCCAAACTGTGCTAACGGCCCAACCATTTCAAGTGTAAAAAATGTCTCCCCAACTGGCCTTACAGTTGATTTTAACGGTTCGGGAATCCCTAATTTAACCTGGCGCGTAAAACAAGGTGGTAATGTTGTTAGAAATGGCAAAACCGGGAATCTGGGCTCCAATTCGGCTTCAATAACATTTGCAAGTCTTGGTGCAGGAACTTATTCACTCGAAATTGAGGGTGGTGATTGTTCATCATTGGTTAGCAGTTCCAACTTTACAGTAAATCCCGGAACTTGCCCTGGCGGACCTACATTGGGCACGATCAGCAACATTTCGGCATCCGGCTTACGTTTCCAATTTGATGGAAATGGAATTCCCAACATTACTTGGAGAATCAGATCCGGTTCTGAGGTGGTGCGTAACGGAAAAACACCTGGATTGACTTCTGCGCTTGTTAACATTTCATTCACTGCACTGGCTGGCGGAAATTATACATTAGAAATTGAAGGTGGCGACTGTACTTCTTCTGTGAGCTCAAAAACCTTTACGGTTGGCTCAACGAACTGCCCGGGCGGACCAACGATTGCTACCATTAAGAACATTTCCTCAACAGGCTTGACAGTTGATTTTAATGGTTCAGGTGTTTCCAGTGTGACCTGGCGTATCAAGCAAGGCGGTACCACGGTTGCAAATGGCAAAACAGGAAATTTAAGTTCAAATTCAGCATCTATCACATTTGCAAGCCTGGCTGCCGGTACTTACTCACTGGAAATTGAAGGTGGTGATTGTACTTCTTCGGTTAGCTCGTCAAACTTCACAGTATCCAAACCAAATTGTGCTGGTGGGCCGACTATTTCCAGCGTTAAGAATGTTTCGGCAACGGGACTTACGGTGGATTTCAGCGGTTCAGGAATTCCAAACCTGACCTGGCGCGTTAAACAAGGTGGTAATGTGGTTAGAAACGGCAAAACAGGAAATCTAAGCTCCAATTCGGCTTCAATAACATTTGCAAGTCTTGGTGCAGGAACTTACTCACTCGAAATTGAGGGTGGCGATTGCTCATCTTCGGTTAGCTCTTCCAACTTTACACTTAATCCTGGAACTTGCCCTGGCGGCCCGACACTTGGCACAGTTAGCAACATTTCCTCCACTGCCTTGCGTTTCCAATTCGATGGCAATGGTATTCCAAACATTACATGGAGAATTAAATCAGGCGGAACAACTGTTCGCAATGGTAAAACAGGAACGTTGACTTCATCAGTCGTTAACATTTCCTTCGAAGCGATCGGTGCCGGAAATTATACCTTAGAAATCGAAGGCGGTGATTGTTCTTCTTCGGTTAGCTCAAAAACTTTCGCTGTCGGCCAGGCTAATTGCCCGGGCGGACCAACCATTTCAGCCATCAAAAACATTTCCAAAACGGGATTGACGGTTGATTTCAACGGTTCAGGCGTTTCTACCCTGACATGGAGGATCAAACAAGGCGGATCGACATTGGCGAATGGAACAACAGGCAACCTGGGTTCCAACTCTGCTTCGATTACATTCGCAGCATTGGCGGTTGGTACTTATTCGCTGGAAATTGAAGGCGGTAACTGCGCTTCTACTGTCAGCACTTCGAATTTCAATGTAACGCTTCCTAATTGCAGCGGCGGTCCAACGATCACGACGATCACTAATGCTTCTACGGTTGGCCTGACAGTTAACTTCAGCGGAACAAACATTCCAAACCTTACATGGAGGCTGAAAAAGGCTGGTAACACAGTAGCCAACGGAAAAACGGGCAACCTGACTTCCAATAGCGCGGTAATCAGTTTCCCTGCTCAGACAATCGGAAACTATACTTTGGAAATCGAAGGTGGTGACTGCGTTTCTTCCGTGAGTTCGAAAACGTTTGACATCATTACAACGGACAACCGTCTTCCATGCGAACTTGGTCCTGAATTGAAATCCATTTATAACCAAACAGAAACAGAACTGGTGTTCAACTTCCACGGAAACAATGTGGCAAGTATCGACTGGAAAATCATGAGAGGAAATTCGATGATGCGCTCTGCAAGGGTTAACCTGACCAGCGACCGTCCAAAGATCACTTACGCAAGACTTGACAAAGGAAACTACACCTTGCAAATTGAAGGCGGTTCTTGTAAGTCTGCCGTTCAGACAATGGGCTTCAGCGTTGGCGATCCATTGCCGATCAAGGTTGCGAGATTTGACGGTTCAGCAGTAGAAGAAGGCGTGGCGCTTTCATGGAATGTTACAGACGAAAAAGATGGTAAAGGTTTTGAAATCATCCGCTATGACAACCAGTTGAAAGTGGCTAATGTAATCGGAGCAATGCCTTTGTCTGACAAACGCATCGGTGAATACAAATTCACTGACAAAACACCGCTTTTCGGAAATAACTACTACCAGCTGAAAATGATCGACGAAGACGGAACATTCCTGTCGAGCCGCATTATCACAGTTCGTTATGATGCGATCACCCAGGCGATTGTATCACCAAACCCGGTGAGAGATTTGATTAATGTTGAATTTGTTTCAAAATCAGCCGGAAGAGGCAAAGTTGAAACTTACAACATGAGCGGAATCAAATTGAATACGATCGAACAGGATATCATTGCCGGGAAAAATAAACTTCCGGTTAACGTAACGGGACTAAACGACGGACATTATTTCCTTAAAGTCTACTACGGCGATCAGGAAATGAACCTGCGTTTCTTCAAAGTGCGTTAAGATTACAGAGATGACAAAAAAGGGATGTGGCTCACTGCCACATCCCTTTTTTTATGCCTTAACCGCCAACGCCTTTCGGACAGCCGGGGCAATCACCGTCCCGAACAGCTCGATGGCCCGCAAGTTTTTCTGATGGGAAAGATCGTTGCTGCCAACCGTTTGCGCGAGATATCTTGTATTGCCAAAAAGCTCGTGCAGCCTTAAAATCTTGTCAATGATCTCCTGCGGGCTTCCCACCATTAACGGTCCAGATTGCCTGCTGTATTCGTATTGCTCGCGCGTCATCGGCGACCAGCCCCGCTCCTTACCTACCCGGTTCATCAGTAACTGATAAGGCGGGAAAAATTCATCAGCGGCTTGCTGGGAATTGTCTGCCACATAAAACTGCGTGTTTATTGCCAATTGCAACTGGCTAACATCATGTCCGGCTTCCTTAGCGGCATTTCGATACAACTCAGCAAACTGCACAAAACGATCCGGCGGCCCGCCTAATATTGCCAGCGTCATTGGTAAATTAAGCTTTCCTGCTCGAATCGCCGAGCCAGGTGTGCCTCCTACGGCAATCCAAACCGGCAATGCGGACTGATAAGCTCGCGGATATACACCCAGATTATCGATGCCCGCACGGTGCTTACCCTGCCAGCTTACTTTTTCGTTCTGGTTTATTTTAAGGAGCAAATCCAGTTTTTCGGTAAAAAGCGTGTTGTAATCATTCAAGTTGTAGCCAAATAACGGGAACGACTCAATGAAAGAGCCGCGTCCGGCCAGGATCTCTGCCCGACCGCTGGAAATCAGGTCAAGCGTTGAAAAATTCTGATAAACCCGCACCGGATCCGCTGAGCTTAGTACGGTTACCGCACTGGAAAGCTTGATGTTTTTGGTCATTGCCGCAGCGGCTGCTAGGATAACTTCTGGCGCAGAGATTAAAAAGTCGGGGCGATGGTGTTCGCCTAATGCGAAAACATCGAGCCCTACTTCGTCCGCCAGTTTGATTTCTTCCAGCAATTCCAGCATTCTTGCATGTGCATTAACGGCTCTTCCGGCCACACCATCCGGCGTTATTTCACCAAACGAACTAATTCCTAATTCCATTTCTTACGTCGATTTCTGTTAACAATGGGTCCTTTCAATGAAATCACCTATTTCTATAATGAGTTCATAAAAGGGCTGTAAAAAATATTTTTGCAGGAATGTCCCATTTGCCAAAACTCATTTGTAGTGGGCGTATAAATTATATATCATTAACTATAAAATTGAAAAAATATGGAAGAGTACATTGTGATCATGCGGTTGGATTTACTTACAAAAGAGGCTCAGCCATCGCCCGAGCAAATGGAAGGCTATATGAAACAATATCACGACTGGGTGGGCGGCATTGCTGCGCAGAATAAATTCAGTGGCGGTAAAGGCCTGGCCGTGGAAGGTAAGGTGCTCAAATTTAATGATATGATAACCGATGGCCCGTTCGTGGAAATTAAAGAATCAGTCGCCGGCTTTATCATTATCAAAGCGGCCAGCCTGGACGAAGCCGTTGAAATGGCACAAAAATGCCCCATTTTGAAAGGTGAAGGCAACAGCGTGGAAGTGCGCAAAATTGTTTCCGTGCACGAAAGCTAGCCCAATGACAAACCACGAACCAATAATCCCACATTTATTCAGGACCGAATACCGGAAAATCGTGTCGGTGCTATGCAGGCATTTTGGTTTTCGGGAAATTGAAATTGCGGAGGACATTGCGAGTGAAACGTTCCAGGTGGCCATGCAAGCCTGGGGATTAGAAGGCCTCCCGCCTAATCCGGCGGGATGGCTTTATAATACAGCCAAAAACAAAGCGAAGAATTATCTGCACCGCGAGTCGATCTTTCGGGATAATATCGCACCCGGACTGAAAAATATTGAACCGCAAGCTGCCGGCGACGACATTGACCTTTCATTACAAAACATTAATGATAGCCAGCTGCAAATGATGTTTGCGGTTTGTCATCCAGCCATTTCCCGCGAAGCGCAGATCGGTCTTTCCCTTCGCATTCTTTGCGGTTTTGGGATTGATGAAATTGCAACTGCTTTTGTGACCAATAAAGAGGTGATTAACAAACGACTTTTCAGGGCAAAAGAAAAGCTGCGTAAAGAAAAAGTGCAGATCGAACTGCCGCCGCCATTGGAAATCGACGCCCGGCTGGAACAAGTCCTGACGACCATTTATCTGCTTTTCAATGAAGGTTATTATTCAGTCAGTCAGAACAATACATTAAGGAAAGAGCTTTGTCTGGAAGCAATGAGGCTTTGCACGATGCTGATTGAGAATCCGGATACCAACAAACCGCAAGTTAATGCGCTGCTTGCTCTGATGTGTTTTCACGCATCTCGTTTTGACGCCAGAATGAATGGTAATGGTGAAATTATTCTTTATGACGAACAGGATTCAAGCCTTTGGAACACGGACCTGATCAACAAAGGCGGTTATTTCCTGAGTATGGCCGCCCAGGGAAGTAAATTATCCAGGTATCACCTCGAAGCTGGCATCGCCGCATGGCACACACAGCAGTCCGACAGCCCCGAGAAGTGGGAAGGGATTTTACACCTCTATAATCAGTTATTACAAAGAGAGTACTCCCCTGTTGCGGCGCTCAACCGCACTTATGCCGTGGCAAAAGTCAGAGGGAAAGAGGTGGCCATTGCCGAAGCTGAAAGGCTGAATTTGCCCGAAAATCACTTCTATTATGCGCTGCTCGGCGAGCTTTACAGTGGCCTGAACGATGATAAAGCAAGACTGCACTGGCTAACAGCCCTGTCCCTGGCAAAAACCGACGCCGACAAAGAAGCCATCCGAAAGAAACTGGGAGTATAAGTTGTCTTGAAAAAATTGTCGCAAAGCACCCTCTTATTCGTCGTATTTACACTGCGTCGGTCGGTAAAATATGCGGTAGGTTTGTATCAACAAAAACAAACTTTTAATCGTCAAACATTTACTGTCATGAAAACGACCCGCATTATTTTCTGGATTTCAACAACATTGATCTTTTTGTTTGAAGGCGTAATGCCTGCACTCACATCGCAAACCGAAATGGCCCGCGAAGGAATCCGGCATTTAGGTTACCCGGAGTATTTCGGCCCTATGATCACCGCTTTCAAAGTGGCAGGCTCTTTGGCAATCATGTTACCAAAAGTGCCTGCACGGCTAAAAGAATGGGCATATGCAGGATTTGTCTTCGACTTCCTTTGTGCCAGCATCAGCAATACCGTGGTGGATGGATTTGGCTTCAATTCCGTATTCCCGCTAATCGTTCTGGCCGTATTAATGGTGTCATATTACACTTATCATAAACTTCAAGCCGCACAACACCCGACACACGCTTATTAATGCGTAACATTTCTGGGGATTTTCTCAAATAGAAAGGATCGCTCCTTTCTATTTGAGTTTGTAAAAAGCCAGCAAGGTGAAAACAAAAGCTGCTACGGCGGATAATGTGCGGATTGCATGAAATTTGTTCCATGGTTGCTCAAACAAGGTCCGTTGCTGCGCAATTTCACTTGCTGTTGCGCTGCTAACATCGAAGCTTGCCAGTGCATCATTCAGCGGCACGTTGCCCATAACCGTTAGTCCGAATACGCCGACAACATAAATCACGGTCGCGGTAAGCAGCATTTTAAATTGAAATACATGCTGTCCCGAATAACTAAGCCAGCCCGCAAGCGTGAGCATTACAATCGAACCCATAAATGACGCAAAAAAGGTCGGGTTCAGAATGGCTTTGTTGATCCCCTGCATTGCCCGGAGATATTCCGCGTCAGCAAGCTTCCCCAGACCCGGATTCACCGAGCATGAATAAGAATAGAACAATCCTGCCGAAAGTCCGGTAAGCAGGGCGGATAGGACGAGGCTGGCGAAATAAAATTCATTCATCGTATTTTTAGGTTGAAGGTTTGTATGCTGGTTCATGTCGCAATTTTTGAAAATTATACCTCAAAAATATGCGTCACCTTTTCCTGAAAATAGAACAAATCCGCCAGCTGGCCCGTCAACAAATTTTAACGCCGAATGATCGACTTTACGATATTCTTGGCAGTCGGGATGATTTTACGGCGGAAATCCCGAAACCGGAATTTCTGCTCAATCAACCCGGCTTTCAATGCTGTTTTTGAATCCAGTGAAGCGTCCGTGCCGTAATTCCCGACAAGATATTGTAACGCGTTTTTCTCGCTCAGCACATAATTATCCTGATTGGAATAAGCCATAATCCCCTGCCCGATCGGATTAAATGAGGAATGCTTGGCATACTCTTCCAACGACAAATGCGTAAACTTATGTCCCTGATTGACCATTTGATGAAACCAGCCTGTGCCCAGATCCGCCGTGAATTCCCAATTCCCGCCGAAGCATCCATTGTCACCCAGCGGCAATGTTGTTTTACGATAAGTTTCAACATTGATCATGCACGCATATTCATTTAAACGACACTCAGGAAGCGGGTGGATCCGGCCCGAATGCAGGATTTCGAGATCGCGTTTCTGTCTGGGCGTCTCGTACTGTTCGTGCACGGCGATGGCCTCTTCTGCACTTGGAATATATTTCATAAACACATGTCCGCCGCATAACTGCGCCTTGGCAGCAGGACAAGACCAGCATTGCCCGATGGATCCGGTGCCGGCCATATTTGCATCCTCGAACAAAGGAAGCATATCCCCGATCATATCCTTATGAAACACCATATCATTATGCATGATAAAAAGCCACTTCATCTGCGCATGTTCGAGCGCATACTGGTAGGGAACGGTCCACCGATAATCCGCATCATGCTTAACGCGGTCGTAGTCGAGGATTTCGAGATTGTAAAACGATTTAGGATAATAAAGATGGATCGGAATAACCGGCTCAATGGCCTTGATCACTTTATAAACGTCCCCGTAATGGCCAAAAGGTTGCTTGTTTTCTACGGTAATGTAGACCGAATTGATGTATTGTCCACTGACTTTGAGCAGCGATAAAATCGAAATGATCGTTTGATACGGCTTCCCGTAGTAGATGACGTTGACATCAACTTTTTTCATTTTTAAGTAACAGGATAATTAGTAATTCTTTTCAAAAGTAGTAATCTGACGGCAAATAAGGCGTTTTAAACGAAAAAATGATGATATAAAACATTTGCCCGGCCTTGCGCCGTATGATTTAAATTGTACTTTTGCAGAATCCTCGGCCAGGTGGTGAAATTGGTAGACACGCTACTTTGAGGGGGTAGTGCCTTCGGGTATGGGAGTTCGACTCTCCTTCTGGTCACAACCTGCGCTGCAATCCAGCGCAGGTTTTTTTGTGATATTCCTTTTAAAAAATTAGCCTATATTTACTTTTGATTGAACGGCCCCTGATTTTCGCAAAGTTTGAAGGACTACCATTACATGAAAGCAATTGCTCTCCTTGGAGTTATTGGGCTGGTTTCTGCTTGCCAGATGGTCAGCCATGCACAATGTCTGGAAAAAGTAAGCCGATCCACCAATAAGAAGGAATATTACCAGATCGTTCAGCTTGTTGGCAAGAAGGAATTTTTGTCCCTTTCAAGAATCGGAGAGGAAAAAATCTTCACTTATCACAACGAAGCAGTAGACCTGATCTTCCACGTGCAAATGTTCACGGAAATAAGGTTCACGACCAAAGACGAGACTTTCTCACTGTTCACAACCACATCCGACCGCAATTTCTGGAACAAATCTTTTATGCTTTCCTCTCCGGTCACGCCTCAGGAACTGAATAAGATGAAAGGCACTGTGAAAATAGAGATCATCCTTCCAGAGGAGCGAAAAATTTACACATTCAGTCCGAAAAGCAATGTAATCCTCAATAAAGCATTGGCATGTGTGCTTTAATGGTATGGAGATAATCACTTCATAATCAGATATAAAACAACTCTTTATTTAATTGGCTTACGATAAAGTCGAAGTCCGTGGGATTGGAAGCGAAATCCATCTGATTCACGTCGATCTCAATGATCTTGCCGTGATCGTAGTGCTTTACAAAATCTTCATAATAGTGGTTGAGGGCAACCAGATAGTCAGTTGAAATGTCAGCCTCGAAGTCCCTGCCCCTTTTTTTGATCTGTGAAACAAGTTTGGGAATGTCTGCTTTTAAATAAATGAGCAGGTCCGGTTGCGACACTGTCCTGATAATGGATTCGAAAAGCAGCAGATAAGTCTGGTAATCCCGCTCTGTCATCACGCCCGACTCGTGGAGATTTCTGGCGAAAATAAAAGCATCCTCATAAATGGTCCTGTCCTGAATAATGGTAGAGTAAGTGGTCTCACGGATTTTCTGAACCTGCGCAAAGCGGTTATTAAGAAAATAAATTTGCAAATTAAATGCCCAGCGATCCATATCCTGGTAAAAATCAGCCAGATATGGATTCCCTTCCACGGCTTCGTACATCACGTCCCATTTGAAATATTCACCCAGCATTTGGGTTAATGTGGTTTTACCGGCGCCGATGTTACCAATGATCGCGATGTGCATAATGTGAGAAAGTGATGGTTAGGAATGTGCTGAGTGCGGTAAAAATATAGAAATCATTTCAATAGTTTGCTGCCCACAAAAGTCCAATTCCCGGATTTTCGTTAAAGTACGTTTCTTCGTATATTTGCACCTGATTTGGAGGAAGGAACTGCGTGGAAGAATTTCTTTTCTCTTTGGAATACATCAAATAATGCAATAATGAAGCCTTTCAAGGTAATTTTATATTATTTCTATGCGCCCATCGAAGACACGGAAACGTATCGCGATGAGCATCATTTGTTCTGCGTGCAGCACAATCTTTTGGGCAGGATTATCATAGCACCGGAAGGTTTGAATGGGACGGTTTCGGGCACGCCGGAAGATTGCGAAGCATATATGAATTATGTGCGTTCCGACAGCCGGTTTCAGGATGTGCAGTTTAAAGTGGAAGAGCATGATAAAATTGCTTTTCAAAAGCTGCACGTGCGGGTTAAAGATGAAATTGTTAATTCCGATCTGGGTGTTGACCCTCTGGTTCGCACTGGAAAGCATTTGGAACCCGCTGAATTTAAGCAGATTATCAATGATCCTAATGTTGTTTTAGTAGACATGCGGTCTGATTATGAGCATGAGCTGGGCAAATTCAAAGGCGCAATTACTTTTGATATGCATAACCTGCGCGAGCTGCCCGATCATATACACGAGATCGAACATTTGAAAGATAAAAAAATTGTGACCTATTGCACAGGCGGCATTAAGTGCGAAAAAGCAAGCGCATATTTGCTGGAACAGGGTTTTCAGGATGTTTACCAATTACACGGCGGCATTATCCGCTATGGGCTGGAAGAGGGCGGTGAAAATTTTGATGGTAAATGTTATGTTTTCGACAACCGCATTGCCGTGGAAGTCAATAAAGTTAATCCGACTGTCATCTCCCGCTGCTACATCTGCGATGAACCCTGCGACCGTATGATCAACTGCGCCAACGCGGAATGCAATACGCACGTGCCGGTTTGCCACAAATGCGGTCAAGAAATGGAGGGCGCCTGCTCACCGGAATGTAAGGCGCACCCGGACAAGCGCACTTATGACGGAACGGGCTATTATGTGAGCAACAGCAACCATTATCATCCGCTTCAAGGCTTGAAAAGTCAGAAAAAGAACATTAAGAAAATGAAACTGGCGGAAAGAACTGAACCGGCTCAATAGTCAGTTCAGTTGCTTTTCCAGGATGTAGTCGTTCATCCAGAATGGGCCTATCGGGATGTCCTCTTCGCCGGTTACGGCGAAGCCCATTTTTTCATAAAAACCCCTGGCTTTGTTATATCGGTTGACATTCAAAACCAGCGTTTTTCCCCCGACCGATTCTGCATATTTTTCAGTTTCGGCCAGCAGATATTTCCCTGCGCCTGTGCCCTGCGTTGAAGGAAGTACATATATTTTATGTAACTTAAACTTTTCCGGCCCTTCCCCGGAGACGGATGCAAAGCCTTCCGGCTTATGGTCGTTCAACAAAATCAGGAAGTAATGCTGCTCAACGGTAAATTGACGTAAAAGAGATTCGTGAGAATATATTTTTTCAAACATAAAGTCGATCTGCTCTTTGGTAAGTATGTCACCATAAGTGGGTTCCCAAGTCTTTTCCTGGATTGCGATGATCTCCGGGATGTCCGCAACTGTTGCATGCTTTATTGAGAATGATGGCATAATGCTTAATTTTGGCGTTTTACTGGTGCAAATAAATCTTTTTTCAACCTAAAAACCACATAACTTCATCAGCTGGTCAGGGCAATAACCCCTCTAAAAAGACTCGCCGATAAGTAGAATTATATGAAACCCCTTATTTTAGTTACTAATGACGACGGAATAACATCCAAAGGAATCCGAACACTGGTAGAAGTGATGCAAACCATTGGAGAAGTGATCGTAGTCGCGCCGAACAGCCCGCAATCGGGGATGGGACACGCTATCACCATTGGCGAACCGTTAAGACTTTATTCCACACATATTTTTGAAGGAGTTGTAGAATACGAATGTTCGGGAACGCCTGCTGACTGCGTGAAACTGGCAAAAAATTACGTTTTACAGGATCGCAAGCCGGATTTGGTCGTGAGCGGGATTAACCACGGAAGTAACAGTTCCATTAGCGTGCTGTATTCGGGAACCATGTCGGCCGCGATCGAAGCAGCCATTGAAGGCATTCCAGCGATCGGGTTTTCGTTGACAGACTACCGTGAGGATGCGGATTTCGATCACGCCATTCCTTTTATCAAATCCATTACCGAAGAAGCGCTTAAAAACGGCATACCAAATGGCATTGCATTAAACGTTAACATTCCTGGGAAGACGGATCTGCCTTTAAAAGGCGTAAAGGTTTGTCGGCAGGCACACGCGAAATGGCAGGAAAAATTCGACTATCGCGTGGATCCGAATGGAAGAGGCTACCTGTGGATGGCGGGAGAATTCGTCAATTTTGATACCGAAAAAGAAGATACCGATGTCTGGGCGTTGGATAACAATTATATTTCTGTTGTCCCGTGTCAATATGATCTGACAGCGTATGAGGCAGTAAAGCAGCTTTCGACCTGGGATTTATAATTTTAAAATTCAGCTATGGCATTAGTAGGTAGTTTATTAAAAAAAGGAATTCATATCAGCAACATTGTTGCTAACCGCAGAAAGGCAAGTCTCCATATTCAGCAAAAAAAAACTTTGGCGAAATTACTTGCCAAAGCACGCTATACGGAGTTTGGTGAAAAGTACAATTTCGACGAGTTGCTTTCCTCGATCTTGTTCAGTGAGAAGGGCGCCTACTACGAGTTATACAAGAAAACGGTTCCTGTTTACGACTACAACAAGATATTCAACGAATGGTGGCATCGTTCACTGGAAGGAGAAAAAGACATTTGCTGGCCTGGTCAGATTAAATATTATGCATTAAGCTCGGGCACTTCCGAGGCTGCTACCAAGCACATTCCGGTCACCAAAGCAATGTCTCGCGCGATCCAGAAAACGAGCATCCGCCAAATCCTTTCGCTTGGGCATTATAAAGACCTTCCCAATGATTTGTACGAAAAAGGCTTCCTCATGCTCGGCGGCAGTACAAATCTGAATAATCAGGACAAGCATTTCGAAGGCGATTTGAGCGGAATTACTGCCAGGCAGATCCCCTACTGGTTCAGACCTTATTATAAACCCGGCGAAAAGATTGCGGCGCAAAAAGACTGGGGTCTGAAACTGGAAGAGATCACCAAGCAGGCGCACGAATGGGACATTGGTTTCATAGTAGGCGTTCCTGCGTGGATCCAGCTTTTGATGGAAAAGATCATTGCACATTACAAGGTCAAGACGATTCACGATATCTGGCCCAATTTGCAAGTCTTCGCACACGGAGGCGTTTCATTTGAGCCTTATAGAAAAGGTTTTGAAAAACTGCTCGCGCGCCCGCTGATTTACATTAACACCTATCTGGCTTCCGAAGGATTTATCGCCTACCAGACACGCCCCGGCGCACAAGGCATGGAATTGGTGTGCGACAATGGCATTTTCTTCGAATTTATCCCCTTTAACGAAAAAAACTTCGACTCCGAAGGCACATTATTGCCTGATCCTGAGACATTAATGGTCGACCAGGTGGAAGAAGGAAAGGAATATGCATTGCTCCTCTCGACCTGCGCGGGATCGTGGCGTTATCTCATTGGTGACACGGTGAAATTTGTCGATAAAGCCAAAGGAGAAATTGTTATTACAGGCCGCACAAAGCATTATTTGAGCCTCTGCGGTGAACACCTTTCTGTTGATAACATGAACAAGGCCGTTGACCTGGTTTCGGATGAAATGGGGTTAACAGTGAAAGAATTCACCGTTTGCGGCATTGAATATGGCTCAATGTTCGCGCATCACTGGTATGTGGGCGTGGAAGAAACGGACGTAAATGCACAAGAGCTCAAAACCAAGCTGGATGCCAAATTAGCAGAACTGAATGATGATTACGCCGTTGAAAGGCGGCATGCTCTGAAAGAAGTTTTTGTAACAGTTTTGCCTAACAAAGCTTTTTATGACTGGATGAATTCGAAAGGCAAAATGGGCGGTCAGCACAAATTCCCACGCGTTTTCAAGAATTTTCTAATGGACGACTGGAAGGGATTTTTGGATAAGAACGGCTATGTGAAAGAAGAGCCGTCTCACTAGCGGATAAAATTGACATAAGCAATCTGGCAGGCGATCAGGATGAAAACGACGCCTGTCACTTTGTTGAAAATCGTGACCACTCTTGGCGTAAAGACACGCTTCAATCTGTGCGCAAACACGGCAATGCCGCATTCTACCAGAAACACCGCTACCACACTCGCTCCAAAGAACATCAGCACCTGGTGATAATTGTAATGCAGATTCGTGCGGATGTACGAAGCAATCGTCACCCAGCTGATGAAATTCACCGGATTAAGCCCATTGAGCAGAAAACCCATTGTGAAGTAATAAAACAGGTTTCCGAGGCTCGTTTTGGGATATGCAATCTGCGGCTGTCCTTGAATAACATTCGTTAGCCCCAGTGCGACCAGAAAAAACACTCCGGCGCCCGCCATCCATTTCTTAAAATCCGGGATATCAGGCAATAATGCAGTTCCGTAAATGGCGAAGAAAACAAAGATAATGTCGCAAACAAACACGCCAAACGCTATTTTCACGCCGGTCCTGTAACCATTGTCTACACTGTTTTGGACCAATGAAAAAAATACCGTCCCGAAAGTGAGACATAATGCGATTCCGGTAAGCGTGCCATAAACAAGCGATTCCAGCATATCAGATTCCCTTCAGTCTGGCGGTCATTAAAATGGCGCATACAGAAAGCGAATCGGTAATTTCGGAACGCATGCACATATCAACCGCTTCCCGCAAAGACACCTTCCGCACCTGCAGATCTTCCGTATCCTCCGGTTCAGCGTCCTTTTGCGTCAGTTCTTCTGCGATGAAAAGAAAACCTTCTTCATTTGTAGCCGAATTTGAAGTGTGAATTCGACCGAGTTTAGTCCATTTTTCAGCAACCAAACCCGTTTCCTCCTTCAATTCACGTTTGGCAGCGTCCAGCGGATCCGCCTCCAGCGCTCCGCCGCCTTCCGGAATTTCCCAGGAATATTCATCGATTGCATAGCGATACTGGCCTACCAGATAAATGTTCCCTTCCGCATCCAATGGAATTACGCCAATGGCCTGATTTTTAAATTTTACAAGCCCATAAATGCCCTTATTTCCAGACGGGTTGATCACATCGCGATGGCTCAGTTCGAGCCATGCATTTTCGTAGACAGTTTCAGTTGAAAGTGTTTTCCAATTATTTTCTGTGGTTATAACCCGCATTTTCTTAGTATTTTTGGCCTCTGAATTTCAAATCACAAATGCAAATAAACCAAAATAAGCTTAAACAACGTCTCATACTGCTGTCTTTTATAGCCAGCATTCTGCTGACGGGTTTGAAATTCTTCGCTTATTATCTCACTTCTTCGAACGCGATTCTGAGCGATGCGCTGGAATCGATTATCAACGTCATAGCGAGCGGTTTTGCGTTTTACAGCATTTATCTTTCCGCGCAGCCCAAGGACAGAAACCACCCGTATGGTCACGGGAAAATTGAGTTTTTCTCGGCCGGCTTTGAGGGTGCGTTGATCATGATTGCTTCGCTTTTTATCATCATTGAGGCGATAAACCGGATTATGGACCCCGCTCCTATTCAGAACCTTTTGGAGGGTTCGGGCTTTATACTTTTTACGATTCTCGTCAACACGGCCATTGGTTATAAGCTTTTGGTTGAAGGTAAAAGGGTTAATTCTCTTGCACTAGTCGCTGACGGCAGGCATTTGATGACGGACAGCATTAGCAGTTTGGTCCTGATATTCAGCGTTGGGCTTATATTGCTCACTGGTTATGTCTGGATTGACAGCGTTGCATCATTGCTTTTTGGTGTTTTCCTGGCTTACAATGGTTTTCTGCTCGTTAGTAAATCTGTTGCAGGCCTGATGGACGCCGTTGACGACGCATTGCTGGAAAAAGTGGTGCAGACATTGAAGTCGAATAAAAAAACAGAATGGATCGACGTGCACAACCTGCGCGTGCAGCAATATGGCTCAGATCTACACATCGATTGCCATTTGACACTGCCTTATTATTGGGAGCTGCAAAAAGTGCATGAAACAATTCATAATTTTGAAAATATACTAAAAGACAGCCATACGGGAGAAACGGAAATTTTCGTTCATGCTGACCCATGCCTTTATCAATGCTGTTACTTTTGCCGGGTGGCGGATTGTCCCGTTCGCCAGCACGCGTTTATCAAGGACATTGACTGGGACGCTGCGAGTCTCGTGAAGAACGAGAAGTTGTATAATGAAGCAAGAATTCACATTCCTTAATAAACATAAATCTAAATTCTAACCAAAATGTACGTTTCCCGTCGTGATTTTCTTAAAAAAGCCGGTGCTACTGCCTTCGCAGCAACCGCTTTTTCCGACCTGCTAATGGCAGACCCTGCTAAAAAACTATGGTTTGATATTTCCCTGGCTGAATGGTCTTTACACAAAGCGCTTTTCAAAAAAGAACTGACCAACCTTGACTTCCCTGCACTGGCGAAAAAAGAGTTCGGCATTTCGATCGTTGAGTATGTAAACCAGTTCTTCAAAGACAAAGCAGAAGACAAGACCTATCTGAATGATTTGATAAAAAGACAAAAGGACAACGGCGTTACCGCTCACCTCATCATGATCGACGGCGAAGGTGGTTTGGGAGAATTGGACGCAGCTGTTCGTAACAAGGCCGTTGAAAACCATTACAGATGGGTTGAAGCTGCAAAATATCTGGGTTGCAAAACCATCCGTGTGAATGCATTCGGAAAAGGAAGCTTCGAAGAAATTGCAAAATCTGCCGTTGAAGGACTTGGTAAGCTGGGCGAATTCGCTGCCAAAACGGGCATCAATGTAATCGTTGAAAATCACGGCGGATCGTCATCCAACGGACAATGGTTGTCAGGCGTCATGAAGCAGGTGAATCTCAAAAATGTGGGAACATTACCTGACTTCGGAAACTTCTGCATCACCAGAAAAGACGGAGGCTGCGCAGAATCGTACGACAGATATCAGGGAACGAAAGAACTGATGCCTTATGCAAAAGGTGTAAGTGCAAAAACCTACGATTTCGACGAAAAAGGAAACTGTGTTGAAACGGACTATACAAAAATCCTGAAAATCGTAAAAGACGCAGGCTTCAAAGGCATAGCGGGGATTGAGTATGAAGGAAGTAAGCTTTCTGAGTTTGAAGGAATTAAGGCTACGAAAGCGCTGTTAGAGCGCGTTGGGCCTACGGTTTAACTGTTGTTTTTGGGGGTGTTACCATACCGGTCACATCCCCAAATAACTCAAAAACTCTTTCTTGGTAACCTCCTCCTGAAACTTCCCGCCGTAAAACGCTGTCACGGTAGAACTTCCCGAATCACGGATGCCCCGTGACTGCACGCACATGTGCTGCGCGTCAATTACAACAGCGACATCCTCCGTTTCCAATGCTAATTTCAACTCATTAGCAATCTGTACGGTTAATCTTTCCTGAACCTGCGGACGTTTAGCGAAATATTCAACAATCCGGTTCAGCTTGGATAGGCCGATCACTTTGCCGCTGGAAATGTAGGCAACGTGGGCTTTTCCGTAAATAGGCACGAAGTGGTGCTCACAGTTGGAGAAAACAGAAATATCTTTTTCGACCAGCATCTGGTCGTATTTGTATTTATTTTCAAAAAGCGTGACCGCTGGTTTATTTTTTGGATCAAGGCCGCTGAAAACCTCCGTGATGAACATTTTGGCAACACGTTTTGGCGTGCCTTTCAAGCTGTCATCAGTCAGGTCGAGACCCATGATTTCCATAATGTGACGGAAATGCTTTTCAATCAGCTCCATTTTAAGATCATCCTCCATCGCAAAAGCATCTTTGCGCATGGGTGTCTCGATCGAAGAATATACATGATCGTTCCCAATTTCCTCAACCTCAACCATGTCAGTCGACTGGATATTCGACGAAGTTCCGTTCTGTTTCATATAATCTGACTTTCAGGTCAAGGCCTGAATCAATTTTTGATCTTAATATTGAATATATAACGATCGCGATGTTTTCCGCGGAGGGGTTAAGGGACTTGAATTCTTCGACGTCCAGATTAAGGTTTTTATGGTCGAAACGATCGAGTATAAATTCCTTTAAGACGGAACTTAAAACCTTCATATCCAACACATAACCTGTTTGAGGATCAACTTCCCCCGTCACTTGCACGATCAGTTCATAATTGTGCCCGTGGAAATTAGGGTTATTGCATTTGCCAAACACGTTCTCATTTTTTTCAGCCGACCATTCCGGGTTGTTGAGTCGATGAGCCGCATTGAAATGTTCCTTTCGAAACACCGCCACCTTTTGCGCCATATTGTGATTCACTTAAAATTAAATTCGCTTTAAATGTCGTTACAAAGTATGTGCCCAACACATTTAAAGCCTTCGAGCCTGGACGAAATGCTCTTTCTGGAGTTACTTGTTTTGGCTTAACGCTTTACATTTCCAATTTGTTCATTTTTTACAACTTTCATCACCACTTACAGGAATCTCATTTAAAAAGGGATTAATAAAAAAAATTAAAAAATACGGTTATTGAATGTAAATTGCGATCTTGGAAACCATTGCGCCATAAGCTGATTACTGCATCCTGAACCTTAAATTGGACAACTTCATGAATAGACGCGATTTTATTCAAAAAGCCACAATGGCCGGACCCGCCATCGGGATATTGCCGACATTGTACTCCAATGAAGCAAAAGTGGCTGATAAAGTACGCCTTGGCTTCGTCGGTGTAGGCCTTCGCGGTCGCAACCATCTTGAACAGGCACTCTTCCGCCCGGATGTAGAGGTAAACGCGATCTGTGACATTGATCCCGCCGCCGTTAATTTCTCCCTTGAACAAATTAAAAAATCAGGAAGGAAAGCACCCGCCGTTTATGGCAAGGGAGACGAGGATTTCCTGAATCTCGTGAAGCGTGACGACCTCGACGGAATTTTAATCGCAACGCCCTGGCACTGGCACGTGCCCATGACGATAGCGGCTATGAAAGCCGGAAAATATGCTGCTGTGGAAGTTTCGGCAACGGTTACTTTGCAGGAATCTTGGGATCTGGTGGATACTTTTGAAAAAACCGGCTCGCATTGCATGATTCTCGAAAACGTTTGTTACCGCCGGGATGTCATGGCCATATTAAAGATGGTGCGTGAAGGAATGTTCGGTGAAATGACCTATGCACATTGCGGTTACCAGCACGATTTACGTTCCGTTAAGCTCAATGATGGCAAAAGCAATGGTGGAGTTGGTGTAGAATTTGGTGAAAAAGGATTTTCAGAAGCCAAATGGCGCACCCAGCATTCCGTGGACCGCAATGGCGACATTTATCCGACGCACGGCCTCGGCCCCGTTGCGCATTGGCTCGACATTAACCGCGGCAACAGCTTCTCTTATTTGACCTCAACTGCCACAAAATCTAGGGGATTACATAAATACATTGTTGATCACGGCGGCAAGGATCACCCGAATGCAAAGGTAAATTTCAAACTAGGCGACATTGTGACGACTGTTATCCAATGTCAAAATGGCGAAAACATCGTGCTCGTTCATGACACGAACTCGCCACGCCCCTACTCGCTTGCTTTCCGTGCGCAGGGAACTAACGGGATCTGGATGAACGACGGACACAGCATATATATAGAAGGCGTTTCTCCCAAAGAACATACAGCAGAACCCGATAAAGCTTATCTCGATAAAAATGACCATCCATTATGGGCAAAATATGCGAAAGACGCAGAAAGCGCAGGACACGGCGGCATCGATTATTTTGTATTAAGGGGCTTTATTGAATCCATTAAAAGAAAAACTGCACCGCCGATCGACGTGTATGACGCCGCGACCTGGAGTGCGATCAGCCCGTTGTCCGAGCTTTCTATTGCAAAAGGAAGTGCACCAGTTGAAATTCCGGACTTCACCAGAGGAAAATGGAAGACCAACAAGCGCATTTTCGGCCTTAATGACGAGTATTAACCTGAATTTTTCATATTTAACCTATATAACCCTGACCAATTTAACCTAGATGAGCAAAAAGAACAGTTACCTGGGCCCTCTGTTTATTATCGGCGTATTATTTTTCGTGATGGGGTTCATCACTTGGGTAAACGGAACGCTAATTACCTTTTTCAAAAAAGCATTTTCCCTTGACAACACCAGTTCATATCTGGTAACATTCGCCTTTTTCATTTCCTACACGATCATGGCGATCCCCTGTTCTTATGTTGTGAAAAAGACAGGATTTAAAAACGGAATGTCGCTGGCTTTGCTGGTAATGGCAGCCGGAACATTAATATTTATCCCAGCCGCTGAAATGGCTTCCTATCCCGTGTTTTTGGTGGGATTGTTCACCATCGGCATTGGCTTAACCGTTTTGCAAACGGCCTCCAATCCTTACGCAACATTGCTTGGGCCGCGCGAAAGTGCTGCGCAACGCATCAGCGTCATGGGAATTGCTAACAAAGGTGCAGGGATCATCAGCCAGATCGTTATTGGTAAATTGCTTCTGGCAGGCGCCACAGCCTCCGACCCTAAGGAAGAGCTTGATAAAGTGGTTGTTCCATATCTTATTCTTACAGGAATTTTGGTTGTGCTTGCGATTGTAATTCGCCTTTCAAAAGGATTGGTTGAAGTGAGTGAAGAAGAGGAAGAAACGTCAGCAGTCAACACGCTTACAGTTCAAAAAACTTCTGTTTTTCAATATCCAAACCTTGTTTTAGGTGTTGCAGCATTATTTTGCTATGTGGGTGTTGAAGTGATTGCAGCGGATACGATCATTAGTTATGGCGTTTCACTGGGCATTCCCGAGGAAGAAGCGAGGGTGTTTGGTGCTTACACATTGGGCGGAATGATGTTCGGTTACGTGCTCGGAATTGTGTTGATCCCAAAATTTGTTTCTCAGCAGGCTTATATGATCTTTTCAGCGGTGCTGGGACTTGTGGTTACCGTCATTGCCATCTTGACAACCGGGTTTACATCCGTCATGTGCATTGCCGTTCTTGGTTTTGCCAATGCGGTTATCTGGCCGGCATTATGGCCTTTGGCGTTAAGCGGTCTGGGTAAGTTCACCAAAATCGCGTCTGCGTTATTGGTAATGGGTATTTCAGGAGGCGCTGTGTTGCCATTGGTTTACGGCGGCATCGCAGATTCCATCGGCAGCACGCAACAGGCATACTGGATCATGGTCCCATTGTATTTATTTATCCTATTTTTCGGTCTGATTGGCCATAAAAAGAAAAGCTGGTAGTTCATGAGGATTTCGACCCCGGGCCGTATATGTTTATTTGGTGAACATCAGGATTATCTTGGATTACCCGTTATTGCAGCAGCCATTTCGCGCAGGATCAGCATTGACGGACATTACCGGGATGATCATAAGATCATCCTGCATTTGCCCGATCTGGGGCTTAAAGAGGAATTTTCCCTTAACGATACATTTCCATATGTGGTGCAGCGGGATTATTTCCGCAGCACCATTAATATTTTAAAACGAAAAGGTTTAACATTCTCCAAGGGCTTTGAATGTGTCATCCAGGGCAACATTCCGATTAATTCGGGAACCTCCAGCTCGTCTGCACTGATAGTTTCCTGGGCACATTTCCTGGATAAAATGAGCGATAATCCGGTTGGATTTTCTCAAAAAGAACTGGGAGAAATTGCCAATGCAGCCGAAGTGCTTGAATTTGGTGAACCCGGCGGCATGATGGACCATTATTCCACGGCGATCGGTAATGTGATTTACCTGGAATCAACACCCATTATACATGTTGAGGCGCTGACTCCGACGTTGGGCACATTCGTTTTAGGAGATTCTTTGGAGGCCAAGGACACATTAGGAATCCTCGCAAGATGCCGTTATGGAATGGAAGATGTGATCAGAAAAGTCACCGGTTATGATCCAGATTTTTCCATTTTTACAACGCCTTTTGACAAAGCAATTGAATACAAAGCGCAGCTTACCGATGATGAGCTGAGCCTGCTGAAAGCCAATCTGGAAGATCGCGACATTCTCATTGAGGGTAAAGTTTTATTAACCCAAAGTGTCAACAGTCCTGTTGACGAGGTTTTTGACAAACATTTCGGCGGACTGCTTTATAAACATTACAAAAACCTCCGCGACCATAAAAGAACGTCAACGCCTAAAATTGAACGCATGATGAATGCTGCCTTATCAGCTGGTGCGTTGGGCGGAAAAATTAACGGTTCAGGCGGCGGCGGTTGCATGTTTGTGTATGCCCCCACGAAAGCCGAAGAAGTAGCCGAAGCCATTGAAAAAGAAGGCGGAAAAAGTTACATCATCACTGTGGATTCAGGAACGCGGATCGAAAACTGAGGCATTAAAATGCACGATTGTAATTCCGATTGTGTTTTTGTTTTAAGACCTTTGCCAATAATAATATCAACTCCATGGCAGTAGTTACAGCTTCTGAAAAAACCACAAATCTTTACTGTCCCTCACTGACAGCATATAGCAGGCGAAAAACCATCACAATCAATATCGGCGACCTGCCCATGGGCTCCGATTATCCCATCCGCGTCCAGTCTATGACAACGGTGGATACCATGGATACGCAAGGCTCTATTGATGAAGTAATCAGAATGGTGGATTCCGGTTGCGAATACGTGCGCATTACAGCGCCCAGTGTGAAGGAAGCGCAGAATCTTGAAAATATCCGGAACGGCCTGCGCAAGTCAGGAATCAATGTTCCGCTGATTGCCGATATACATTTTACGCCCAATGCGGCTGAACTCGCGGCCAGGATTGTGGAAAAAGTCAGGATTAACCCCGGAAACTACGCGGACCGCAAACGTTTTGAGGTCATCGACTATACGGATGCTTCCTATGCCGCAGAATTGGAAAGAATTCGCGAGAAATTCATCCCGCTGGTGCGCATATGCAAGGAATACGGCACAGCGATGCGCATTGGCACAAACCACGGCTCTCTGTCCGACCGAATTTTAAGTCGTTATGGCGACACACCGCTTGGCATGGTGGAATCTGCGCTGGAATTTTTGCGGATCTGTGAGGAGTTCAATTATTTCAACATTGCGCTTTCTATGAAATCCAGCAACACGCAAGTGATGGTGGAGGCTTACCGCTTGCTTGTGCAGCGTTTGGATGATGAAGGATTGAAACCTTACCCGCTGCATTTAGGCGTTACGGAAGCCGGAGAAGCGGAAGATGGCCGCATCAAGTCGGCTGTCGGCATCGGCACATTGCTTGAAGATGGTTTGGGCGATACTGTCAGGGTTTCACTTACAGAGGCCCCTGAGAAAGAGGCGCCTGTGGCACGCGCATTAATTCAGCGCTACGCCAATCGCACACCACATGATTTCATTGAGCCCGTTGAATCCTGCCCGATCAATCCATTTCAATACACACGGAGGGACACGCGGGAAGTTTATAACATGGGTCATTTAAATGTGCCGCGAGTGATTGCGGATTATTCAAATATTGCGGTCACCCAGCTGAATGACCTGAAAAGCATCGGGCATTTCTTTTTGCCCGTGCCCGACAAATGGGCAATGAATGATCAGGGAGCTGATTTTATATACTCCGGAAAAAATCCGGTGCCGTTCATGCTTCCGAACGGCTTGCGCGAGATTTTGGATTTTGAAAAGTGGTTAACGCACGAAAATGCTGTTAATAAGTTCCCTCTTTTCGAAGCAGGAGAGTGGCTTGAAATTGATAAAACAAGCGTTTCTCCGCAACTGAATTTTATCAAAGGAACCATTCACACGTTCGACGATTCGCTCCTGGAAAGCGTCAGACTATCGACTAATGTTGTTCTCCTGCTCCACACAGACAACACGCACGCAATGCCCGAACTTCGCCGGTTTTTTTATAAGCTGGTCGAAAAAGGCATCAAAGTTCCTGTGGTTGTTCAGCGCGATTATGCGACGGACCTGGGCGACGAGCTTACATTATATTCCGCTACTGATGTGGGCGGCCTGCTTGTCGATGGCTTTGGAGATGGCGTATTGTTGCAACCTACGTTTCCCGCAAATGAAGTTCACGTTGAAAAATTAAAATCCGCAGCCGCATTCAATAGCATTGCATTCGGGATTTTGCAGGCAGCACGAACCAGAATGTCAAAAACCGAATACATTTCCTGTCCATCCTGTGGCAGAACGCTTTTCGATTTGCAGGAAACAACCGCAATGATCCGCAAATACACCGAACATTTGAAAGGTGTGAAAATAGGCATTATGGGCTGCATTGTGAATGGACCTGGTGAAATGGCGGACGCGGATTATGGATATGTAGGCATGGGTAAGGATAAAATTGCGTTGTATCGGGGTCAGGAAGTGATCAAAAGATCGGTTACGGCAGCCAAGGCTGTGGAGGAATTAATCGGGTTAATCCGCGAAGACGGCCGCTGGATCGAGCCGGACGAACGGGAAATATTGGTTTAGTGGGTAGGTAAAGACAGAAATCAGTAAAATTTTATGAAAAGATACTTTCAGTTGGGCGACGTGTTTGGTTACTTCTTTCGCGTCTTTAAAAAAAGGGATCCCAATGCCCCCGATTCCTTTAACCTGCGCATGATGCATGGAATCAACAAAATCTCCATTGTCATGTTCCTGATTTGCGTTATCATTATGATCGTCAGAGCATTAACAAGATGAATTTAGAATCGCTGAGAGATTACTGTCTGGCATTACCAGGCGTAACCGAAGAATTACCATTCGGGCCTGATACACTGGTCTTTAAAGTAAAAGGGAAAGTTTTCCTGCTCACCCCGATGGACTCAGCGTCTCATCAGTTCAATGCCAAATGTGATCCCGAAAAAGCAGAAGAGCTAAGAGAAAAATATCCGGACGTAAAGCCCGGATATCATATGAATAAGAAGCACTGGAACACGGTCTATGTAACTGGCAACATTCCAAGTGAGATGTTGTTTGAGTGGGTGAAAGACTCTTACGATTTGGTTGCTAAGAGTCTGCCGAAGAAGGACCAGGCGTCCCTCAGCTCCGCTCGGGATGACAACTGATGAGCGTTGTGCTAGCACTTCGACCGCCCTACTTCGCAGCCTTCATTTCTTCATCCAACTTCTTGCTGAGCGTCTCGCAAACACCTTCAATGGCGTCTGCCATCACAGTATCATTGGTTGCAGTCAGCAATGTATCGGCTATTCCACTCATGAGTTCGATATAGAAGCGTTTCATTTCGAAGACTTCCATATCTTTTGTCCAAAGATCGATTTTTAGTGTGCCGCGGTGATAATGATCCCAGACAGCGATGGCGATGGCGCGGGTGTCGTTAATGCCTTCGTTAGGGTTGTCGGTCGCATTCCAAAAAATCTTTTCCGGTATGTTCTTGTCGTCGAGTTCAACGGTAAAATGTATTTCCGATTTTTTCATATGAGGTGTTAATATTTAGACAAAAGTAACCAATTGAAGAACATTCTGGTTCTAAAAATTACTTCGTTGCCTGTTTAAACACCTTTTTCAAAAGATCGGTCACACGTGCTTTCGGGTCTTCGCGGATCTTCTTTTCCTCCTGTGCAATCAGCACATATAACCCGTCAATGGTCTTTTGGGTCGCATAACCTTTCAAGTCCGGATTCACTTTCTTTACCAAAGGGATCTTGTTATAAGTGTCAACGATCTCCTTGTAATAATCGGTTGCCTTATTCAGATTAAGCGTGGAATCTACAACTGGGAAGAACGTTTTATAAAGATCCTCATTCGTCGTCTTCTTTAAATACTGCGTAGCTGCATCATCCTGCCCCTTTAAAATACCCAGTGCATCAGGCACAGTCATGGAAGTGATTGCTTTTACAAAAATCGGCTTTGACTTTTTTGCAGCATCCTCAGCGGCGCGGTTAAGGGATAAGGTGAATTTATCAACCTGGTCGCCAAGTCCCATTTTACGCAAAGTTTCAGCAACTTTCTGCGCTTCCGGCGGGACCGCGATTTTAATCAGCTCGTTTTTGAAAAAACCATCCACTTTGGAAGCTTCTGCTGAACCGTTGCTTATCCCAACATTTAGCGCCTCTTTCAAACCTGACACGATTTCGTTTTCGCCGAGTCCGTCCGATTTTCCGCTCACCTTGTCCAGCACTTTTCCTAAGTTGAACTGCGCCTGTGAATTAGTGGCTGATATGATTGAAAATAATAATATTGCTAAGATTTTGTGATTCATTATGATTGTGTTTGTTAAATTCTGACTACGCTTTAAACGTACTCAATAACGATTAATTTTACTTATTTTTGGGAAATAACAGTCTCATTCAACCTATTTCAAACTATGCTTCCCATTATCCGGGCTGAAATATTAACGATCGGTGATGAAATTCTTTTTGGACAAATTACGGATACGAACACGCAATGGATTGGCTCTCAACTCACTGATATAGGCATCCGTCCGGTAAGGAAAACTTCGGTTGGAGACAACAAAGCGGACATCCTGGACGCATTCGCGGCGGCTAGCCAGCGGGTGGATGTAATTATTGTGACGGGAGGCCTCGGCCCCACCCGCGATGACATTACAAAGCATACATTTTGCGAATATTTTGGGACTGAACTTGAAATCAATCAGGAAGCACTGGAACTGATCACCGCGTTTTTTGCGAAACGAGGGCGCGCTATGACTGAGCTGAACATTCAGCAGGCTGCACTTCCAAAAAATTGTACCTACATTCCAAACCTTTGGGGAACAGCCCCGGGAATGTGGTTTGAAAAAGACAATGTCGTTTACGTTTCGCTGCCCGGCGTGCCTTACGAAATGAAAAGCCTGATGGAATTTGAGATCCTTCCAAGGCTGAAAGCAAAGTTTGTTTCAAACATTATTCAACATAAATCGGTGCGGACGATCGGCATAGGAGAATCATTCCTGGCCGAGACGATCGCATCCTGGGAAGATGCCCTTCCCGCCCATATAAAATTAGCTTACCTACCTCATTTTGGGCAAGTTAAGCTGCGCTTGACCGGCACCGGAACCGATCAGAACCAGCTGGATGCTGAGCTTGCGGAACAAGTGGCGCTGCTAATGCCCTACATTGAGGAATGGGTTTTCGGTTATGATAATGATGAACTGGAAACGGTCATCGGATCGTTACTTGTGCAACACCACGCCACGGTTGGCACAGCGGAAAGTTGTACGGGCGGTTTTGTTGCAAACCAGATCACGAACGTGCCTGGGGCTTCGCAATATTTTGAGGGTTCGGTTGTGAGTTACAGCAATGAGGTTAAGATGAACGTTTTGGGCGTTTCTCCTCAAACATTGGAAGCATTCGGGGCGGTTAGCGAACAGACTGCGCGCGAAATGGCCGAAGGTGCCCGGAAAGTGCTGAACACGACGTTTGCAATTTCAACCACGGGCATTGCCGGACCCGACGGCGGCACCGCTGAAAAACCGGTTGGAACAGTCTGGATCGCTTGCGCAACACCGGGCGAGACATTTACCCAGTTACTCACCTTGCGTAATAATCGCAAGATCAATATAGAGCTTACTTCTTCCTATGCATTGAATTTGTTGAGGAAAACCATTTTGAAAACAAACCTTGCTGTAAAAGGCTGAGAAAAACATTTAATACATTCGGCAGCATGCTTGGCTGCCGCGAATGATAGATACCAGTTATGAAAATAGTTGAAATGGTGATGCCTCCAATGGGCGAAAGTATTATGGAATGCACTGTCCTACATTTACTTGCAAAAGCAGGTGATAAGGTTTCGGTGGATGATTCCATTTTGGAGGTTGCCACGGACAAAGTGGATACGGAAGTGCCCTGCCCTTTTTCCGGCGTGCTTACGGAGTGGCTTGTCAAAGAAAATGATGTTGTTCCGATTGGAAGCCCCGTTGCGAAGATTGAAGTTGAAAATGACGTGGATGAAGGTGACCAGCAGCCCGTGGATAAACCCGTTCATGCCCCGGTTAGTGCAGAACCGGAAGTGGAAGCAACCGCCGCTGTTCTCGAAAAAGAATATGAGGAAGTGCTTACCAAAAAGGCCGAGCCCGCTTTGGAACTGGCCAATAGTAATCCCGACCACAACGCCTTCTACTCCCCGCTCGTGCTCAGCATTGCGCGCCAAGAGCACATTACTGAAACCGAGCTTGCCACCATTCACGGAACGGGCATGGAAAACAGGGTTACCAAAAGTGATATCTTTTCATTTTTGGATAATCGGAAAAAGAATATCGGAGTGCCAACGCCGCTTGCAGCTTCGCTGAATGGCAGCAATGAGATCATTGAAATGGACCGGATGCGGAAGATGATTTCGCAGCGTATGATCGAGTCCAGGAACATTTCGGCGCACGTCACTTCATTTATTGAAACTGATCTGACGCCGGTTGTTCAATGGCGTGAGCATACAAAAGCTGAGTACCGAAAGAAAACAGGTGACAGCATTACATTCACGCCGATTTTGATAGAAGCGGTTGTGAAAGCGATCAAGGATTATCCGATGATCAATATTTCTGTTGAGGGCGATAAGATTATTAAGAAAAAAGAGATCAACATTGGCATGGCTGTGGCGCTGCCAGACGGAAACCTGATCGTTCCGGTTATTCATCGCGCAGACCAGTATGACCTGCCGGGATTAGCCAGAAAAGTAAATGATCTTGCCAAAAGGGCGCGTGAAAATAAGTTAAAGGCGGACGACCTGGCCGGTGGGACTTACACGGTTTCCAACATTGGTGCATTTGCCAACTTGATGGGAACACCCATAATCGTTCAACCGCAGGTGGCTATTATGGCTTTTGGCGCAATTAAAAAGAAACCTGCTGTGATCGAAACGCCACAAGGTGACTTGCTGGGCATCCGCAGCCTGATGTTTATATCTCATTCCTACGATCACCGCGTTGTGGATGGCTCATTAGGCGGGCTTTTCCTGAAACGCGTAAACGATTACCTTGAAAATTTCGATACGCACAGATCCATAATGTAATGCTCAGACTCACTTTGGACATGGATGACGTGCTGGCAAATACGCATAAGAAACTCGTCAGCATTGTTCATAATGACTTTTCTACCATTTATAATGAACAACAACTAAGCAAAAGTGCTTTCAGGGACATTTTACATCCCAAGCAACAGGCAAAGTTGCATAAGATCATCGATACCCCAGGTTTTTTTGCGGACATCGAGGTGATGAGTGGGGCGGTTGAAACGGTTTACAAGTTGTCCAAGTTTTACGAAATATTTGTCGCCACGGCGTGCATGGAATTTCCAACGTCGTTTAACGACAAATTTGCGTGGCTCAAAAAGCACTTTCCGTTTATTCCCTGGACTAATGTTGTGTTTTGCGGCTATAAAAGCATTATCCAGTCCGATTACCTGATCGATGATCACGTGCGGAACCTGAATGCATTTAAAGGAACGGGGATACTGTTCACAGCGCCGCACAATATCAACGAAACCTCATATAAGCGTGTTTCCAATTGGAAGGATGTCTCTGAATTATTCTTACCGATCGCATGAAACTATTATTGATTGAAGACGAGCCGAAAACTTTACAGTCCATCAAACAGGGATTGGAGGAGAACGGATATGAGGTTGACATTGCCTACGACGGGCTGATTGGCAGGCAGTTGGCAAAAAATAATACATATCAATTAATCATCAGCGACATTATCATTCCGGGCATCAACGGCATTGAGCTTTGCCGCGAAATTCGGAACTGGGGTGACGAAACGCCGATTTTAATGTTGACGGCACTGGGCACCACGGACGATAAAGTGACCGGTCTGGATGCTGGCGCGGACGATTACCTGGTTAAACCATTCGAATTTAAAGAACTTCTGGCTCGTGTAAGAGCGCTCACCAAACGCGGAACTACGGTCTCGCACACAGCACAAATCTTAAAATTTGCCGATCTGGAAGTTTCGCTGGATGCCAAAACGGTTCATCGTTCGGGAAACAAAATCAACCTGACAGCCAGAGAATTCAATTTGCTTGTCTATCTGATCCGCAATCAAGGCAGGGTTATCTCCAAAGTAGAAATTGCTGAACAAGTTTGGGACATTGGCTTCGATACAGGCACCAATGTGATCGAAGTTTATGTAAATTATCTTCGTAAAAAAATTGATAAGGACTATCCTGTCAAATTGATCCATACCCAGTTCGGCATGGGTTATGTGCTTAAAGTAGAGTAAATTATGCAGATCCGCACCAGACTTACAGTTCAGTTTTCCCTGCTGGTGAGCGGAATTCTTCTGATCACTTTTCTTGCGATCTATTTTTTCTCCTATTATAATGTTAATGAAGACTTTTACGATCGGTTAAGGTCGAAAGCCAAGTCGCAGGCGGAACTTTTGCTGATTGTTCCTCAGGTCAATACGGAGGTTTTAAAAGCCTTGGACGAAACCAACCGTGATTTGATCTATGATGAAAACACATTTATTTTCGACGAAAAAAACCGGCTGATTTATAGCAATCCAACCAACCCGCATTCAAAATCCATTCATGTTTCCAATTACTGGCTGGACGAGATCCGCAAAGCAGGCCAGATCCGCTACACCGACGGTGACTATAAAGTTGTCGGTTTGTATTACAAATATCCCTACAACAAAGCCGTTGTTTTGCTCGGCGCGAAAGATTTGTATGGACAAGCCAATCTTTCCAATTTGAGCACATTGCTCACGGTCTTGTTCTTTATAGTAACCATTATCGTGGCACTCGTGGGCTGGATCTTCTCCAAACGTGCATTAAGGCCGATTTCCAAGGTGATGAATGCAGTGGAAAGGATTTTACCCCAAAAGCTCGATACCCGGCTTGATGTTCCGAACCAAAAGGATGAAATAGGACGCCTAACCACCACATTCAACAATCTTTTGGACAGGATTGAAACGGCTTTCCAGATGCAAAAGATCTTCGTGGCCAATGTTTCTCACGAGCTTAAAAACCCATTAACCAAAATCCGATCTCAGCTGGAAGTAAGCATGCTCAAAGAGCGCAATACGGCTGATTATCAATTGACGATCAGGTCTGTTTTGGAAGATATTCAGGAATTGGCGCAGCTTTCGAATACATTGCTGGAACTGGCGAAAGTGAGTGAGGATCAGCGGGATCTGCTCACGGAAACCATTCGTGTGGATGATCTTTTGCTCGATTGCAGACTTGGCCTGGCGCAAGCAAATCCCATTTATAACATTCAGCTTAATTTTGAAGAACTGCCGGAAGACGACACCTGGCTGGAACTGACAGGAAATTCAACATTGCTAAAAACGGCATTTCTGAATTTGATGGATAATGCCTGCAAGTTCTCTGACGATCACACGGTGAATGTGAATTTAAAAACATCTGCAAGAAGATTGACATTGAGCTTTTCTGACAACGGGAAGGGAATTCCAAAGGAAGATCAGAGTCTGGTTTTTCAACCCTTTTACCGCAGTGACAACACGGCAAATATTAAGGGATATGGAATCGGGCTTTCACTGGTGGAGCGGATCGTGAAGCTGCACTCGGGTAATGTTAACATTTATTCCAATGAGCCGAAGGGTACAACATTCGTCGTCATTTTTTCGAGGCTCTAAGCAAATTCTAACTTTTTATTAACGCCTTTTTAAGTATTGTATGATTAATTTGTATTGTCTCAATAAGACATGCCGATAAAACGGCAGTTTAAAAGGATTTCATTTTTTGTGGTGTTAATAAGCAAACTTGGCAGGTGTATCTCACACCTGCCAAAGTTTTTTTGTGGCTATCCCTTCTTCCTAATCTCAATAATCTTCAACTTATTCAGCATCTTGATCACCGGGTAAGTTGGGTCCACTTCGTACCAGCGTGAGCCGAAGTTGATGGAGTTTGGTTTCTTGTGGTGATTGTTTTGAAACAATTCACCCATCATTAAAAAGTCGAAAATCAGGGAGTTCTTTGATTTATCATCATTGTCGAAATTCTGATAACCATATTTGTGACCACTCCAGTTGACGATTGCGCCGTGAATCGGCCCCATCAGGAAATGTACGGGCAAGAGGAAGAAAAACGCCCAGTGCATATCCAGGTAAATGTAAGCCAGAATATAAAATGCAGTATAAAGCAATGCCCAGCCCGAACGGGAAAGCCATGAGTCGCCGAGTTTTTCGATAAAGCGCCATTCCGGATAATTCCTTTCGAATTGCGACTCGATCGCGCGCTTGCGGCTAAGCACAGCATTATAAATATTCTTCGTTTCCCACATCATCGTAAAAACGTTTTTGGTGTGATGCGGAGAGTGCGGATCTTTTTCTGTGTCGCTAAAAGCGTGGTGCATGCGGTGCAAAATCGCGTAAGCTCTTGGACTTAAATAAGAAGAACCTTGGGAAAGATATGTCAGCAAATAGAAGAAACGCTCCCACGGTTTGCTCATAATAAACATCTTATGAGCGGAATAGCGGTGTAGGAAGAAGGTTTGACAGAATAGGGACAAATACCAATGTACAACAAAAACGATAAGAACAATATACATGGAACGAGATGAAATTATAATATTTTAAACTTGGTACAAAAGTAAGGGTAAGCGTTTACAAAACCGAAAATAGGAAAACCTAATTTGGAATTATTTTAATATAGAGAGATACGATTTTTGTCAGGCTACGGATTAAAACAACATTGATATTCCTCAAAGAATCATAAAAGCATAGCTCAGCAAGTTTGCCCCCATTTGCAATGCTTTTCTGCGCATTTCTTCGGGATCATTGTAAACGCTCTGGTCTTCCCAGCCGTTTCCTAAATCCGTTTCGTAACTATAATAGCAAACAAGCCTGCCCTGCCAGATAAGGCCATAGCCCTGCGGCTGTTTTCCGTCGTGCTCGTGAACCTTTGGCAAACCTTCCGGAAACACATATTTGATCCGGTAAACCTGGTGATCAAAAGGCAGTTCTACAAAAGACAGCTCCGGAAACACCTTTTTCATTTCCCGTCTGATGAACTGATCCAACCCATAATTATCATCCACGTGCAGAAATCCACCTGACAGCAGATAATTGCGAAGATTTTGCGCTTCAGCATCGCTAAAAACCACATTACCATGCCCGGTCATATGCACAAACGGATATGCGAAAATATCCGGGCTGCCCACTTCGACCACGTCTTCTGCGGGGTTAATGTTCATTTTCAGCTCCGTATTGGCGAATTTGATCAGATTGGGAAGGGATGTTTTATTAGCATACCAGTCTCCGCCGCCGCCGTATTTGAGCTTGGCTATCTTCAATGATGATTGCGCGAGTGACGCCGTGCTTATGAAAACAAATGCGACCAGTCCTATCAATTTGCCAAAACTCACTACTGATCTATTCATATGGGTTGGTGCGTTTATAAAATATTCTGTGCGAGGTTGATTGCGTGACAGCCGGCCACTGCCGCCGTTTCTGTTCTTAAACGGGTTGGGCCGAGTGAGACAGTTGAAAAACCGTGATCGAGTGCCAGCGAAATTTCCCGCTCACTGAAATCTCCTTCCGGTCCTATTAATAAAGTTGTGCCCAAGCCTTTTTTTACTTTACTAAAAACGTGCTCAACCTTGTTATGATCTGGCACATAGGCTATTAATTTTTCCGGATCCGTGACTCCCTTCACCAATGTTTCATATTTATTGCCAATGGTGATAACAGGCAGGTAATGTTGCTGCGACTGTTTCATGGCAGCCGCTGCAATGCGGTTGAGTCTCGTAAGGTTTACAACCCGGTTGATGGTGTCTGCATTGGTGTGCTCGGTCACCATAAAGTCAATGCGCTCCACCCCTATTTCGGTCATTTTTTCCACCATCCACTCATTCCGCTCGGCCTTACGCGTAGGCGCGATGGCCAGATTAACGGAAAAGGGCCGCCTTGGAATGACCTGCGATTCAAGCACCTCGTAACCAGCCTTTTTGCCCTGGATATTCAGCACACATTTCTGCAGCGTGCCTTTGCCATTGGTAACATATATAATGTCTCCCGAATTAAGCCTCAAAACTTTGGAACTATGCCTGGCTTCCTCTTCATCCAGTTCATAAAGATTGGAGGCGGGCTGATAAAATAAATGCATGTGAAATTAAATATTCAATAAGATAAAAAAACCGGGAAGATTTTCAAAATAAGGCTCAAATTAAAGACCCTTTCACAATTAAACGCCATGATTTCCTTATATTATTTCGATTCCCGTAAAAAACCTAAATTTTGCATTTTTGCAACATTTAGGTAGAATCTCCGGCTTATTTAAGCGCGTTATTCAGGTTTTTACAAAATTATTTTCCAGCAAGCCATATTTCAAATTTAGATCGTTTTATAAGAATAATACATTTTTTACTGACAATACTACCACAAACGCAATAATATTCTGCATAAGGTTAATTTTTCTTAGGTTTTATTTTTTGGAAATACATTTTTGCATTAATATTGTGCCGTTATAATTATTCGTCACCACTTTATCTAGTACTATTATGTCAAAATCCAAGCTGGAATATATTTGGTTGGATGGCTACAAGCCGACCCAAAGTTTACGTAGCAAAACCAAAATTGAAAGCGATTTCAGTGGGAAATTGGAAGATTGCAGCAACTGGTCATTTGATGGTTCATCTACCGAACAAGCGCTTGGCGGTTCTTCTGACTGTTTATTAAAACCTGTTTACATTATCCCTGATCCATTGCGCAAAGATGCATATCTCGTAATGTGTGAAGTACTTAATGCAGACGGAACTGCTCACGTATCCAACGGTCGGGCAACAATTGAAGATGATGACAATGATTTCTGGTTCGGTTTCGAACAAGAATATTTCCTTTGGGATACTGAAACAAACAAACCACTTGGCTTTCCGGCAAATGGTTATCCTGCACCACAAGGTCCTTACTATTGCTCAGTAGGCGCTCAGAATGCATATGGCCGCGAAATTATTGAGGAGCATCTTGACGCTTGTCTTGAAGCTGGTCTTAATGTAGAAGGCATCAATGCAGAGGTTGCAGCAGGACAGTGGGAATTCCAGATTTTCGCGAAAGGCGCGAAAGAAGCTGGTGACCAGATCTGGCTTGGCCGTTATTTGCTTGAAAGAATCGGTGAAAAATATGGTGTTGCTATCAACTGGCATTGCAAGCCTTTGGGCGAGCTTGACTGGAACGGAAGCGGAATGCACGCTAACTTCTCAAACTCCGCTTTGAGAACTGCTGGCAGCAAAGAAGTTTTCGATAAAGTTTGCGAATCTTTCCGTCCGGTTGTGAAAGAGCATATCGAAGTTTACGGTGCTGATAACCACCTTCGTCTGACTGGAAAGCACGAAACTGCTTCTATCCACGATTTCAGCTATGGTGTTTCTGACCGTGGTGCTTCGATCCGCATCCCTGTTCTTGTTCCTCAAAAAGGATGGAGCGGATATCTGGAAGATCGCCGTCCAAACTCTGCTGCTGATCCTTATAAAGTGGCAGCTCGCATTATCAAGACTGTTAAATCTGCGCTGTAATTTTAGCAGAATCACGATATAGTAAACAAAAAAACCACTTATAAGGTGGTTTTTTTGTTTTATCAGCAATCACGAAACGATCGGCATTATCAATCAATCCTGCTCTTCGCTTCCTGAAAATGCGTAAAGCGTTGGATCCAGTTGAATGCGGCCGGCGTTAAAGCGGATAATGAAATCGTTGATCGTCTTATCATTGATCTCCGTTTTGTTTAATCCAACTTCCAATCCGATTCCATAATCAAATGTTTCGTCTGTTTCAACATGTTCGCGGACGGTTATCTCTTCATTTTCTTCGATTTCTTCGATAAATTCGGTAAGCAATAACTCTGCTTCTTCATCCTGCTCTTCGTCCGCGACGTAATTCTCCGGGCGCTCGTCGAGGGACACGTAATTGGGCATCACCTTTTTCAGCCTTTCCAAAGCAGCGTCGTAAACAAGGGTCGAATGGTGCAACCGCAACGTGTAGATCAGCGCATCATAGATCACTTCTTTCTCTTTGTAAAAACCTACGAACTGAACGTGTGCATGCTCGTTGTTTTCCTCTTCGTCCTCTTCCAACTCGTCCTCAACATGTATAAAGCTGGATCGCTCTGCTTTACATTCTTGTTTCAGCACTGCAATTTCTTCTGGATCAAATCCCGGATTCATAGTCTTAATTGTTTGTTTGAATAAAGCGCTTGCTTTAAAAATTATTCCAAAAATAACATTTCACGGTATTTTGCCAAAGGCCAGTCTTCATCGTCGATCAATAATTCCAGTTTATCCACGTGATATCGGATCTCCTCAAAAAATCCTTTCACTTCCGAACCATACATTTTCGCGCGTTCAAACAGGTCTTCAATGTTATTGGCCGTTTTGCGCTGCTCTGTCATTTCGTGAACAAGTTTTTTAATGATCACGATATGTGTAGAAATGTCTTTAATAATTTCCTTGATAGGAGCTGCTTCTTCCAGCATTTCCAGGTCTGTAAGCGACCGGGCTGTTTGTGCTAGCTTGAACTGATATTTTACCACCGTCGAAACAATGTGGTTCAATGCCAGGTCGCCGATCACGCGTGATTCGATCTGCAATTTCTTGACATAATTTTCCAATTCAATCTCGTATCGCGCGTGCAGTTCACGTGATGTAAGGACGCCCATTCGTTCAAATACGGTGATTGTAGGTTCCGTTATGTAAGCGTGCAGCGCGTCGTATGTTTCTCTGATATTGCTCAGGCCACGGCGCTTTGCCTCTTCCAACCATTCTTCTGAATAACCATTTCCTTCAAAAAGAATGTTTTTAGACTCAGTAAAATAGCGTTTCAGGATCTCCACCGTCGCCACTTTCTTCTCTTCGCCTGCGGCAAGCCGCTCGTCCATTTCCCTTTTAAATTCCAGCAATTGATTGGCCACAATGGTGTTCAAAACGATCATCGGCGAAGCACTGTTCTGCGAACTTCCAACTGCACGGTATTCAAATTTATTCCCGGTGAAACAGAAAGGCGACGTGCGGTTACGGTCGGTATTATCACGTTGCAGGTTTGGAATGCGGGTTATGCCAAGTTTGTAATAAAAATTCTCGCCTTTTTCGAGCGTGATCTCTCCTTTGTTAACCAATTCTTCAAGCATATTGGTCAGCTCGTTGCCCAGGAAAACGGACACAATGGACGGCGGCGCTTCGTTTGCTCCCAGCCTATGTTCGTTACCGGCAGAAGAAATGGATGCGCGCAGCAGGTCCGCATGATCGTGAACGGCTTTTACAACATTCATTAAGAAAGTCAGGAAGCGCAGGTTTTCTTTCGGCTTGGACGTGGGTGCGAGCAGGTTAATGCCCGTGTCCGTTGAAAGCGACCAGTTGTTGTGTTTACCGCTTCCGTTAATTCCCGCAAAAGGTTTTTCATGAAACAAAACCTGGAAATTATGCTTGTCGCCCACCTTTTGCATCAAGTCCATCAGCAATGCATTGTGGTCAATAGCGAGGTTCACTTCCTCAAACGTAGGTGCGCATTCGAACTGCCCTGGCGCAACCTCATTATGGCGCGTACGCACGGGAATGCCCAGTTTTAATGCTTCAAATTCAAAATCCACCATGAACGCATTCACCCGGGGCGATATCGAACCAAAATAATGGTCGTCCAGCTGCTGCCCACGCGCAGGGCTATGTCCAAAAACCGTTCTGCCTGCCATTAGCAAGTCGGGGCGGGCGTAATAAAGTGCTTTATCAACCAAAAAATATTCCTGCTCAATGCCTAATGTGGGCGTTACTTTATCAACGTCGCGGTTGAAAAACTGACAAACCGAAGTGGCCGCTTTGTCCAGCATAACGAGCGATTTCAGCAACGGCGCCTTATAATCGAGCGCTTCTCCCGTGTAGGAAATAAAAACAGACGGGATACATAATGTCTTCCCTCCCGCCCCATTGTCCATTAAAAAAGCCGGTGAACTCGGATCCCAGCCCGTGTATCCGCGCGCCTCGAACGTGGCACGCAAGCCACCGCTTGGAAACGACGAGGCATCGGGTTCCTGTTGCACCAATGCACTTCCTTTGAATTTCTCAACGGCCTTACCATCCATTGTCAAATCGAAAAATGAATCGTGCTTTTCGGCAGTGGTCCCGGTTAATGGCTGGAACCAGTGCGTATAATGCGTCGCTCCTTTGGAAACTGCCCAGGATTTCATTGCCGCTGAAACTTCATCCGCAACCTCCCGATCGATCGTCGAACCCGAGCGTATCGCATTGGAAATCTTGGTGTAAGCCTCAGCTGAGAGCAGCGTTTTCATTACATCGTCGCTGAATGTGTTACTACCATACAAGTCGGTTATTTTTTCTGCGGGAGGGGTAAGTGAAGGGGCAACCCGGCCTTGAGCAATCTCAAAAGCTTTGGAACGAAAAGTCATTTTATAATCGGATTTATATTAATTCTCCCCAAAATTATTTATTTAAAGGTACGAACAACAATTCTACGCCACATTTTCACATTTAATCCGTATCAGCACGGCAGGTTGGCACATTTTTCGGAACTTTGCAAATTCTCGAAGACACCAATGCGCAAAAGATTAGAATTTATTGCCCTTTACGGAATTAGTTGGGTTGTGCTGTTTCAATTTTTCCGGATCGTTTTTCTCGCTTACCATTACAAAAAAACGCTCGAACTGCCTTCAAATCTTTGGGTTAGCAGCGCTGCGCATGGCCTTCAAATGGACATTTCATTTGCAGGATACATTCTGATGATCCCCGCAATGCTGACAATGTTTACAGCCAAAAAATGGCGTTGGTATGGAAAAACGCTTTCAATTTATAGTGCCGTCGTTGCGTTTTGTATCGTTTCGTTGGTTATAGCCGACCTGGAATTATTCAAAGCATGGGGTTTTCGCATTGACGGAACATTCATACAGTATTTAAGAACGCCGGTTGAGGCCATTGCTTCCATGGGCGCGGCGCCGGTTTTTCCGGTTCTGGTTTTGTTTGCTGTCCTCTTTTTCCTCGTTTGGAAGGTCCTGCAAACCATTGTTCGGCGAAGCGTGCTGGCTTTTGAAAAAACCGGCTTTCTATATACAATCCCTGTTTTCCTTATTCTGACAGCGAGTCTGATCATTCCAATCCGGGGCGGACTGCAACTTGCGCCGATGAACGAAAGCGCCGTATTTTTCAGTGATAAAAGTTTCGCCAATTATGCTGCGGTAAATGTTCCCTGGAATTTCATGAGCTCTTTGCTGAACGCTACTTATTCGAAAAAGAACCCTTTTATTTATTTCGACAAAAATCAGGCGGACCAGATGGTGAGGTCGCTCTACAAAGCGGATAGCATTTCCGGGCGGGTTGTTAAGGATGGGAAGATCAATGTTGTTGTGATCATTTGGGAAAGTCTCACTGCGAAAGTGGTCGGCAGCCTGAACGGGGTGAAGCATATAACGCCGCAATTTGATCAGCTCACCAAAGAGGGAATGCTTTTTACCAATGTGTATGCAAGCGGAAATCGCAGCGATAAGGGAATGGTGGCGATTTTGAGCGGTTACCCAGCCCAACCGACAAACTCCATCATTAAGATTCCGAAAAAGACATCTTCCCTGCCGTCATTGCCCAAGGTTTTTCATAAAAATGGGTGGTATACATCCTTTTATTACGGCGGCGAAACGGAATTTGCCAACATGAAATCGTATTTTCTCCAACAGGATTTCGATCAGATCATTGATAAAAATGACTTTGATGAAGCGGATATGAATTCAAAATGGGGCGCGCATGACCACATTGTTCTGGATAGATTATTGAATGATCTGGATAAGCAAAAGCAGCCGTTTTTTTCAACACTCTTTACATTAAGCAGTCACGAACCATTTGAAGTTCCGGTTAAAACCGTGATCGAAGGAAATGACTCGGAACACCTTTTCATGAATGCGCACCATTATACGGACGCTTCGATCGGTGATTTTATAAAAAAAGCCAAGACGAAGGCATGGTGGGATAACACGCTGGTGATCATTATCGCGGACCACGGTCATCCGCTGCCGGAAACGAACCGGACCAAACCTGCTGAATTTCACATTCCCATGCTCTGGCTCGGAGGTCCGTTGGAAAAGCAAAGCACAAGAGTGGACTCGCTGTGTTCGCAAACAGACCTGGCGACAACTTTATTGAACCAGTTGCATATGCCTTCGGGTTCTTTTGAATGGAGTAATGATATTTTTGGCAAAAACCGCGTTCCATTTGCCTACTTCACATTTAACAATGGGTTAGGCTGGATGAAACCAGGCGGATATCTGGTACGGGACAACATTGGGGGCAACATTACCGAAAAAGCCGGTGCGCTCACTCCCGAAGAAGAAAATTTTGGAAAAGCATATTTACAGTCTTCTTTCAGCGATTATTTAAATCGTTGATCCTAAAAGGTGTAATTTTGCAGAATATTTGAAAACAATGAAAAAAGTCGCTTTCTACACATTAGGCTGTAAACTGAATTATTCCGAAACATCGTCCATAGGAAGGATGTTTGAGCAAAAGGGATATACCAAGGTTGAGTTTAATGAAACACCTGATATTTTTATCATCAACACGTGCTCTGTAACCGAAAATGCGGATAAAAAATGTCGCAAGATTGTGAGGGAAGCGCAAAAGATCAATGCGGATGGTTATGTGGCCATTATCGGCTGCTATGCGCAGTTGAAACCGAAAGAAATTTCAGAAATCCCTGGCGTGGATGCTGTTTTGGGTGCGGCTGAAAAATTCCGTCTGGTAGAACTTATCGATACATTTGAAAAAACGCCGCTGGGGCAGCCTGCACAAGTCATTGCGTCCAGCATTGACTATGCGGTTGAATATCACACTTCTTATTCACTAAATGACCGCACACGCACTTTCCTGAAAGTGCAGGACGGCTGCGATTATCCCTGCTCCTATTGCACCATTCCATTGGCCAGAGGAAAAAGCCGGTCCGACACCGTAGCAAACATTGTGAAAGCAGCGCAGGATATTGCGGCGAGAGACGTGAAGGAAATCGTTTTGACAGGTGTTAACATTGGCGATTTTGGTTTACAAAACGGCGAGCGCAAAGAGACTTTTCTGGATCTGGTAAAAGCGCTGGACGAGGTGGAAGGAATTTTACGCTTCCGCATTTCTTCTATTGAACCGAACTTGTTGACCGACGAAGTCATTGAATTTGTGGCACAATCAAAACGGTTTGCGCATCATTTTCACATTCCGCTGCAATCTGGCTCCAACACGGTGCTGGGATTGATGAAGCGGCGTTACAAACGCGAACTTTATGCAGAGCGCGTTGCAAAAATAAAATCGCTGATGCCCGAATGCTGCATCGGGGTGGACGTGATCGTGGGCCATCCGGGCGAAACGCAGCAGCTGTTTGAAGAAAGTTACCAGTTTTTAAATGCGCTGAATGTTTCTTATTTACATGTGTTTACGTACTCGGAAAGGGAAAATACAGCCGCTTTGAACATCAGGCCCATTGTTGCCAAAAATGTAAGAGCGGACCGTTCCAAAATGCTTCATATCCTTTCCGAGAAGAAGAAACGGTTCTTTTACGAGCAGCAAGTTGACAAGCAGGGAATCGTTTTGTTTGAAGACGAGATTCAGAACGGTCAGATGCTTGGCTTTACCGACAATTATGTGCGTGTGGCTGTGAAATACGACCCGCTGTTGATCAATGAAACGAAAGCAATTAGATACGATCACATCAATGATTCAGGGTTAATGGAAGTGACCGAGCTTGAAGTGGAGGTTTTTCATTCCTGAAAATAAATCGTTTTAAACAGCAAAAGCCCGGAACATTCCGGGCTTTGCTTTTATATAACGTTGAGAAAAATTACGCTTCTATAAGAAACTCATCGTGCTGACTGATATCCAATCCAGCTTTCTCATCCAATTCAGAAACACGAAGTGGCAAGATAAGATCCGTGATTTTAAGCAGCAGCAATGAGCCACCGAATGCGAAAACAGACACGCCTACCAAAGCAATTACGTGGTTAATGAATAATGTTGTTTCGCCGAAAGCAAGACCTTGATCCGTAACGAGTGAGTTGACACCGCTTGTTGCAAATACACCGGTCATCAACATACCAACCATACCGCCTACACCGTGGCAAGGAAATACATCCAATGTATCATCCAATGTAGAACGAGTGCGCAGGTGAGCAACATAGTTACTGATCACAGCAGCGATTGTTCCGATGAAAAGGGAAGCAGGAACGGTTACGAAACCAGCAGCAGGCGTGATAGCCACAAGACCTACAACCGCACCGATACAGAAACCAAGTGCTGACACTTTTTTGCCTCTTGCAACATCAAACAAAACCCATGAAAGACCAGCGGCACCAGCAGCAGTGTTAGTAGTAGCGAAAGCAGAAACTGCCAGAGGAGAAGCTGAAAGCGCAGAACCTGCGTTGAAACCGAACCAACCGAACCAAAGCAAACCTGTTCCCAAAAGAACAAAAGGAATATTTGCAGGAGGCAAAACGTGATCTTCTGTTAGCGACTTGCGTCTTTTCAGATAAAGCGCACCGGCCAAAGCAGCCCAGCCAGCAGACATGTGAACAACCGTTCCACCTGCGAAGTCAAGCACACCCATTTTGAAAAGGATACCATCCGCATGCCACGTCATGTGAGCCAATGGAGAATAAATGAATACACAGAACAGGATGATGAACAATACGTAAGAACGGAAGTTGATACGCTCAGCCATAGAACCCGTTACAAGTGCAGGTGTGATTACCGCGAACTTCATCTGGAACATGGCGAAAAGAGCGAAAGGAATCGTTCCCCAAACCGGTCCGTCCAACACGCCTTTGAACATGAAGTGCGTCATTGGGTTACCAACAAATCCGCCAAGGTCATCACCGAATGCAAGGCTAAAACCCACAACAACCCAAAGGACACTGATAACGCCCATTGCGATGAAGCTTTGAAGCATTGTCGAGATAACGTTTTTGTTATTCACCATTCCGCCGTAAAAGTAGGCCAGACCCGGCGTCATAAGCAAAACCAGGGCAGCAGACACAAGCAACCAGGCGGTGTCACCGGAATTAATGCCTTCCGTTACGATCTGAGTCGGAACATTGGGGATGAAGGCACCGAGGATACTGATTACGAGCAGGATAATCAGTGGAATGTAATTACGTTTTTCCATTGTAGTAAATAGTTATTATAGGTAGATTAAGAAGGTATATGATTGAATTAGAATTTGTAAATAAATGCTAGGCCGAAAGTTGTCTGGCTGTTTTTAGTCCATTCACCATCAGAATCTTCAAATTGCTGTACTTCGCCTGCACCGCTTACTTTTGGATAGGCATCCAGACGGAACTCAGGTTTAACCAGGATGTGTCCGTCGGCAAGGCTGATGTTACCTGTCAAAGTGATTGAGTTAACGCTCGTTCCCATGCCATCTGGTGTCAGCAAACCGCGAACGCCGCTGTCATTGTTAAAGTACTCGTAACGCGCACCGATTGCGAAATTGTCCGTTAATGCTGTGTTGGCATAAACAGCTACACCGCCCCAGGTTTCTGTGTCAGCAGGCCCGCCGTAACCTTGATAATCTCCTTTTTGGCTTCCGTATGCAGCATTCAATCCAAGCAGGAATTTCTCAGTGATCTGGAAACTTGTAGTAAGGTCAAAAACCTGATAGAATGCAGACGGCTCTTTGAAAGTAACTGTATCCGGATTTGCTTCGTTGCTTCCGATATAGTTCACATATACATTCCAGTTTGCGACTGGCTGAAAGTAAAGCTGGCTGATAATGCCTTTTTTCCGGTTGTTATCTCCTAATCCGTCAACATTGTTTACAACACCCACCATTAAAGAGGCTTTGTCTGAAAAAGCATAAGTTGCTTTCAAACCAGCGTGGTAGAATGGGCCGTTGTTGAATAAGTTTGAAAGAGAGTAGTTGAAGTTGGCCGGTGCGTCGATCACTTCGTATCCGATGTTCGTTCCGAATTGCCCGGCGGTCATCGAAAACTTGTCTGTGAATTTGTAAGTAAAATAAGCTTGCTTGATAGCCAGTGCGGTGCTAAACAATGCATTTCCGTAGTTACCCATATTGGCGTTAGGACCAAATGTCAAGTCAACCACAGCTTCGGACTTTGCATTGGTATAAGCCACTTTTGTCTGAACCAGGCCCAGAGAAAATTGACCTGAACGCTGATCGAACACGCGTGCATTGCTTCCACCCATGTTAGAACGTGAAGCGGGTTTGTTGAAATTAGCCATGTAATAAGAATCCAGATAGCCTGAGAATGCAAATGCACCTTTAGCGTCATCCTCGTCCTTCGCCTCAGTAACCACTATCGTATCCGCTTTGGCGGCTTTTTTATCCTCATCTGACTTTGCAAAACCCAAAAAAGGAACCATCAAAGATAATACTGTGCAATAGACTTTTTTCATAATTATATTCTGTTTAAGTTAATACTACTCTCCGGCTGAATTCCTGGATCAAATATTGTACATAAATTGTATTAATCAAATATCCTAACCAAAATTTATACAAAAAAACACAATTATCATTTTTTTTTACTCTTTTTTATTGTTTTATAAACATAAATACACGGTTTTCACATTTTTGAGAAATATATTTAAATTCTGTATAAATGGTTATATACAAAATTTTATACATTAGCCGGACACAGAGTTATTAAGAAATTTTATTATTATAATGACATTTGCAACGGTAGGGCACAAAAAAAAGCCCCGCTAGTTGCGGGGCTTCAAACCGGGCTCTCGATGGAGCCTTAAAATCTTATATGGTTAGCCGGGTTTATTCACCGTGCATCCATGCTTTCTTAGCAAGTAATGTATCTTCTTCCTCTTCATTGTCAGGATCCGGAACACAGCAATCGACAGGGCAAACCGCCGCACATTGAGGCTCTTCATGGAAACCTACGCACTCTGTACATTTATCTGAAACAATATAATAGAATTCATCAGAAACCGGCGACTGTTTTTCTTTACCGCTTACCACGGTGCCATCACCAAAATCCACCTCATCCAGACTCGTACCATCTCCCCAGGTCCATTCTACACCTCCTTCATAAATTGCTGTATTAGGGCACTCTGGCTCGCACGCCCCACAATTTATGCATTCATCGGTTATCATTATAGCCATATCGCCGGATTGTTTATATTTGTTGCTATTTCTTCTGTTTAGAGTAACAAATATAACTATTTATAGTTTCCCAACAATCAGAAAAATAAAAACGAATACCTTAATTTAACTTTTCAGCGTTCAGTTAGAATGATATCGAGAATCCAGCGGATAAATGCATTTATAAATCTTGGAAAATTCATCACAAACCCTCAAAACGAACCGGTAATTGAAGAATGGATCGCCCGCGCCAATAGCAAAAACAACTGGTTTACTCCCGAAAATGTAGCGCGGTCGCTCAATGCACTTGCCCATCAATTTTTAAATGCAGATAAGCTAAACGCGTGGGTCGCGCGATATCCTGAATCTGCTTCTTCTCAAAAAATAGGCGTTGTTATGGCTGGAAATATTCCGGCTGTCGGATTTCACGACGCGTTATCTGTCATCATCAGCGGTCATATATTATTGGCAAAACCAAGTTCAGATGACCAGATGCTCATTCATTCCCTGCTCGGCACCCTTGTGGAACTGGAACCCGGGCTTAGCGAGCACATTCGTTTCGTGGAACGCCTGAATGAGGCAGACGCGTACATTGCCACCGGAAGCGACAATACGGCGCGTTATTTTCATTATTATTTTGCCAAAAAACCAAACATTATCCGCAAAAACCGGACGTCCGTTGCCGTGCTGACGGGCCATGAAAGCAGTGAAGAATTAGCCGCACTCGGCCGCGATGCATTACAGTATTTCGGGCTTGGATGCCGCAATGTTTCAAAGCTTTTTGTTCCGGCCGGATATGATTTTACCAAGTTTTACGAATCCATTCAGGACCTGGACAAGACCTATCTGCATCACCATAAATACTTTAACAACTACGAATACAACAAGTCTATCTTTCTGGTGAACCGGGTGCCGCATTATGACAACGGTTTCCTGTTGCTTACGGAAAGCAAAGCATTGGTTTCGGCGATTAGTGTGCTGCACTACGAAACATATGAATCGATTTCGGACATTGAAGCACCATTAAAAGAACAGGCTGAAAAAATCCAGTGCGTGGTCACCAATGCAGACATTGACCTTCCGGGATTGATTCCCTTTGGCAAAACGCAGGAGCCGGGATTGACTGATTATGCCGATGCTGTCGATACCATGGCATTTTTAGCAGAATTCTAATTTCTTATTTTTCAGAAAAAGCCCATTTAATAAAACCCGGAAGGGCCTCTGACCAAGTGTTCAGATTGTGTTCGCCTAAGGCGATCTCTTTATAAAACACTTCGCGGTTCCAGGCATAACCCTTCTTTTCCAGGATCGCAATGCATTCCAGCGTGTCCTGGATCGAATCAATCACGCCGTCCCCATCGCGGTCATCGTATTCATCCAGCGAACCGCATTGGAACCAGAATTTGAGATTCTGTTTTACCTCCCCATGGCGCAGCTGCGTGTGCATAATGCGATCAGAATCGTCGTAACCATCGTGCAGCGCACGTTTTCTCCACCATAACGCACCCGAAAAAACGCCTGTTTTTGAGAAAATACCAGGATTATTCCAGACAATATCCAAAGCCATTAACCCACCCAGCGAAAAACCCGCATAAACAATGTGCTCCTGCGAAACATGGTATTCATCATTTATAAACGGCAGCAATTCCTTGGTTACAAAATCGGAGGTGGCCCCTGCCCTATTTCCCCGGCCCGCATAATCTGCCTCAGCAGCCACACCATATTCATAGATACGATCATAATTGGCATGAATGCCTACAACCAGCACAGGATCAATTTCGCCATCGGATTGTAGCTGCGAAATAATTTGTGACATCCCTAAACCCTCAAAATCCTGGCCATCATTAAACAAAACCAACGGATAGGCACGTGCAGGATCGAAGTTAATTGGCTGTATAACAGATAATGTAACCTCCCTTTCGAGGAAGACGGAAAACACCTTGCGGGCGATTGGAAAAACGGGTTTGTCGGAGAAACTCAAATTTACTTCTGCGTTGAAATGAATGCGATAAAGGCCTGCAAGTTAATAAATGCCTATAATTTGCTTCCTTTAATTTGTTTTGTATATTTCAATATCAATGGTATTAAATTAAAAAGCTTCGTTTGGAAGAGAAGCATATCAAATATTACTCGCATCATCTGGAAAGAGATGTGGACATACTGGTTTACGGTAACTGGGGCTATCCACTGCTGCTTTTCCCCACGACTTTGGGAAAATATTATCAGGCAAAAGACATGGGCCTGATAGAATCTGTGCGCGGACTCGTGGAATCCGGAAAATACAAGATCTATTGCGTTGATTCCATCGACGCGGATTCCTGGTATGCCAAGCATTTGAACCCGCAGTACAGGGTGCTGAACCACATTCAGTATGACAAATTTCTGAACAACGAACTGGCGCCCTACATCAGGCATGAATGTAATGTGGATAGAATTGGCGTAGCGGGATGCAGCTTTGGCGGTTTCCATGCTGCAAATTTCGCATTCAAACATCCGGAGCAGGTTGCCTACATGATCAGCATGAGCGGCGCGTTTGATATCCGCAGCTTTACTGACGGCTTTTACGACGATACGGTTTATTTTAACAATCCAATTGATTTCATGCCCAACGAGCAAGGCTGGCGCTACGGCCATATAAAGATCGTTTTGGGAACCTCCGATTGGGATATTTGTCTGGATAGCAATTTAAAGATGTCCAAAATCCTGAATGATCAGGGAATTGAACACTGGCTCGATATTAGAGGCTGGGAAAAACACGATTGGCCGTTGTGGAACAGAATGTTCCCCGATTACCTGTCGCGAATTATGTAAATACAAAACAAAAAACCGGATATGAAAAAAATTGGAATCTTGTTTGGAATGGAAAACACTTTTCCAAACGCATTTATTGAAAGAGTAAATAGCAAAGACAGCGGTTTCATCGCAGAAGCCGTAACGATTGATAAAGTAGTGCAGGCCGATCCAACCGAGTATGCGGTGATCATTGATCGTATTTCCCAGGATGTGCCTTTTTATCGTGCATATTTGAAAAACGCCGCGTTATCTGGCACGGCGGTCATTAATAACCCTTTTTGGTGGAGTGCCGATGAGAAATTCTTTAATAATGCATTGGCTGAAAAAATAGGCGTTCCTGTGCCGAAAACGGTGCTGCTCCCTTCGAAAGAGCGTCCTGAAAATACTTCCGAGACTTCATTCCGTAACCTGGCATTCCCGATGGCGTGGGAAGAAATATTCCAATACATTGGTTTCCCGGCTTACATGAAACCGCACGATGGCGGCGGCTGGAAAAGCGTTTACAAGGTGGTGAACCCGCATGATATGTGGCATAAGCACGAGGAAACGGGCCAATTGGTGATGATGCTGCAAGAAGAAATTGAGTTTACAGATTATTTCCGTTGTTACTGCATTGGCCAGAAGGAAGTGCTGATTATGCCTTACGAGCCGAGAAATCCACACCATTTGCGGTATGCGGCAGAGATGAAGGCAACAGGCGAAGAAGGCGAAAAGCTTTTGGAAACAATAAAAGATTATACGCTGAAACTGAACATTGCATTAGGGTATGATTTCAACACCGTAGAATTTGCAGTGAGGGACGGCATTCCTATCGCCATTGACTTTTGCAATCCGGCACCGGACGCGGACATTTATTCCGTTGGTCGCGACAATTTTGAATGGGTTGTGGAAGCAGCGGCTAATATGGCCATCGAAAGGGCAAAAACCCAAGTTCCCGGACAGACAAACCTGACATGGGGAACATTTGTGAAAGATTCACTTGGAATGTCTGCGCCAACAGCGCCAGCGCCGGTTTCTGCTCCTGCTGAAGTGGAATCTGCAAAAGCACCAGAACCTGTCGCTGCAACCGCGCCGGAAAAAGCTCCGGCCTCAGCAAAAGAAGTTAAAGTAAAAACCGTTGCGCCGAAAAAAGCGCCGAAACTGGTTGAGGATAAGGGCATATTACCGGTTCCCAGCGAACCAGCACCAAAAATTCCAACTAAAAAAGCGGCGGCGACAAAAGCGCCCGCAGCAAATTCCAAATTGAAAAAATCTTAATCCAACTCCATACGCACGCTTTATGGCCTCTTTCACTCTGGGAATTGAAGAAGAATTTCAGACCATTGATCCTGTAACGAGGAATCTAAGGTCACATATGTCGAAGCTTGTAGAGGATGGGAAAATAACGCTCAAAGAGCGTGTAAAGGCCGAAATGCACCAGGCTGTTGTGGAAGTGGGAACCAACATTTGTCACAACATTCAGGAAGCGCGCGAGGAAGTTACTTATCTGCGCAAAATGATCCTGGATCTGGCCGAGAAGCAAAATTTGCAGGTCGCAGCAGCCGGAACGCATCCCTTTTCCGATTGGGTTGAACAGCTGATCACGCCTGATCCGCGCTATGACGAGATTATCGACGAAATGCGAGACGTGGCACGCGGCAACCTGATTTTTGGGCTGCACGTGCACGTAGGCATTGAAAACCGCGATGAAGCCATTCAGATTATGAATGCAGTTCGTTATTTTTTGCCGCACATTTATGCATTGTCGACCAATTCGCCTTTCTGGTGCGGCCGCAATACGGGTTTCAAATCCTACCGGTCAAAGGTTTTTGATAAATTCCCGAGAACAGGCATTCCGGATTCTTTTTCGAGCGCGGCGGAATATGACGAATATGTCAATCTCCTGATCAAGACGAAATGCATCGATAATGCCAAGAAAATCTGGTGGGACATCCGGGTTCATCCTTTTTTTGACACCATCGAATTTCGCATGTGTGATGTGCCTATGCGCACGGATGAGACGATTTGTCTGGCCGCCATTATGCAGGCGCTGGTCGCCAAAATTCATAAGTTGCACCGCATGAACCTGACATTCAGGCCTTACCACCGCATGTTGATCAACGAAAACAAATGGAGAGCTGCGCGTTACGGGATTCATGGAAAGCTCATTGATTTTGGTAAGCAGGAAGAAGTTGAGTACAAACATTTGGTTGGCGAGTTACTGGAATTTATTGAAGATGTCATCGACGAACTGGGAAGCAGGACAGAGATCGATTACATTCATCAGATTATGGCGATGGGAACTGGTGCAGACAGGCAACTGGCTGTTTTTGAACAAACTGGAAGCATGAATGCGGTGGTGGACTACATTGTTTCGGAAACGAAAATTGGCCTGGTGTAATAGGTTAATTTCAAAAAATGCGAACTAATAGTCCCTTAGGTTGTTAGAATGTTTAGCTGATTATTAATACATTATAACGTTTGCCTGCGCACGCGGCAACCCCTCTAAAATGAATGATGATAAAAAACATTTCCGGATTGCCATTCTGGACATGTATAACGGGTTTGAGAATGAAGGAATGCGGTGTATCAAAAAGATCATTACTGCATTCGGTGAGAATGAGTCTGTGCCCGTTGAATACACAATTTTTGATGTAAGACAAAAGCTGGAAATTCCGGGAATGCATTTCGACGCCTATATTTCTACCGGCGGTCCCGGGAATCCTTCGCCGGTTGGTGAGCCTTGGGAAAAGCGGTTTTTTAATTTTTTAGACCAAATATTTCAATTCAATGCAAACCGGCATAACAAGACAAAAAAGCATCTTTTCCTGATATGCCATTCCTTTCAGATGGCCTGCATTCACTGGCAGCTGGCAGGGGTTAGCAAAAGAAGAAAAACCTCTTTTGGAACATTTCCAGTGCATAAAACAGCGCTGGGCAGAAAAGATTCTTTACTGAGTGCATTAAGCGATCCTTTCTGGATCGTGGACTCCCGCGATTTTCAGGTGACCCAACCTAACAAATTTAGGTTGGAAGATATGGGCGCGAAATTGCTTTGTCTGGAAAAGGTAAGGCCGCACGTTCCCCTTGACCGGGCAGTGATGGCCATTCGTTTTTCAAAAGAAATCGTCGGCACACAGTTTCATCCCGAGGCGGACGCGGAAGGTATGCTTCGTTACTTTTTGCGCGAAGACAAAATGACCAGCATTATTGCGATGCATGGTGAGGCTAGATACAATGATATGATCTCGCATTTGAATGATCCGGACAAAATTATGATGACCGAAGCGGTTGTGATCCCGGCGTTTTTGAAAAATGCATTGAACGAATCTTTCCTGCCTGCCTATGCATAAGGAAGCCCGCGAAGCATTCAACCGCTCATTTACAGAAAGCAAATACAAAGCGCTGGCCAATTCCTTCGAAACGGACTTTCCGGGCCAGCTGGATTTTCGCATAGCGGAAACGCCAATTTTTGTCCCGAAGGAATTGTTAGAGAAAATTAACATTGCCTCGGAACAGATTATTGATACGTTGCGGTCGCCAGAATTTATATTCAATACAGAAAGGGCTGTTCCGGCGGATCAAAATGTGCCCAATGAAAACACGCACACGTCATTTCTGGCGATTGATTTCGCCATTTGCAAAGACGAGAAAGGAGAACTCACTCCGCAACTCATTGAATTGCAAGGCTTTCCTTCCGTGTTTGGTTATCAGGCATATCTATCTGAGGCCTTCAAAAAACACTTCGAAATCCCTGACAACTTCCGTTACAGCTTCGGCGCAGATTCCTATGAAGAATATGTAGCCAAGTTGAAAGAATTAATCCTCGCGGGCGAAGATCCTGAGCAAGTAATTTTATTGGAAATTTTCCCTGAAAAACAGAAAACGAGAATAGATTTTGCGGTTACGGAATCAATGCTCGGTATCCAGCCGGTTTGTTACACCAAGTTAATCAAGGAAGGCAGAGACCTTTTCTACGAAAAAGATGGCAGGAAGATCCAGATCAAAAGAATCTATAACCGCCTGATATTCGATGATTTACTTAATTATCCAGACTTAAAAACAAGCTATCATTTCACAGACGACGTGAATGTCAGCTGGGTTGGTCATCCCAACTGGTTTTTCAGGATTAGTAAATTTTCCATTCCATTTCTGAAAAGCGATTACATTCCGGAAACAAAGTTTGTAAGTCACTATGAGGGCAATTTTCCAGCAGATCTGGAAAATTATGTTTTGAAACCACTCTTTTCATTCGCCGGTTCTGGTGTTCAACTTCACGTTTCAGAATCAGACTTAGTGGCCATACCAGATCCGGAAAATTACATTTTACAGCGAAAAGTGGTTTATGAACCAGTGATTCAGGCACCGGACGGTTTAGTTAAATGTGAAATCCGAATGATGTATGGCTGGAATGATAACGCAGACAAACCGGAACTGCTTATTTCATTGAGCCGGCTCAGTCGTGGGGAAATGATCGGCGTTCGCTTCAACAAGGATTTTACATGGGTTGGAGGCAGCGCGGCTTTTTTTGAAAAGTAAATTATGTTTTATAAAAATTATAAATAAAATACTTTTGAAAAGTATTTAACATTTAGAATGCATATATCCCACCGCCAACATTTTTTTGATCATTTAGCCCAAACCTCAGACTATCCACTTGCCTTAGAAATTGAAAAAGCGGAGGGCGTGTACATGTACAGCCCGGATGGAAAGCGCTATATGGACCTCATTTCCGGGATTGCGGTCAGCAATGTAGGGCATCGGCACCCAAAAGTCCTCGCCGCAGTGCATGAACAACTTGAAAAGCACATGCACTTGCTCGTATATGGTGAATTCGTGCAAAGTACGCAGGTGCAGCTTGCCAGGGCGCTCACAGAAACGCTACGTTTGGAAAGTGCAAATCCTTCCCCCTACGGCCTGATTGACAATGTTTATTTTACCAATTCTGGAACGGAAGCGGTCGAAGGTGCGATGAAACTGGCGAAGCGTTTCACCGGTCGTGATGAATTTGTTTCCTGCTTTAATGCGTACCACGGAGCTACCCAAGGCGCGCTGAGCCTTGCTGGAGCAGAATTTTTCAAACGAAATTTTCGTCCGTTACTTCCCGGCATAACCAATATCAAACATGGCTTTTTGCCCGATATTGAAAAAATAACGGATAAAACGGCCGCAGTGATCATTGAAATCATTGGTGGTGAATCCGGGGTACGTGTGCCGGATGACGTGTATTTTCCTGCCTTGCGAGAAAAATGCAATGAAACGGGAGCCCTGTTGATTTTCGATGAAATTCAGACAGGATATGGCCGTACGGGTTCGTTTTGGGCTTTTGAGCAGTTTGGCGCTTACCCGGACATTGTACTGAGCGCCAAAGCAATGGGTGGCGGCATGCCAATTGGTGCTTTCATGGCATCTCAACAAATTATGGGTGCCTTCAAAAACAATCCGATCCTGGGACACATTACCACATTTGGCGGGCACCCTGTGAGTTGTGCGTCTTCGCTAGCCGCATTGCAGGTTACATTAGAAGAAAATTTAGCGGCCTCGGCCAATGCAAAGGGCGACCTTTTTAAATCGTTATTAATTCATCCGGCGATTAAGGAAGTGAGAGGAAGAGGACTAATGCTGGCTGCGGAGATGGAATCTTTTGCGAAGTTGAAAAACACCATTGACCGCTGCATTGAACGGGGCGTTGTTACCGACTGGTTTTTGTTCTGCGACAATGCCATGCGCATTGCACCGCCGCTTACCATCACGGAAGATCAGATCCGGGAGGCTTGTACTGTTATTTTGTCAGTTTTGAACGAATAGGAACATATGAATTATTCAATTGAAAATCAGTTTTTGAAGATTTCCGTCCAGGAGCAAGGCGCTGAACTTTGCCAGATCCAGTCAACGGTAACGGGTAAAGACTTTTTATGGGATGCTGATCCCGACGTTTGGGCGAGTTATGCTCCGGTGCTTTTCCCCGTAATTGGCGCGATTAAGGATGGATATGTCAATTACAAAGGCAAGCAGTACGCCGTTCCGCGTCACGGTTTTATCCGGAATAATGCTGATGTTAAGCTAGTTGATCAAAGTGCTAATAGTCTAACATTTGGATTGAAATTCAGTGAAAAGACATTGGAGATTTATCCTTTTGAATTTGAATTCCTCATCACATACAGCCTCAAAGAAAACCGGGTTATTGTGCATCATGATGTAATCAATCACGGAACTGGTGAAATGCTATTTTCCCTCGGCGGACATCCGGCGTTCAAATGTCCGCTTCACGATGATGAAGCTTATGAAGATTACTATCTTGAATTCTACGCCGTTGAAAACGACTCGACCTGGCTTTTGGAAAAGAATGGCTTAGTAGGAAATACAACCAGACCAGTTCTCGAAAACACGAATGTCCTGCATTTGAACAAACATTTGTTCAACAATGACGCATTGATCTTCAAACATTTAGTCTCAAAGGAGGTCAGTCTGCGCAGTACAAAATCGTCACAAGTAATCACGCTCCATTTCGACGACTTTAAATATCTCGGCATATGGGCGAAACCCGGCGGCCACTTTGTCTGTATAGAACCCTGGCTAGGCATTGCTGACAATGCTGATTCGGATCAAAATTTTGAAACGAAGGAAGGGATCTTGAGACTTGCTGCCGGTGAAAGGTTTGCTGCTAAGTTTGAGATTGAGGTTTCTGAATAGGGTTCAGAATTATAATTCGACAGCCAAAAGCTCACTGCCGAGCCGATGCAGCGCAGCCTCGATCCGCTTTGCCTGCGCTGCTCTCGGCTTCTTTAAGCCAGAGGCATAATGGTTTAGCTGCTTTTCGTTCATTCCTGTCAATCGTGCAATGCCTGTTTGGCTAAAAATACCCTTATAGTATTCCAGGAGGCTCTCTACATCAAATTTCCAAACAATTTCATAATCTCCCTTCAATGCTGTTGGAATATTTTTATCATCAAATGATTTAACAATTTCAATGCATTCGAGAATCGATTGCTTTACTTGATCGATTGTTTCTCCACCTCCATTGATCTTGTCGACATTATCACCATATGCCCAAAAGAAGTCTTTGCTCCGTTCAATAATGACGCGAATCTTTTTCATATGACTTTATTTTAAATTCATTTTTTTAACTGTCTTTAATCGAATCCCCTCAGCCATTTCCTTTGACCCATGATAAGCGACGGTGTAAGTTTCCTCCCCTTTCTGGTAAATATAATGGCTGCCATTCGACCTGATGCAAACCCAACCATTCCTGCGAATGAGCCGGTGAAACTCTGATGACTTCATTGTTAGTGTGAGTAATGTGCGTTCCAAAAGTATACAATAATATACCATTTACAAATCACGCACAAAAAAAACCTCCGAACGGAGGTTTTCAATTATTTAACGGAACAAATCTAAACCGTAGCTTCAATCTGTGCGTTTAATTTATCTTCCAAAGTTGTTTTTGGCACAACGCCTACAACTTTATCTACTAACTGTCCGCCTTTAAAGATCATCAAAGTTGGGATACTGCGGATACCGAATTTAGCTGGCACCGACGAGTTCATATCCACATCCATTTTACCAATAACAGCCTTTCCTTCATACTCACCAGCAAGCTGTTCTACAACCGGCCCGATCATCTTACAAGGACCGCACCACTCAGCCCAAAAGTCTACAAGTACTGGCTTATCTCCCTGAATGAGATCTTCAAAGGTGCTATCGGTAATTTCAAGTGCTTTTCCCATGTCGAAAAAATGTCTAATGTTTTTTTATTAATCTGATGTAATAAGGATTATAAGTAACTAAAAGTTCCTGATTCTACCTCATCCGGTCAGTTTAAAAAGAATTTCACACCATGAAATCCGTTAAGCACTTTGAACAGTTCATTGGACGGCGCAACCCTGTAACCGCGGGACACCATTTCTACTTCCAGATGCGTTTCGGGATCTATAACAGTCATATTAACCGCACACGCACCTGGGTGATTACCAAAGGTTTCGTTCAGCAAATGAATGAATTGCGCGTCGATCTGATCCAGTGTCAAGTTGATTCGAATTTTACGGCACATCTTATCCCGGATTTCGGTTAAGAGTTGAATTTGAGAGATTTTAAATTCAAACTGATCTTCCTGTTTCCAGCGGTTTTGCACTTTGCCCTTAATGTAAAGGAACTGCCCCACCTGCAAGTAATTTTTGAACCGAATGTAATCCTCTCCGCCCAAAAGCATTTCCATCGAACCGCGGTAATCCTCAATTTTGAAGATCATAAACAAACTGCCATTACGCGACATGCGTTCCTGTGCACTCGTTACAATTCCGCCAACACTAATTTCCTTACCAAAATATTTCGGCGCCTTTTCATTTTCGCCAATCTCCATCACTTTATCAACCGTGCAATTGCAGAAATTGTCCAGCTCCACCCGGAATGTATCCAACGGATGCCCTGAAATGTAAAAACCTACAACTTCCTGCTCATAGCGCAGCTTAGCAAGATCATCCCAAGCTACGATATCGGCAGCTTTCGGTTTGGCAATCTCAGCACCGCCACCGGAATGACTAAATAAATCGACCACGCCTCCGCCTTGCGCTTTGTTGGCATAGCGGATCAGTTTTTCAATAAAAGTAAGGTTATCATTTGCATCCGTCGCAAAATATTGTGCCCGGTGATATTCAGGAAAGCAGTCAAATCCACCCGCATAGGCCAGACTTTCAATGGTTTTCTTATTGACCGTGCGCAGGTTTACCCGTGTCATAAAATCAAAAATATCCTTAAACGGACCATTCTGATTCCTTTCTTCAATAATAGCCTCCACCGCTGCATCGCCGCTTCCTTTCACACCCGCCAGTCCAAAACGGATTTCATGTTTCTTATTGGCATTAAACTGCCTGTCCGACTCATTAATATCTGGCCCTAACACTTTCAATCCCTGCGCTTTACATTCCTCCATAAAGAAGGTGATCTTTTCAATGTTGCCCAGTGAGCTTGTTAAAACGGCTGACATATATTCTGCCGTGTAATGTGCTTTTAAATAAGCCGTTTGGTAAGCAACAAACGCATAACACGTTGAGTGAGACTTGTTAAATGCATAGGATGCAAACGCCTCCCAGTCAGTCCAGATTTTTTCGAGCTTTTTGGCATCCAATCCTTTTTCCGCGCCGCCTTTCATGAAGTCGCCCTTCATTTTGTTCAGCGTTTCTATCTGCTTTTTACCCATTGCTTTACGCAATGTATCAGCTTGTCCTTTCGTGAAGCCACCCAGTTTTTGGGACAAAAGCATTACCTGCTCCTGGTAAACCGTAATTCCGTATGTATCTGCCAGATATTCTTCCAGTTCAGGCAAATCGTAAGTAACTTCTTCCAAGCCGTTTTTACGGCGAATGAAGTTCGGAATGTAAGCGATCGGACCTGGACGATACAGAGCATTCATGGCGATAAGGTGCTCAAAACGGTCCGGGATAAGATCGCGCATATACTTTTTCATCCCGTCGGATTCAAACTGGAAAATCGCGTTAGTTTCGCCCCTTTGGAACAATTCAAACACTTTCGGGTCGTCCAGCGGAATGTCGTCAATGACAATATCGACATTATGATTTTGCTTGATCAGCCGCAATGCTTCCTTAATGATGGTCAGGTTTCGCAGACCCAAAAAGTCCATTTTAATAACCCCGGCGTCCTCAATGATCTTTCCCTGATATTGTGTGATCAAAAAATCGGAATCTTTGGACGTGCTGACCGGAATGATCTCGGTCAAATCGCTCGGCGCGATAATAATTCCTGCTGCGTGAATTCCTGTGTTCCTAACCGTTCCTTCCAGTCGTCTTGCTTCTTGTAAAACACTCGCTTGCAAGTCATTACCTAATGCAATGGCGCGCATTTTTTTCACATTATCCAATTCCTCAGGCGCAATTCCCTCCTTTTTCGTCAAACTCCCCTCTCCTTCCAGCGGCGCTGTAAAGATGCGGTTCAGGGTCATATTATAGGTAGGCTTGTCAGGAACGAGTTTCGCGAGCATATTGGCGTCTGCGAGTGGCAGGTCCATCACACGCGCCACATCCTTGATCGCGGATTTCGCGGCCATTGTACCATAAGTCACAATCTGCGCAACCTGGTTGTAACCATATTTTTTTACCACATAATCAATTACTTTCTGACGGCCTTCATCATCGAAGTCCGTATCAATATCAGGAAGTGAAATACGGTCGGGATTCAGGAAACGCTCAAAAAGCAGATCATATTTAATGGGATCAATGTTGGTGATTCCCGTGCAGTAAGCCACCACAGAGCCGGCCGCAGACCCGCGGCCCGGGCCAATGAAAACGCCCATTTTACGGCCTGCATCAATAAAATCAGCCACAATGAGGAAGTAACCAGGGAAACCCATGTTCCGGATGGTTTGCAGCTCGAAGTTCAAACGGTCTTCAATCTCGGGCGTTATTGTTCCATATTTGAATTTAGCGCCTACAAAAGTAAGGTGTTTTAAATACTCCCATTGGTTTAATACATCGGCCGTAAGCTCCTTTTTCCCAGCCATTTCCGACAATGTGTGCGTCTTAAATTCGTCAGGGATGGGGAAATTGGGCAGCAGGATATCTTTCCGAAGATCCAGTGCTTTTATCTTATCAACAATCTCATTTGTATTGTCCAGCGACTCGGGTAAGTCGTTGAACAGCTTCATCATCTCGCTGGTGTTTTTGAAATAAAACTGGTCATTAAAGAACGCGAAACGGGAGCCCTTTGGAATGCCCTTATCATCATCAAAATCCTTCGCAGAAGGCGTGCTTTGCTTGTCGCCCGTGTTGATACAAAGCAAAATATCATGCGCATTCCAGTCTTCCTGATCCACATAATGTGAATCATTGGAGGCAATGATCTTCACATTGTATTTTCTTGCAAATCTTATAAGAACCTCATTAACAATGTATTGATCCCGGATTTCATGGCGTTGCAATTCTACGTAGAAGTCTTCGCCAAACAGATCCAGCCACCATTTAAATTCCTTCTCCGCTTCGGCTTCACCTTTACGGATAATGGTTTTTGGAATAATTGCACCAATGCAGCAAGTCGTCGCAATCAGGCCTTTATGATATTTGACAATCAGCTCTTTATCAATCCGCGGATATTTTCCATACATTCCCTCGATAAAACCGAGTGAACACATTTTAACCAGGTTTTTGTATCCCAATTCATCCTTAGCAAGCAGCAACTGGTGGTGCCGTACGTCCTTTTTATCCTTTGTAAACTGCCGAATATGTCGGTCTTCCACCACATAAAATTCGCATCCCACAATCGGCTTGATGCCCTGCTTATTGCCTTCCGCCACGAACTCAAAGACGCCGAACATGTTACCGTGATCCGTGATGGCCACCGCAGGCATGTTATCTTCCTTGGCCTTTTTGAAAAGCTTCTTTATATCCGCCGCACCGTCCAGAAGGGAAAATTGCGTGTGGCAGTGCAAGTGTGAAAACTGCATATTTAATAAATGTGGTTTTGGAATTGTAGACTAATCAAAATGGCAGGCGCTCAAATCAGGACTCCGCAGGCTGTTCATATATTACATAATTCATATAGTCCGTAAAAGGTTTAAGCAAAGAGATCCCTTGAACGACCATTTTTCCAAAGTCTTTGGAAGTCACTTCTTTATCCGTGTAATTATGGGAGAAAAAAAGTTGTTTTTGTTTCAATAACTCAATCTCGGGGTGATCTTTGGCGTATCCTTTTGGCGTAGTTTTCAAAGCCTCACCCTCAATCTTCGGATAGTATGCATGAAAGTCTTTGTCATGGATAATCTGCTTCAACTCATCCGCGTTGTAATCGATCTCCTGACGAAATCTGGCCAGTTGCTCTGGCGTAGTTTCCCACATGCCGCCGCCCAGGAATGTTCTGTCGCCAGGTTGGATTTGGAGATAATAATCAATTTTCCCCGAGCCTTTGCCACCCGGACCTATGCCCGCGCTGAGGTTGTTCTTATAAGGTGCCTTATTTTTGGAAAAACGGATATCGCGGTTGATCCTGAAAATACATTCTTTCACCTGCAAATTTCCCAGATCCTGAAATTTGCCAACTTCTTCTATTAAATAGGCAACCAGCTTCTCCAAATCGGCCTTTGCCGCGTCGTAATCCTTTCTATTTTGCTGGAACCATTCCCTGTTATTATTTTCGGCTAACTGACTTAAAAAGTGAAGTGTTTTGGATTCCATCGTGTATTGGTGAAGCTATAAAATTCAAATTTACTACGTTTTGTGATTCAATTTAACGAATTTTGGCAAATTAGAAATCGGAAAAATATTTAAATGGCCAGAATCCTTACAGGCATTCAGAGTAGTGGAAGACCGCATTTGGGGAATATTTTAGGAGCGATCGTTCCTGCTATTGAACTTTCAAGAAACCCTGAAAATGAATCTTTCTTTTTTATCGCAGACCTGCATTCCCTTGTCTCGATTAAGGATGGAAAATTGAGACACGAGTACGCGCGTGCCATTGCTGCAACGTGGCTTGCGTTCGGTTTTGATTTTGAGAAAAATGTGTTCTGGAGACAATCCAGGATTCAGGAACATACAGAGCTGGCCTGGTATCTCAATTGTTTTACACCGTTTCCCATGCTGGCGAATGCAACGTCTTTCAAAGAAAAATCGGAGAAACTGGCGGATGTAAATGCGGGGTTGTTTACCTACCCGGTTTTGCAGGCCGCGGATATTTTACTTTATAATGCCAACATTATCCCGGTTGGCAAAGATCAGAAACAGCATCTGGAAATGACCAAGGATATCGCTACACGATTCAATCTGCTTGCCGGAGAAGAAATGCTGACATTGCCCGAACCGCAGATTGACGAACGCATCATGACCATTCCGGGCGTCGACGGCCAGAAAATGAGCAAGTCATATCACAACTACATTGATATTTTCGTCCCGGAAAATGAGTTAAAAAAAGCGATCAAAAAGATTGTTTCTGACTCTACGCCTCTGGAAGAACCCAAGGACCCTGAAACGGACATTACATTCAAACTATATAGCCTCGTCGCCTCGGAAAGCGAGGTCGCAGCTATGCGCCAGAATTATCTGAATGGTGGTTTCGGGTATGGACACGCCAAACAGGCGCTCCTGGAATGCATGCTGGAAAAATTTGCAGAGCCTCGCCGCATTTTTAATCATTATATGGAAAATGAGCAGGAACTGGAAGGCATTCTTGTAGCTGGCGAAACGAAAGCGCGTGCCATAGCTCAGGAAACAATTGGAAAGGTTCGTAAAGTCCTCGGTTACAGCTCATGACGGAAAGCGTTGACATGCTGATCAATTCGGACCAGGATTTATTTCTCTGGCTAAACGGTCATCATACGCCCTTGCTGGATTCGTTAATGTACTGGATCACATTCAAATACACCTGGATTCCCTTGTATCTCGGACTGATTGCCCTGCACCTGAAAAAGGAGTGGAAAAAAGGGCTGCTCGAGATCGCGGTCGTTCTGATTGCCGTGATTATCGCGGATAAAATTACGTCCGGATTTATGAAACCATATTTTGTCCGTTTCCGGCCGTGCCACGAGCCTGAACTGCAAGGATTGGTCCATCAAGTCACGGGTTGTGGCGGACTTTACGGTTTCGCATCGTCCCATGCTTCCACCAGTTTTGCTGTTGCTACGGCCTGGTTTGCCTTCCTGAGAACCAAGGCTCCAAATATGTGGTTTTTGTTCGTCTGGGCGGCGATTTACTCATATAGCCGCGTGTATGTTGGCGTACATTACCCGGCTGATATCGTGATCGGCGCAATGATCGGACTGGTCGTTGGCTGGCTTTGTTTAAAACTTTACCACACTTTTTTGACGAGATATTACCGTATCTGATTGATTTTATTTAATTTTGCGCAAATTTCAGTCTGGCCAATGGGTTCATTTAATACAGTAAAAATATTTTCGGGGAGTCAATCCGAATATTTGGCCAAAGACATTGCCAGGTATTATGGCAAAGAGCTGGGAGGTTATACATTAAGGAAATTCAGTGACGGAGAGCTTTCACCCAGTTTCGAAGAATCGATCAGAGGGTGCGACGTTTTCCTGATCCAGTCCACATTTCCTCCTGCTGACAATCTGATGGAGTTGCTCTTAATGGTGGATGCCGCCCGTCGCGCTTCTGCACATTATGTAACAGTGGTAATTCCTTATTTTGGTTACGCTAGGCAAGACAGAAAAGACAAGCCGCGCGTAGCAATCGCTGCGAAAGTAGTTGCCAATCTGCTTACTTCTGTTGGCGTAGATCGTCTCATGACGGTCGATTTGCACGCAGGACAGATCCAGGGCTTTTTTGACCTCCCTGTTGACCATTTGGAAGGAACGTCTATTTTTGTTCCCTACATCAAATCACTGAACCTTAAAAACCTGCTGATTGCGTCGCCTGATATGGGTGGAGCTGCCAGAGCGCGTAACTTTGCGAAGTTTCTGAATGTGGATATGATCCTTTGTGACAAACATCGGAAACGTGCGAACGAAATTGCGAGTATGCAAGTGATTGGTGATGTGGAAGGCATGGATGTTGTACTCGTTGATGATTTGATCGACACCGGTGGCACACTTTGCAAAGCAGCCGAATTGATTATAGAAAAAGGGGCCAATTCTGTGCGGGCCATCAGTACACATGCCATCATGTCTGGAAAAGCGCACGAAAACATTGCCAATTCTGTTTTGGAAGAGCTGATTATCACTGATACGATTCCTTTGAAGCAGCAGAATGCAAAAATACGCGTATTGTCAGTTGCAGAATTGTTCGCAAAAGCAATAGGCCGTATCCGTGATCATGAATCTATTAGTTCTTTGTTTATAAATTATCAGTAAATTATTTCATTTTTTAACTTCTTAATTAAATATTCTTATGAAAACGCATGAGATTGTAGGGTTTAAAAGAGCGAATCTCGGCAAGACGGAAGCAACCGAACTACGTTCACAAGGTTATGTTCCGTCTGTGCTGTATGGTGGAGCTGAGCAGGTTCATTTTTATGCACCAGCTATGTTGTTCCGCGAGTTGCTTTTCACGCCGGATATTTTTAATGTTACGCTTAATATTGAGGGTACTTTATATAATGCCATCTTACAGGAAAGACAGTTTCACCCGGTTAACGACTCATTGATCCACGCGGATTTCTTGCAGATCGTTGATGGCAAGGAAATTAAAGTGGACGTTCCTGTAAAATTAACAGGTACATCGTCTGGTGTAATGAAAGGTGGTAAAATGAATCAAAAATTGCGTAAATTGCGCGTACAAGGTTTGGCTGAGAACATTCCAGACTATGTAGATGTTGATGTAACTGAGCTGGATTTAGGAAAATCTGTAAAGGTTGGTGCAGTAAAGGCTGAAAATTTCGTTATATTAACAGCCGCAAGCAACCCGATTGCTTCAGTTGAGATCCCACGTGCACTGAGAGGTACACTTGGTAAGTAAGTATTTTATTTTTCATGGCTAATAGATGCAAACGTGCCGACCTTTGGTCGGCATATTTGTTTATAACCAGTTCTGGATTTGCTCTACCAGCACTTCGTTGATCCGCACATAACTCTCGTGCGTCCAGCCTCCGATGTGTGGCGTAAGCACCACATTGTCCGAGGCGCGCAGATAATCAAATGCCTCTTGCTGTGCTAAGGTAAGCTTACCGATCTTCTCATTTTCCAGCACGTCCAGGCAAGCGCCCAGAATTTTCCCGGACTCTAACCCTTTTACAACCGCATCAAGACTGACTGTTTCTCCTCGCGAGAGATTGATCAGATAGAATGGTTTGGAAAAATTTGTTATGAAATCGTCGTTCACCAAATACCGCGTAATTTCTGTCAATGGAATATGCAGGCTTACAACATCCGCTTCCTGCATGATCTCTTCCAGGCTGGATTCTGTGGCATATGCGTCGCCGTAATTATCACGGTATTTGTCATACGCAAGCACGCGGCAGCCGAACCCGCTTAACCGCTGCGCCGTTGCTGAGCCGTTGTTGCCATAGCCGATAATGCTAACCGTTTTCTTCATCAACTCTACGCCACGGTTGCCTTCACGGTCCCAGGTTCCGTTGCGAACTTGACGATCTGCTCTTAATATGTTGTTAAAAAGCGCCAGAAGCATTCCCAGCGCATGTTCGGCCACAGCGTCGCGATTGCCTTTCCCTGCGTGAAACACCTCAATATCGCGCTTTGCAGCAGCTTCAAGATCGATGAGGTCCAGGCCTGCCCCTGCCCTGGCGATAAAGCGCAGCTGGGTTGCCACGGACAGCATTTCCTCGTCCACATTGGTTTTGCTTCGGATAATGAGTCCTTCGTAGCCAGAAATGTCGCTTAAAATGTCTTCCCGACGGAATTCAGGGTGATAGGAATAATCCCAGCCTTGATCCCGCAACATGTCAAAAAGTGAGGGATGCATCGAGTCTGCGATCAGGATTTTCATAGGAGCACGGGATTTTTTGTAACTTGCCGGTCAATCATTGCGCAAAAGTAATACAGAATTACTCAGAAGAACAGTTACAATAGCATTTAACCTACATGAGCGATCAAATCAGCGATAAACCCGTCATAGGAATTACAATAGGCGATTATAACGGAATTGGCCCCGAAGTTATACTCAAAGCATTAGAGGGGAATCAGTTAGCAAAATTGTGCACACCCATTATTTACGGCTCTCTAAGAGTGCTCAACCAATACCGCAATCTTTTAGAAATGAAGGACTGGGCCTTGCACGGTATTCAAAAAGTGGAGCAAGCCAATCCGAAACTGACCAATGTTATCACCTGCTGGCACGATCACCAAACCGAAGTGCAGCCGGGGAAGATTACCGCAGAGGCAGGTCAGGGATCTTTTGCATCATTGAAAAGAGCTGTTGAGGATTTGAAAGAAGGAAAAATTGAGGCTTTGGTAACCGGTCCGATCAACAAGGACAACATTCAGAATGAAGATTTTCAATTTCCAGGCCATACAGAGTTTTTAGCTCAGTCTTTTGGAAAAGAAGATGCGCTGATGTTCATGGTTTCCGGCGAGCTGCGTGTGGGCGTTTTATCGGGACATATTCCCCTTGAAAAAGTAAGCACAAATGTTACTGCTGAAAAATTGACGACCAAAATCGAGCAAATGCTGCAATCATTGAAAGGTGATTTTGGAATAAAAAAACCTAAACTTGCCGTGCTTGGCCTTAATCCGCATGCCGGTGAAAACGGGTTGCTGGGAAGTGAAGAAATCGACGTTATTCAGCCTGTCATTAATAATTTCAAGGAAAAAGGCAATCTTGTATTTGGTCCTTTTCCTGCGGATGGCTTCTTTGCTGCCGCTACTTACAAGCAGTATGACGCAGTTTTGGCCATGTATCACGATCAGGGTTTAATCCCTTTCAAAACGCTGGCTTTCAATGAAGGCGTCAATTTTACAGCCGGACTTTCAGTTGTGAGGACTTCGCCGGATCATGGAACGGCCTATAACATTGCAGGGAAAAATATCGCAGAGCCCGGCTCACTATTGCAGGCGATCTATCTTGCTTGCGATGTTTCGAGGTTTAGGGTGGTGAATGAGGATATTGACAAACATGCATTAATATCAAAACCGCAACAATCTGAAAGTCAGCATCCTGCCAAGTCAGGCGGGAAGCAGCGCTTTAACAACTAAAATCTGGCTGTCCGCCGGTTTGCCAGGCAGCGCTTCACATATATCTACTAGACCAAAAACCAATGTTAAAATCAATGACCGGATACGGTGTATCCAACATCGAATCCGAATCAATAAATGTCACGGTTGAGATAAAAACGCTTAATTCCAAGTTTCTGGACATCTATTGCCGCATCCCAAGAAATTTTTCAGACCGCGAGATAGAGATCCGCAACCTGCTCACGCAGTCGCTTGAACGGGGGAAAGTTGAATTCACCCTTTCTGTCCAGCCGGTGGGAAAAACCGTGGCATCAACCTCTGTCAACAAAGCGTTGGTAAATGCTTACTACACAGACCTTTCCGCCACTGCTACCGACTTGGGATTTATTCCCGACGCGACCGAATTGTTGCGCATTGCATTGCAAATGCCTAATGCTTACAATAACGAAACAGTTGATGATTCCAGCAAGGAAAACGATTGGACGCAGATCAAAGTGGCTGTTTTAGAGGCCATTCGCAAATGTTCGGTTTTCAGGGAGCAGGAAGGGAAAATGACCTCAGACAAGTTCACAGAATACATTAACACCATTCAAACATTGCTGGACAACGTAGCCGAGCAGGACAAACTGCGCATTCCGGCCGTGCGGGAGCGGCTTGAAAAGCAGGTTAGGGAACTCCTGGCAGACGACAACTTCGATACCAACCGTTTTGAGCAGGAATTGATTTACTATGTTGAGAAATTTGATATTTCAGAGGAAAAAATCAGACTTGCCAATCACCTCACCTATTTTACTGAAACATTGCAATCACCCGAGAGCAATGGCAAAAAATTGAATTTTATTGCTCAGGAAATTGGCCGGGAAATCAATACAATCGGTTCCAAGGCCAATGATGCGACGATTCAGCATTTGGTTGTTCAAATGAAAGATGAGCTGGAAAAGATCAAAGAACAAACCATGAACATCATTTAATTGGTGCAGGAAAGTATACTTCCATTATCATTTTACAGCGCCTGCGATACCCGCACGCTCGCAGAAAAATTACTGGGCTGCGAGCTGGTACATGAAAGTCCGGACGGAATTACCGGCGGGATAATCGTAGAAACGGAGGCTTACCTTTACGACGATCCCGCCTGTCACGCATACAACAGGCGCACTACACGTACCGAACCCATGTATGGCGTCGCAGGAACAAGCTACGTTTACCTGATATACGGTATGTACGAATGCTTTAATGTTGTGAGCAACAAGGAAGGTGTTGGCGAGGCGGTGCTGATCAGGGCATTACAACCTGTGACGGGCATTGCATTAATGGAACTGCGCAGGCAACTTATTCCAGGCAGAAGTGCTCCAAGACTGCGTAACAAACCTTTGAAATTGAGTGATTTGTGCAAGGGCCCTGGCAATCTCGCCCGGGCTATGGGCATTGAAAGGGCTTTGCATAATAACATCTTATTGAACCAAAGACCCTTGTTTATCAAAGATCGTGTGATCCAAAACCCGGACATTGGCACGTCCAGGCGCATTGGAATCAATGTTGGTGTGGATTCGCCTTACCGATTTTATATAAAAGACAATATTTTTGTGAGTAAATTGTAATTTTTACAGGAAATCTATCACTCCTCTCGTTTAAAAAGCAAAATTATCCTGCGCTTTTTGCAAGAACTTTTTATCTTTGATAGTTAACCCACGCTCGACGACTCTATGAAAATTCTGCAATTGCCGCGTCTTGCGGCTCATTTTACCCGTAGCGGCAGTCTCATTTATGGGTAACTTGTACAGATTATTAACGATTTTGTCATTAGCGACACTGGTCAGCGGAAGTCGTTGCACTTCTGGTTCCGCAGACGCACCTGTTGCGCTAAAAAAGGAGATCGTTGAATCTATGCCGGTTGCGGGTTTCGCAGAAGACACCGTCCTCATTTTAAAATATCACCAGTTTGCAAAAGAATATCTTTTTCAGGATGCCGAAAAAGCAATGTTCTATTCCAAACACGTGCTGAGACTTTCACAAAAACACCAATGGAATAAAGGTAAGATACTGGCTTACAATTTGTTAAGCACGTATTATTTATTGGATGGAAGCTACGACGTACTTCGCGAGCTTTCTAATGAAACCATAACCTTGTCCAAAGATATGCCGCTTTACACGGCGCACGCAAAGCGGTTTTTGGCCGAAAGCTACTCCGAATACAGGCAATGGGATTCTGCCCGGATAAATTACCGGCAAGCCATAGCCATATTTGAAAAGCTTGGAGAAGACAGCGCCGCAGCGACCTGCCTGGATAATCTGGGAAATTCTTATCGGGAGAAGGGAATGTTTGCTGAGGCTATCCCCTATTACGACCAGGCCTACGCGCGTTTCGACAAAATGAACTCCGACTGGGGCCGCGCCACAGTTCTCCAAAACAGGGGTTACCTGCATGTTGTGAAAAAAGAGGGAAAAGAAGCCGAAGAACTATTGAAACGCTCGCTGGTTCTTTTTCAAAAAATAAACAACCGTTATGGCGAGTTGAACGTGCTGAATGATCTGGCCAACATTTACTGTCTGAGCCAGCAAAACGATCTTGCTATCGAAACCGCAGCACGGGCGCTGGATTACTCGACCATATTCCATTCTTCTCAGCAGACCAACTGGGCGCTGCTCTCGCTCGCACGGGCCTACAAGAACAAGAAAATGTTTCAGGAGGCATTGGACTACATGGAAAAGGTCATTTTCAACCGCCGGATGCTGCATACCGAGTATGTCCAGCGGCAGTATACCATGTATCAGTTGAGTTATGACAACCAGATCATGGATTCCGAAATACAGGCAAAAATCATCGCCGAACAACGTACTGTCCAGCGTTTCCTGATCGGTTTCTCGTGCCTGATCATTGGCTTCGCTGCCTTCTTATGGTTCAATAACAAAAAGTTACGGAGAAAAAATGCAGAGATAAGGGAAGCCATGGCGCGCGGGCAAGCTATTGAACGTAAACGCGTTGCAGCCGAACTGCATGATAATCTGGGCGGAACACTCGCTTCTCTAAACTGGTATTTATTCGGGATCGACAAAAAAGTCTTGTCGCCGGAAGAACAGAAAATTTATGAAAGCGTACATCAAATGGTGGGCGCCGCGTACCGCGAAGTGCGCAGTTTGTCGCACAACCTGATGCCTGCTGAACTGGAAGAACACGGACTTGTAATGGCACTGCACAGGCTCATCGACAAGATGAACGAGAACAAGAATATTGAATTCACTTTCAATATTTCAGGCATGTCACACCGGCTGAACAACAAGACCGAATTTGAGCTATATAGCATTGTGCTGGAACTTACGAATAACATCATCAAGCATTCCGGCGCCAATAAAGCAAGCATTAATCTCACCGAAAATCACAAGAACATTCACCTGACGATCATCGATAACGGTAACGGCATGGTTGAACCTTCACGTCAAGGTGTCGGGCTCAAAAATGTAAAAAACAGGGTTGAAAGTCTGCGCGGGAAGGTGCAGATCATCGGCCAGCAGCCCAACGGCTTGAAAGTGGATATAGAAATCCCTAAGACCATCGTTTAATGATAAGCGCCTGAATCACGAGTCACCCTACACATGAATATTTTGCCAAAAGTTGAAGACTTTATAACCGCATTTGAACAGAGCGTTTCCAACAATTCCTTCATCAAGCTCTCGCTGGGAAACTATCACGGGTCAGAAGAAAATCTTAAAAACATTTATGTTAAAAGGATCCTGATTAAGAAGGAAGAAAAATTCAGCTTTACTTACCGATACAAAACCAGGGACATTGTTAAAAATTACAGTTTAGAGGAAGTCAAAATCCTTTTTGAAAGTCTGATCGCAACAGATTTCCATGTGGCGACGCTTTTTACCAATTCAGAAGAACTGCAATTTGAGATACTGAAAAACAATAAGGTTACTTTAAAAAGGAAGACGACTGAAATCAAAGAGGTGCCCCTGCCCGCACATGATCACACTAAAAACCGCCTGATCAGCAGCGAAAATAAACCTTACTTGCATGAACTGAACATTACCGACAAGGATGGAACAGTGTATAAAAAAGCGCAGGATAAGTTTCGGCAGATCAATCATTACATTGAAATATTAAGCGCCCTGGTCAAGGAAATTCCTACCGATACGCGGCTGAATGTAGCCGATATGGGCTCAGGAAAGGGTTATCTCACGTTTGCGCTTTACGATTATTTACAAAATGTACTGCACGTAGACGCGCATGTGACCGGTGTTGAATTTCGCCCCGATCTTGTTTCCCTATGCAACGACATCGCGAAGAATTCCAATTTTAAAAACCTGCATTTCGAGGAAGGCAGTATCGAAAGTTTCAACAGCGAGGGGATTAATATGCTCATTGCGCTGCATGCTTGCGATACGGCTACGGACGATGCGGTTTTCAAGGGAATCTCCGCAGGCTCGGATCTGATCGTGGTTGCGCCTTGCTGTCACAAACAGATCCGCAGGGAAATCGAGAAAAACAAAACCGTGAATGATGTCCAGTTTCTTACTCGTTACGGGATATTCCTGGAACGCCAGGCAGAAATGGTTACCGACGGAATCCGTGCATTGATCCTGGAATATTTTGGATACAAAACCAAAGTCTTTGAATTCATTTCCGATGCGCATACACCCAAAAACGTCCTGATCGTTGGCACGAAGGATACGCGCAACGCACCCGACCAGCCAGCCATTCTTCAAAAGATCCGTGATGCCAAGCAATATTTTGGCATTGGTTACCATCATCTGGAAAAAATTACCGGTTTGCAAAGTCACCAATGATCAATTGGATCGCCTTTTGTAAACATCTGCTACAACCGGATATATCTTTTGAAAAGTCTCATTTTCTCTTCCCTGTCCGTATATTTGCAACTTTTTGTGGAACTGACTAACTTAATATGTGGAATAAAATAGCAACTTACATAATCCGCTACCGGCTTTTGTGGGTTGCATTGGTGTTCGTTTCGACGATTTTCATGGCTTATGAAGCGAGCAAAATCGAACTCTCTTACAACTTCGCCCGGATACTGCCCTCCAACGACCCGGTTGAAAAAGAATATCAGGATTTCAGGAAATTGTTCGGTGAAGATGGCAGCGTCATGGTCATCGGCTGGCAGGATCCGCAACTATTTGAAATCAACAAATTCCGCGACTGGTGCAAGCTCACCCAACGCATTAAAGATACAGAAGGCATCAAAAATGTGCTTTCCCTCGCCAATGTCTATAAAATTAACAGGAACGACAGCCTCCGAAAGTTTGATGTCGCGCCCGTAGTTAAGCAGATCCCGTCCACACAAGCCGAAGCAGACAGCATTCAAAAACAAATTGCCAATCTGCCGATTTATGAGGGATTGATACTCAATAGCAAAACCAATGCAACGCTGATCGTCGTAACATTCAACGACAAGGAGCTCAATTCCAAACGCAGGCTATCCATCGTGACCGACATTGAGGCAATGGCGGAAGAATTCGGCACTAAACACCAGGCTGATCTGCATTATTCCGGTATGCCTTACATTCGTACGGTGAATATGAAGAAGATCTCCGGAGAAATGGAGTTGTTCATGGGATTGGCAGTTTTGGTAACCTTACTGATCCTTTGGGCGTTTTTCAGGTCTCTCCGACTCACGCTGTTGTCTATTGTCGTCGTGCTGATCGGGGTAATTTTCTCGGTCGGGATTTTGCATCTCTTTAACTACAAAATCACCGCGCTTACCGGGCTTCTTCCACCATTATTGATTGTCATAGGCGTGCCTAATTGCGTCTTTCTGATCAACAAATATCAGGTGGAGCTAAGGTCACATAATAATAAGGACGAAGCATTACTGGAAATGATCCGGCAAATCGGCCTGTCAACATTCCTTGCAAACATGACCACCGCCATCGGGTTTGGGGTTTTCTACTTCACAAACAGCATTTTGCTTGTCGAATTTGGCGTTGTGGCGGCGATCAGTGTGATGGCAACTTATGTACTATGCCTGCTTTTATTGCCGATCACGCTGCATTATATGAGCGTTCCGAAAGCACGCCATTTGAAACATTTGGACGGGAAATGGGCTTCCGGATTCCTGAAAAAAGTTGATTTCCTGGTGCATAACCGCCGTAAAGAAATCTACATGGCCATGGTCCTGCTGATCATCATTTCTGCTTTTGGAATGACCAAAATCAAAACGATCGGTTACGTAGTCGATGACCTGCCGAAAAAGGATGTTGTTTACACAGATTTAAGGTTTTTTGAAAAGAATTTTAATGGTGTGCTGCCGTTTGAGGTGATGATTGATACGAAGCAGCCCAACGGCATTTTTGCCGACCAGGCCGAAGTGCTGTATAAAATAAAGGCGTTTCAGAACGAAATGGAGAAGTTTCCGGAGTTTTCCAAACCACTATCTGTGGTGGAGGCGTCGCGTTTTTTATATCAATCCTACCGCGGCGGTGATGCTAAATATTACGCATTGCCGGGCGTTTTAGAGTTGAACAAGCTAACCGGTTACGTGCAGGATCAGCAGGGCGCTGCCAAGCAGTTAAATGCATTTTTGAACAAGGACAAAAGCGTAACGCGTGTCAGCTTCCAAATGGCTGACGTTGGCTCTGAGCGCATTAAGGAATTAATGCAAAAGATCCGTCCAAAAGTCGATTCCATATTCAGTCCGGCAAAATATAAGGTGAGCCTTACCGGCCACAGTCTGGTTTTCCTGAAAAGCAATGATTATTTGTTAAGCAATCTGTATGAAAGTCTGCTGATCGCGATTGGCCTCATTGCCATTGTCGGCATGGTACTTTTCAGGTCTGTACCCATCATTTTACTTTCCAAATTGCCGTGTTTGATTCCTTTGGCACTGACGGCAGGCATAATGGGTTATTTCGGCATTTATTTCAAACCAACCACCATTCTAATTTTCAGTATTACATTTGGTATCGCCTCCGACGGAACTGTTTATTTCCTGACCAGATATCGTGAGGAACTGCATAAAAACGGCCTTACGCCATCTCAGGCTGTAACTCAATCTATTTTTGGGACGGGCCTAAGTATGATTTACACAGCGGTGATCTTGTTCTGTGGATTCTCGATATTCGCTGCATCTAGCTTCGGTGGAACGGCTGCGATGGGTGTCATGGTCTCAATCACATTGCTTGTAGCGATGTGTACAAATCTGATTTTGCTGCCCGCATTGCTGCTTTCGATTGCTAAACGGCAGGGGAAAAATGTGAAACCGAGCTGACGACGTTGCAGTTCTTTTTCAGGTTAGTAATAACAAAAAAATGGCTGCCTCTTTCAAAGCAGCCATTTTTTGTCAGACGATTTTTTCAAAACTCTGATCCATCCACTCTTCCGGAATGTCGTCGAGCGCTTGTTTGAGTTTATCGGCCCAGATGTCGGAGATCTGCTCTAAGTCCCGCTTTTCGTAACGGTGCTCAACAATTTTGAAACTGTCTTTTTTGTATAACACCACATCAATAGGGAAATCTACATCATTGTTACTGACGCGAGTTGAATCAAAAGACAGAAAACCTGCTTTCAAAGCCTGCTTCATCGTCGATTCACCATTCAGTACGCGGTTCAGGATTGCTTTTCCCTGTCCGGAATTTCCAATGATCACGTAAGGCGAGCCTTCGTCCAGTTCCACCCAGTTGCCTTCGGAATACAGCAAAAACAGCTTGTGCTCAGCATCATCTTTTAACTGTCCGCCAACAATCGTGTTCAGGTTAAATTTCAAACCGGCACGTTCCAATGCTGCCCTATCCTCCTCCGCAACGCGCTTGATCTGCTCTCCGAAAGCATTTACGGCCTTGTAAAGCTTATTATAAACAACGCCTTCACCGATGAGTTCCTCAAAATAATGAACCGCTTTATCCCGCACGGAACGGAGCCCGCTGGTCATGATAAAAAGGGAATAGTTGTCCTTTTGAGTCACATACATTTTCTTTTTTACAGTCGTATTGGTGCCTGCTGTAATGCGGGTGTCGGCGAGTGCGACAAGCCCTTCTTTTACTTTTATTCCTAAACAATAAGTCATTTTCTACTTTCAATTAAATCGCCCGAATCGCCTGTTTGTAGTGGTCTGATGGGTCGCTAACTATTTAAAATACGCTCAAAAGTACCAAAATGACCGATGGCGCGGACAAAAAATATACATTTAATAGTGATTTTTTTGAAATTGCAACCTTCGCAAAAGCACTGCCGACAACAAAACGAGCCGTTATTTTATGATTCAAACTGTCCATTTATTCCCGATTCTCGACCAGAAATTAATCGAATTACTCAAATCACTTTCGCACGACGATTGGCATAAAACCACCGTAGCGAGGCTATGGAGCGTAAAAGACGTGGCTTCGCACCTGCTGGACGGAAACCTGAGAACCATTTCGGGATCGAGGGACAACTATAACATTCCCCCAGACCGGGAAATTAACTCTTATGAAGACATGGTGGGCTTCCTCAATAAGCTGAACAGTGACTGGGTGAATGCTACAAAACGGCTCAGCCCTGGCGTTCTTATTGATTTGCTGGAATCCACGGGAAAAGAATATTCGCTGATCATGTCGGAACAGGATTTGGATCGTGAAGCACGATTTGCGGTGGCCTGGGCAGGCGAACAGAGGTCCAAAAACTGGTTTCACATTGCGCGCGAATACACCGAAAAGTGGCATCACCAGCAGCAGATCAGGGAAGCAACGGGCAAGCAAGGCATCATTACCGAACAACTTTATTACCCATTCATCGACACCCTGCTGCGCGGGCTGCCACACACTTACCGCAATGTCGATGCGCAGCCTGGAACGGCGGTAGGCATTGATGTTGGTTTGGAACAACCATTTCTAAGATTTTTGATTAAGGAACAAGACGGCTGGAAAATTGAAAATCATTATCCAAACGAGACAAATGCCACCGTTCGCATCCCGCCCGGAACCGCCTGGAAGCTGTTTACAAAAGCAATTAAACCGGAAGAAGCCGAAAAAGACATTACCATAAGCGGCGATTCAAATCTGGCCAAAGTGGCTTTGAACCTGATCGCCGTCATGGCTTAATGTGGCCTGCATTCGATCTAAAACATTTAAATCGCTGTATATAGACAGAAAAAGCGGCTGATAACAACTTAATGGCTGATTGGAGAGATCGATATGAAGCTAATTCAAATATTATTCATTTACATTTCATTGTTGTCTGGTTGCAGCAAAAAGGGCGATCCCGGAAACGCTTACAACCCGGGCAGCAATGAACCCGGTGCGAAATTTCTCGCGCTGGGCGATTCCTACACCATCGGGCAAAGCGTGACGGAAGCCGAACGCTGGCCCGTATTATTAGTAAAAAGTTTAAAAAATGCCAACGCCCAGTTCCGATCTCCGGACATTATCGCCACCACCGGCTGGACCACGCGTGACCTTATATTTTCAGTTGATAATGCGAAACCCGCAAACAACTATGACCTGGTTTCGCTAATGATCGGTGTTAACAACCAATTTCAGGGTCGGAGCATTGACGAATATCGCACCGAATTCCGAAGCCTGCTCACTAAAAGCATCGCACTAGCCGGTGGCAAAGTGGAGCATGTTTTTGTTTTGTCCATTCCTGATTGGGGCGCAACGCCTTATGGTGAAAGTGACCGTGCCGACATCGCCAAAGAGATCGATGCATTTAACGCGGTTGCCAGAGATGAATGCGATAAGCAAAAAGTCATTTTCATAGACATAACCTCTATTTCAAAGCAGGCATTGAATGATCCGGCTTTGCTGGCCAGGGACAACCTGCATTACTCGGGCAAAATGCACCAGCTTTGGGTCGATGCCGTTCTGCCGCTGATCAAGTCCAGAATATGAGTGTTTTGTAAAACTAAAAACCTCCGCTTTACAAAGGCGAAGGTTTATGTACTCATATTCCAAAATTCTATAACCTTAACTACGCTTCCTGTAAAGCTTTCAAACGGATTACCAGCCCGTCCATTTGATCATTGCAGCGGAGCTGGCACGCAAGCCGGCTGTTCATTTCGGCATCCGGCAATGTGTCCAGTGTCGCCAGTTCGTTATCGTTCAGCTCGGGCAACCCCTCGCCGCCTTCCAGCACCGCAATGTGGCAGGTTGCGCAAAGGCCCATACCGCCACAAGTTGCCTGAATATCGTATTCATATGCTTTCAGCATTTCCATTAAATTGAGTCCCATATCTACTGGAACTTCCAGATCCTGACGATCTCCGTTATTATCTTCTACTTGAATATTGATCATGGCTAAAATGCATTAACTCCGTTAACAGTGGTGTATTTGAAACTCAATTTCTGGTCCGGGTAAACGAATTTAAATGCGCTTTGCATCATGATCGCGGCTTCATGAAACCCGCAGAGGATCAGCTTTAATTTACCCGGATAAGTGTTTATATCGCCGATCGCGTAGATCCGCTCCACATTGGTGGAATAGTCCACTGTGTCAACTACAACAGCAGATTTCTCAACGCCCAGCTGCCAATCAGCAATCGGCCCAAGCTTTGGACTCAATCCGAAGAGTGGAATAAAATGGTCGGTGGGAATTGTGGTGACGCTTTTGTCATTGCCAACAATAGAAATTTCTTTCAACACGCCGTTACCACCCAGGCTGCTGACCTGCGATTGCAGGATCAGATTGATCTTCCCTTTTTCAGCAAGCTCGAAAACTTTTTCGGCTGAATCGGGTGCACCACGGAAGGTGTCTCCCCGGTGCACCAGCGTTACTTTTAATGCTATATCTGAAAGAAAAATAGTCCAGTCCAGTGCAGAGTCTCCGCCACCGGCCAGCACAACGTTCTGGTTACGGAATTGTTCGGGTCTCTTCACCATATAGTGAACTCCTTTGCCCTCGAAATATTCTAATTTATCGACCGCAGGTTTTCTTGGTTCAAAACTTCCCAGGCCGGCTGCTATAACCACAACTTTGCAGTGAACAGCCGTTCCTTCATTTGTGCGGACAATGTAAGATTCGTCCTCCTGTTTTTCCAGCGCTTCCACGCGTTCGCCTAATGTGAAGCCTGGCTTGAATTCCTCGATCTGGATCATTAAATTTTTGACCAGATCTTCGGCTATGATTCCCGGTGCGCCAGGAATGTCGTAGATGGGTTTTTGAGGATAAATTTCTGAGAGCTGGCCGCCTACAACCGGCAGGGCGTCGATCAGATGACAACGCATTTTCAGCAATCCGGCTTCGAAGACAGCAAATAAACCCACTGGCCCGGCACCGATAATGCAAATATCTGTGGTAATCATGATTGTATGAATTGAATTTTGGAATAATTTAATGACCAAAATTACGATTCATTTGTACAGCATACCAATCACAATTGCTTATAAACCATAACCAAAAGTTATTGCAAGTTTGATTTTGTAATGACGAAGTGCAGCATTTTTGGTTGCACTTCAATGGTCACTCCGGCCGGCTCTTCCAGCTTAATGCGTTCATCATCAATGTGTAAGTCTTTACCTTCCCAAGCCAATTCCACGCTTTTGGCCTTAATGGTCGGGAATTTATATTTTTCGTCTTCACCATTGATTTGACTTAGTATGAACGCTTCAAATTTCTTTCGCTGCGTTTCCGGGATTGTTACTATTTCAAGTTCGCCATCTCCTGGATCCGCGTCAGGCGCAAGAAACAGATTAGGTCCAATGGATCGGATGTTCATGACTTCAACCATCAGATATCTACCTGAATGCTCCACACCGTCAGCCACGATCTTACACTCCTTGGCCTCATAATTCAATACAATGTCGTAAAGCACTGCAAGCGCAGCTTTGAGTTTTTGTTCTACCGTATCGCCGATTTCTGCTTCCATTTTACTCATCACCTTCATCAGTCGCGGGAATACGCCGTAACCGAATCCTTCCAGAAAAAAGCGGTCGTCACCCAATCCGTATATTTTGCCGATGTCAAATGGTTGTAAATGTTCGTTATGCCAGCTTTTCGCGATTTCTTTCGCTTCACCGGTGATTTGCAAGGCAGTTGCAATGTTATTGGCGGTGCCGTGCGGCAATAATGCGAGTGGATATTGTTTGTCTAGCCGCTTTCTTTCCATTAATGCCTTGGCAACGCGCCTCACGGTTCCATCACCGCCGGCAATGATAAGAAAATCGGTCTCTGTTTTGAAGTCGTCCCAGCCCTCGTCTTTTACGGAGGAGTAATCACATTTAAAACCTTCCGCCTCAATCAGTTTTACTAATTCTTTTTCGGAAAAATCATTATCCCCGGCCGTGGGGTTGTGCAAAAGGTTGGTGTTTTTCATAGCAAGTATTTAGGATAACGGTTCAAGCATAAAAAACATACCAGGCATAATTTTATTAACGTATAGCTTAAAATAGCATAAAAAAGATATCACTATGAAAATCCTTGTGACAAACGACGACGGAATATACAGTCCCGGACTTGCCGCCCTTGCCAAAATCGCGGCTCGGTTTGGAGAGGTTAAAGTAGTTGCCCCCGATGTGGAACAATCATCAATGGGTCATGCGATTACAGCTTCCAGACCTCTGTCATATAAAAAATCCCCCATAGATTTCGACGGAATTGATGCCTGGCGTGTGAATGGTACGCCAGCAGACTGCGTGGCGCTGGGCCAGCATTTATGGGATAAGCCTGACGTGGTCCTTTCTGGTATCAACATGGGGCCGAACCTGGGTAACGCCATGTGGCATTCTGGAACATTAGCAGCGGCAAAACAGGCCGTCCTGTTTGGGATGAAGGGAATTGCACTCAGCACGCCCACAGATAAAGAGCCCGATTTTGATGCGCTGGATCCTTTTGTTGAAAAAACGCTGGCATTATTGTTCCAAAATGACCATTTAAATCTGGTCAACGTGAATTTCCCGCATGACCCGAAGGGCGTTCGCTGGACTAGACAATCAGTAAGATTGTACGACAATCAAATTGTACCCGCACTCGACCCGATGGGTAGGAAACATTACTGGTTTACGGTTATTCCTATGGAGCCGGCAGAAGAAGGCACGGACCGCTGGGCTATCGAAAACGGCTTCGTATCAATAACCCCGCTACGGCTCGACCTGACCAATGAAGCCGACCTTGAAAAGGCTCAAAAGGCCTACCCGATCGCCTGATACTGACTTACAACAACGTTTGAAAAACCCATATTTCCCGCCGCTACAACTCAGCTTGTTAGTGGCAGGATTCTTTTTATTGAGGGTTATACAATCCTTTTAAGGGGTAGAATGGCTAAAAAATAGTCTTCTTTTCTGACAGTCACTTTTTAGATCCTGAATCCGAAGAAATCTTTTACCTCTTACTATGGAAAAATCCAAAATTGGCAATTACCGCTGGGTCATTTGTGCATTACTATTTTTTGCCACCACAATCAATTACATCGACAGACAAATCCTTGGCTTACTGAAACCTACGCTCGAACTGGAATTTAACTGGACCGAGTCGGACTACGCAAACATTGTCATGGTTTTTGCCGGTTGTTATGCCTTGGGTTATATCATTTTTGGAAATTTCATTGACAGGATCGGGTCAAAAATGGGTTACTCTATCTCCATTATCATATGGAGCATTGCTGCGATTGCGCATGCTTTCGTCAAAAGTACATTTGGTTTTGGCGCGGTAAGGGCGCTTTTAGGATTGGGTGAAGCGGGAAATTTCCCAGCAGCTGTAAAAGCCACCGCCGAATGGTTCCCTAAGCGCGAGCGCGCACTTGCAACAGGAATCTTCAACTCGGGGACGAGCATCGGTGCCGTTGCTGCTCCGATCATGGTGCCCTGGTTGCTGGGCGCATACGGATGGCAAGAAGCATTTTTGATCACCGGAGCATTGGGTTTTATATGGCTGATATTCTGGTGGTTGTTTTATGAAATCCCATCGCGGCACAAGAAGATACAGCCCGAGGAATTTGCTTACATTCACAGTGATAGTGAAGATATCGCAACTGCCGATGAAAAGCCGATCAAATGGGCCAAGCTCATTCAGCTTCCACAAACCTGGGTTTTCATCAGCGGAAAACTACTCACCGATCCAATCTGGTGGTTCTTTCTTTTTTGGCTCCCCTCCTACTTTGCCACCACATTCTCGCTCGACCTTAAAAAACCAAGTCTGCACCTGGCCATCGTTTACACGGCAACCACATTCGGGAGCATAGGCGGCGGTTATTTGTCTTCCTATCTGATAAAAAAATTAGGCTGGGCACCGTTACGGGCGCGTAAAGCTACTTTGTTGGTCGTGGCGTTCGCTGTTTTGCCTATTATACTGGCTAAGTTTGCGACCGACATCTGGGTTGCAGTGGCCATTATCAGCATTGCGGCGGCAGCGCACCAGGCATGGAGCGCGAATATTTTCACCATTGTTTCCGATATTTTCCCAAAACGTGCGGTAAGCTCAGTGGTAGGCATCGGCGGCATGGCAGGATCCATTGGTTCAACCCTGTTCCCGTTGCTGGTTGGCTCTTTACTGGATTATTATAAAGCAGCCGGAAACATTGGCGCTGGCTACAATATCTTGTTCGTTATATGCGGTTTGGCCTATTTTGCTGCGTGGCTGATCATTCATTTCCTGACCAAGAATATGAAACCGGTGGAAGAAGCGTTAAGAGATTGATTGTTCAGCGTTTCCAGCCTTTCTAATTAAATATTCATCACTAACTGAAAAGAGGTAATTCATTGAAATGAGAAAGTCCCGCTACTATATACTTTTCCTGACGATTTCAATCACGCTGTTTTATTGCAAGTCAAATAAGCAAACCGCGTCGAAACAGGTTATTTCGGAGAAAACGGAAAAGGAAACAACCGCACCTGTCTCCGCCAAAGCCCAGTCGCCCTTTATTGCACCTGGCAAGACGATTGAAAAAATGCAGGTGGAGAATGGTTTCGAAGTAAAACTGATCGCCTCGGAGCCTTTGGTAAGTTCACCGGTCGCCATGCAGTTTGACGACAAAGCCAGAATGTGGGTGGTGGAAATGACGGGCTACATGCCCGACACCATCGGAACCGGTGAAGACATTCCCAATGGCAACATTGTGATCCTGGACGATAAGAATAAAGATGGTGTTTACGACGATCGCACGGTCATAATTGATTCACTTATTCTGCCAAGGGCCATTTGCCTGATAGAGAATGGCATACTGGTTGCTGAACCGACCAATCTCTGGTTTTACGAAATTAAAAATGACAAGGTTGGCAAAAAAACATTAGTTGACCCAAAATATACCGAAGGCGGGAATGTTGAACACCAGCCAAACGGACTGTTCCGCGCGCTCGACAACTGGATCTACAACGCGAAGTCGGACAAGCGCTATCGCAAACGGGGCAATAAATGGGAAATTGAGCACACGCATTTTCGTGGACAATGGGGCATTAGCCAGGATAATTACGGCCGCCTTTATTATAACAACAATTCACAGAACCTGATTGGCGATTACTTTCCTGCCGGCCTGGGCGCTTCCAACAAAAACCAGAAGAACGTGGCTGGTTACAATGAAAAATGGGTCGCTAATAACAATGTATTTCCGCTGCATCCCACACCCGGCGTGAACCGCGGGTATATGAAAAATGTCCTTGACGACAGCCTGCGTTTGACCAATTTTACGGCAGCAGCAGCACCGGTCGTTTATCGCGGAGACCTTTTCGGTGATAATTATCAATTCAACGCATTTGTGCCCGAGCCTTCCGCAAACCTCATTAAGCGGAACATCCTGTCTGAAAATGGCTATATTGTTAAAGGCGAACAGGCTTATAAGAACAAGGAATTCCTGGCCAGCACGGATGAACGTTTCCGTCCCGTAAGCCTTTACAATGGTCCCGACGGCGCGATGTACATTCTCGATATGTACCGTGGCATCATTCAACACAAAACTTATCTGACGCCTTATCTGAAAGACCAGATCGGGAAACGTGAACTTACTCAGCCACTTTCTGCCGGACGCATTTACAAAGTGGTCCCTAAGAGTGCCAAGGCAAAACCTGTCATGATCCCGTCGGACGCGAACGAATTGGTGAAGCTTCTGGGCCACGCCAATGGCTGGGTAAGGGATCGTGCACAGCAGAAACTCATTGATGGAAAATACAACCAAACCGTGCCTGCATTGCGCGCTGCGATTAAGCAGACTGCAAATCCGTTGCTTGCAATACACGCATTATGGACTTTGGAAGGGCTTAATTCATTGAAAACCGAAGAAGCGGCAGCCTGGTTGAGACAGTCGAATTGGAAGTTTCGCATGCAGGGGCTCGCTGTTTCGCCAGCGCTCATGACGCCGGGCTCTTATCAGCAATTTGCTTCCCTATTTAATACAATGGTGGACGCAAATGACACATTATCAGCTCCTTATATTGCACTGGTTGCCAAAACAATTCAACCTTTCGACACAGCAGCATCACGGGGCTTATTAACTAAGCTTGCTTTGAAATATCCCAATAACCGATATGTAACGGACGCGATCATCAGCAACTTGCAGGATCAGGAAGAAGGTTTCCAGTCGGAAATTTCCGCGTCTTTGTCGAGCCCGGATCTTTTGCTTAATAAACAGCTTCAACGCGCTATCAACACCGTACAAAGCGCACGCGGCAACAGAAACCCGGAAATGCTGAAAAAAGAATTTCCAAAAGGCGAAGCATTATTTACTTCCATTTGCCAGACTTGCCATGGAGCAGACGGCGCCGGGATCAAATCGCTGGCACCGCCTTTGAACCAGTCGGAATGGGTTACTGGGAATAAGGATAAGCTGATCTCGATCATTTTGTATGGTTTGACAGGCCCTGTGAAAGTGAATGGCCGCGTTTACCAGACTCCTGAGGTAAGTGGTGATATGCCGGGCATTGGCTACGATAAAGACATGCCCAGCGAGGACATTGCGCAATTATTGAGCTTTATCAGGAAATCGTGGCGTAACGATGCCGACAAGATCACAACCGAGGAAGTGGAAAAAACAAGACAAAAACTTACCGGTCGCGAGAAAGCATTCACCGAGAACGAGCTGAACGGAATATAGGCGGTTAAGCCAGAAAGCACTAAGTTTGTTCTTTTACAAACAAACAATATCGAGCTGATCGCCGAAAAGCTTACCGCCAAGCATGTCATATTTCACAACTCCATCCCGCGTCATTATCACTTGTCACAAACGCCTTGCGCCTTATCTGGAACAGGAAGTGAAGGACCTGGGATTCGACATTGAGGAGGCTTTTGTAACCGGTTTACGGATCAAAGCATCTATTAATGAGTGCATTAAATTAAACCTGAATCTCTATTGCGCAAGTCAGGTTTTATATAGTCTGGGCTCGTTTACAGCCCATCACCCCGACGATGTTTACCGGTTCTTGGTTCAAATGCCGTGGGAGGATATCATTGCCGGTGAAGGCTATTTTTCGGTCACCAGCAATGTGCAAAATCCGACCATTAACAACAGCATGTTTGCCAACCTGCGCGTAAAGGATGCCATTGTGGACAGGTTCAGGGATAAAAAGGGCACTCGGCCAACAACAGGTTCCGATCTAATCGGCGCGGTGATCCATTTGTTCTGGAAGAATGATTCTGCTGAAATTTTCATAGACACTTCGGGTGATTCGCTGGCAAGGCATGGTTACCGCAAAATCCCGGGCCGCGCGCCTATGCTGGAAGCGCTGGCCTCAGCAACTATTCTGGCAAGCCGCTGGGACAGAAATTCAACATTTATCAATCCCATGTGCGGTTCGGGTACATTGGCCATTGAAGCTGCATTAATCGCCACGAACAGCCGCCCGGGCCTTTTTAGGGACAATTTTGCATTCATGCACGTGCTGGGTTATGACCAGGAAATATATGACGCTGAACAGGCTAAGCTAGAAGAACAAATTCGCGACGTGCCTGGCCTACGCATTATCGCGACGGATTACAGCAATGTAGCCATTGCCAATGCCAGGAAAAATGCGATCGCGGCTGGCGTTTCAGAATTGATTGATTTTGAATGTTGTGATTTTGCAGAAACCGAAGTGCCTAAAGAAAATAAGGGCGTGTTTTTCATCAACCCCGAATATGGCGACCGGCTTGGGGAAATTGCTGAGCTAGAAGAAACCTATGCCCGGATTGGCGATTTTATGAAACAAAAGTGTGGAGGATATTTCGGCTATGTCTTCACCGGAAATCTGGATCTTGCCAAGAAAATTGGTTTGAAAGCCAAGCGCAGAATTGAGTTCTACACCAGCACAATCGACTGTCGCTTACTGGAATATGAACTTTATGAAGGGACGCGCAGAGAATTTAATCCACCCGCTGCACCATTGGCATAATTTTTAAAATATAGTTGTCAGAACCAAATTACGATTGTCATGAAACAGTCACAAAATTCGGGATCGATGCAACAGTCACAATCTCGCAACAAGCCTGAAAACAAAGACAACATTGATAGCAGGCATAAGGAAGAGGAAATGGTGAAGGGAGATCATATTACAAACAATCAGAAAGAGCACCATAGTGCTGGAAAACAGCAGAAACAACAGCAATAGCAGTCGTTTGAAAAGCAGTTTATCGGAATATAGGCCAGGGAAAATTTCCTGGCCTTTTTTGCACATCAACATTTAGCATAAATTATGATTGTTAATTATAAGGAAGACGGCTGGCAGATTATCTCGCAACGCGCCCACGGACTACTTTCAGGACAAGTATGCTTCCATTGGAAACAGGACTTCCGCCCTGAACGCTGGCTGGAAACGATCATTGCCACGACCGAACACGATGATGCGTTCAATGAATTTTTCAATGACGACCTTTTGCTGAATGAAAACGGTGGGCCGGTAAATTTCAAAATGCGGAAATTTGATGCAGAAAAATGCGAAGAACTCCTCCAACTTGCCCTTTCCAAAAGCCGTTACATTGCCCTGCTAACCTCGCAGCACATTCAATTTCTATATCAGAAAGAAACAGACAAGCAAATTGTCGCTTACTGTAAAAAGCTGGAAAAATGGGATAAAAAGTGGCGTAAAGAATCGGGTCTTGACGAGAAAGAGATCAAAACCGCATACCAGATCCTGGAATGGTGCGATGCTTTTTCACTACTGATATGCCAGAACCTGGTGCCACCCGAAGGTCGGAAAATCGAGGTCAGCCGCGGACCGGACGATTGTAATTATGAACTTTCATCACCCGAGGAAGGTGTTCTGAATGTTACGCCCTGGCCATTTGATGTTGATAGTTTTAAGATTTTTTTTGAAACCAAAACCATGAAGCAGCTGAAATTTGACAATGTCATCGAGTTCAGGGAAAAATTGAAAGATGCCCCTGTAACGCTGCACACCTATTTAATTTCCAGATAATCATTGCCCATTGCCGCACATTATTCAATTTTGCAGACATAGTTTCGTTCATAAGCTGATCAACAGTCTGAATCGCGCGACGATGATGAATATTCAAATGAAAACAGCCCTCTTTTGTGCCTTACTTCTTGTGATAACAGTTTCCTGCGAATGGGTCGGAAACACGCCCAGCTTTGGGGATGATTTTGTCACTTACACCATAAAAGCAGGACAACACGAAGTTGAAAAGAATGTGAATACGCCATTCGCGGCAAGTTCGCTGCGCTTCCAGGCGGTTTTCGACAGTTCATGCATTTATAGTGCAGCAATTCCTGAAAATCAGTTTGACATTAACAAACTCTATGGATTCTCGGATTGCAGCTCTCAGCACCAAAGCAACAGCGCCAGGTTTGGCTGGAACTGGCATGAGGGTGCCATTCACATTTATGCATACACGTACGCGAATGGCGTACGCGAGGCAAAGGATCTGGGCACTGCAGAGCTAAATGCGACCAACAGTTTCAAGATTACATTGGAAGATAACTTCTACGTATTTTCCTATCATGGTGTTGACACCAAAATGAAACGCCACTGTTCAGGTGGCGTCGGAATTGCTTATAAACTATTACCCTATTTCGGTGGCGACGAAGTGGCGCCACACGAAATAAAGATCAAAATCAGGAATTTGTAAATATTGCGAAGCTTTCAGGAGGCAACATTACCAGCCTGTCGGCAGGCGGATCGGTGACATTTCCCAATCCATTCCACTCAGAATCCGAAGAAGCAATCAGCTTTTTCCATCCGCTGTTTTGCTCCGGCAGCCATATCTCACGAACTGATTTGGAGAAATTCAGGATCGCAACGATCTGCTGCTCCGCAGACCAGCGACGAATCGTAAGAGTCTTATTATCAGCATTAGACTCAACTTCAATTGCATTCCTGTCCATATTGTTCAGCGCAGGCTGGCTTTTCCTCAGCCCGATCAGCTTCTTGTAAAACTGAAACATCGTTTGGTGCGGCTCTTGCGCAAGCAATGTCCATTGTAATTTCGAACTGTTGAATGTTTCAATGCCCATTGGATCGGGCGCTTCACCTTCTATGTGAAACGCGGCAAACTCTCGCTTTCTGCCTTTCCTGACCGCTTCCGCCAGTTCGGGATCTGTGTGGCTCACAAAATACATGAAGGGATTGCTTTCGCTGTATTCCTCGCCCATAAACAACATAGGCAAATAAGGGCTCAGGAAAACTGCACCTGCAAGCAATTTTTGCATTTCAAACGAAACGAGCTGGCTTGTCCGCTCACCCAGCATCCGGTTGCCTACGTGATCATGATTTTGAGAAAAAACTACAAACTGTTCTCCCGGATGTCCGTCGGCCTTCACGCCAAACTTCCGCTTACGATGTTCCGAAAACGCCCCGTCATATACGTAGGCATCTTTATAGGATTTAGCCAACGACGTTATCGGCTCAAAATCAGAATAGTAGCCGCTTCGTTGCTGGCCGGAAGAGACGCGCAATGCATGGTGAAATTCGTCAACCCATTGTCCATCCATACCATAACCGCCTTTTGAAACCGGACTAATGAAGCGTGTATCATTCAGATCCATTTCTACGATCAGGTAATGTGATTTGCCGCTTTGCTCAGCCAGCTCATCCACGCGTATTTTCATTTCCTGCAAAATATGAACCGGGCTCATGTCTTTGATCGCGTGAACAGCATCCATGCGCAATGCATCAATGTGAAAATCCCGAAACCACATCAGCACATTCTCGATAAAATATTCGCGGACACCGTCGCACCAGGCATCGTCGAAATTGATTGCGTCGCCCCAGGGTGTATTGTATTTATCTGTAAAATATGGCCCATATTGAGGCAGCACATTGCCTTCGGGGCCAATATGATTGTAAACAACATCCAAAATCACAGCCAGCCCCTTCTCATGACATGCATTAACAAGGTGTTGCAACGCCTCCGGTCCGCCGTACGAATCCTGCACGCAATACGGGAGCACGCCATCGTAGCCCCAATTGCGCGCGCCGGCAAATTGTGAAACCGGCATAATTTCAATGGCATTAATTCCCAGTTCAACCAAATAATCGAGCTTACTTTCCATGGCCGCAAATGTGCCCTCTTCCGTAAACGTTCCGGTGTGCAGCTCATAGATAATGTAATCTTTCAGTGCGATCTGAGGCAGATTTTTGTCTGTCCATTGAAAATTTCGGAGATCGTAAGCGGCGGAAGGACCGTGCACGCCTTGTGGCTGCCAGATGGACGCCGGATCGGGCAAAGGTTTATCATTCACAACGAACTGGTAAATGTCGCCGGCTTTGAGTTCTTCCGTTTGCACCGACCAATAGCCCAATTGCCCCTTTTTTAACGGCAGTTGTTTTTCTGATTCTACCAGTAGTAACGCAACTTCATCTAACTCGGGCGCCCATACAACCGCGTTGGCTTTTCCGAACTCGTCGAATCTTACTCCCGGCAGCAGCTTTTCCTTATCAATCATATTTTTTGTTGTTCCAATGCGTGTTTAAAAACGACTATTGACCGGCTGTCGACCGTCACCGAGGCATCGGGGCCAACGAGCTCGCCGTCCTCCGTGATGTAATCTGCGCTCGTATCAATTACCTTATGCCATTCCGTGCCGTACTTTTTTGGAGGAAGTGTATATTCAACAGGCTCGTAATGCGCATTGAAAATCATATAAAAGCTATCATCGTGAATCGGCTCGCCTTTTTTATTTACATGTCGAATCCCTTTTCCATTGAGAAATACAGCCAGCGATTTGGCATAATCGTGATTCCAGTTCTCTTCCGGCATTTCACTTCCATCCGGCAAGAACCAGGCAATGTCTTCAAGTCCCTTGCCTTTGATAGGTAAACCACGGAACCAATCCCTTCTTCGGAATGTACGGTGAGCCTTGCTGAAAGCGATCAGCTTCTGGGTGAATGTCAATAAGTCCGGATCCACCTTTTCCCAATCCAGCCACGAGATCTCATTATCCTGGCAGTACGCATTATTATTTCCGCCCTGTGTCCTCCCCCATTCATCGCCCGCAACGAGCATTGGCACGCCTTGCGACAGGAAAAGTGTTGTCAGGAAATTTCGTTTCTGCTTGTGTCTGATCTGTAAAACTTCCGGGTCATCCGATGGACCCTCATGGCCGGAGTTCCAAGAACGATTGTGGTCGTCTCCATCATTGTTCTCCTCGCCGTTTGCAAAATTACGTTTATCGTTATACGACACCAGGTCGTTCAATGTAAAACCATCGTGAGCAGTTATAAAGTTAATGCTCGCTGTCGGTCTGCGGTATTCCCCTTTGTAAAGATCTGAACTGCCGGTAAAGCGCTCAGCAAACTCTGCCAGCATACTATCCGCTCCACGCCAGTAATCACGCATACAGTCGCGGTAACGACCGTTCCATTCCGCCCAGCCAATTGGAAATTTACCAACCTGATATCCGTCATAACCAATGTCCCAGGGTTCCGCGATGAGCTTTACCTGCGAAATAATTGGGTCCTGGTGAATAATATCGAAGAATGCGCTAAGCCTGTCCACTTCATGCAATTCCCTTGCAAGCGTCGAAGCAAGGTCGAAACGGAAGCCATCTACGTGCATTTCCGTGATCCAATAACGCAAACTATCCATGATCAGGCGCAGCACGCTCGGAAGCCTCGCGTTCAATGTATTGCCCGTTCCCGTATAATCCATGTAGTAGCGCCCGTCCATTAACCGGTAATACGACATATTATCGATTCCCCTGAAAGACAATGTTGGGCCCATCTGGTTTCCTTCGCCGGTATGGTTATAAACCACATCCAGGATCACCTCAATGCCCGCTTTGTGCATTTCCTTGACCATGTTTTTGAACTCATTAACCTGCTGGCCAAGCGTTCCTGAGCTGCTGTAACGTACATCCGGCGCGAAAAAGCCGATTGAATTATATCCCCAGTAATTGGTCAGTTCGCGCTCTTTTAAATGCCGGTCTGAAATGAAATGGTGAACAGGCATCAGCTCAACAGCATTAACACCCAGATCTTTAAGATATTTGATGGCTGCCGGATGCCCCATAGCAGCATATGTTCCGCGGATTTCCTCAGGAATATCTTTATTCAGATAGGTGAATCCCTTCACATGTGTTTCATAAATAATTGTGTCGTGATAAGGAATCTCGGGTGCCTGAACACCTTCCCAGTCAAAACTTGAATCTATAACAACAGATTTGGGAATGTATGGAGCGCTGTCGAGCTCGCTGAAACTCAGATCCTCATTTTCGTCACCGATTACATAGCCAAAAAGTGCATCGTGCCACTGGATCGTACCTGAAATGGACTTTGCATAAGGATCTATTAAAACTTTATTAGGATTAAAACGAAAGCCGTACGTCGGCTCATAAGGTCCGTGCACACGATAGCCATACAGTTGTCCTGGCTTCAATCCGGGCACATACACATGCCACACGTGATGGGAAGCTTCTTTGATCTCGATCTTGATTTGCTCACGCTGACTTTCCTGACTCTCGAACAGGCACAATTCCACACCCGTAGCGTTTTCAGAATATAATGCGAAATTAACCCCCTCGCCATCCCACGTGGCGCCTAACGGATAGGGTTCGCCCGGATAAACAACAATTTTACTATGCTCTAATTCCTTAACAACTTTATTGTTAGATACTTTTTTCATCTTTGAATAATTTTCGTTAACAATTCCCACACCGTTCAGCATAGGTTTTCTATCTGAATCAAACTATACACACCATTACCGCTGGAATCATATTTGAGAACACACTTTGCTATAAAATTATGCCAGGATAACCAGGAGTTGTTCGGGAAAATATTCCACAGGAGCTCCGGATGGGAGCATAACAATGAAATTATGGATAAAAACAAGCTGCCGGAAATGCTGGCGTTTTTGCAAAAGGTTAGTGAAATGAATGAAGATACGGTCTACGATTCTTCGGACGAATACCTCGTAAATGCAATTATTGATCTGGTCCGTGATAAAGGGTTCACCTCTATTTCAGAGGACTTTAATACGCCATTTATTCATCCAATGATCACAATCCAGAAGTGGGCGGAAGAATTGAAGCGGATTGTCATTGAAAATTTCAGTGAAAAAAATTAGGATAATCAGTAAAAAGTGCAAAAATTCGCGTGTTTTGGTATGATTTTTGTATAAAACAAAGGAATTAATACTTATTTTACCTTGATATTGAGCTTGTTACTGTCACTGTATCTTAAATGATTGGATTGCAGCGTATATACATACAAGTTTAATTCCGATTAGATGAGAATCACTTCACAGCTGACAAACAACAAGGACTGCATGGATAATTTTTTACCCATATTATGATTCTGATTGTCGACGACAGGCCTGAAAATATACTTCCTTTAAAGAAAATCCTGGAACTGCACAATTTCCAGACGGATAGTGCGGAATCCGGTGAAGAGGCATTGAAAAAGATCCTCAAAAACAGCTATTCTGTTATCATCATGGATGTCCAGATGCCGGGTATGGACGGCTTTGAAGTTGCTGAGGCCATCTCCGGCTTTGGTAAAGCGAAGGACACACCCATCATTTTCCTGTCTGCTGTCAACAAAGAGAAACGGTTTATTACTAAGGGCTATTCGTCCGGAGGCATCGATTATCTTACCAAGCCCGTTGACCCGGATATTTTGCTGCTCAAAGTCAAGACATTCAACAAGCTTTTCGAACAGCAGCAGGAATTGAAAACAATTCAGCATTCCCTTCAATATGAGATTGATATAAGAAAAAAAGCGCAGGAAGAACTGGCTGGACGGATGCAGGAATTGCGGTTTATCTTGGAATCCCTGCCACAAGTCGCATTCACGATCGGTGTGGACGGCAAGATCGAATTCGTTAATGAACATTGGTTTCAGCTTTCGGAAGACGCCACGATTTTTCCTGAATCTCATCCTGAGGACGACTTTTACAACAATTGGGAAACACATCTAAAAAATGGCCTGGAATTTACAACGGAGGCGAGATTAAAGCATCTGGATACGCAGGAGTACAAGTATTTTCTGATCAAAATCATCCCGATCCTGCAAAACGGCTCGACTATCCGCTGGGTAGGCACATTTACCGACATTCACCAGCAAAAAATGGCAAACGAGCTGCTGGAACATAAAGTTGAACTCCGGACAAGGGAACTCCTGGTGAAGAACTCGGAACTGGAAACGACCAATCACGAATTGCAGCAATTTGCCTGGGTTGTTTCCCATGATTTGAAAGAACCTTTACGGAAGATTCAGACATTCAGTCATTTAATAAAGGACAAATACCTAAAAGAAAACCCGGAGGCAATTTCTTACCTCAACAGGTCGATCAGTTCCTCAGCCAGAATGTCGCGCCTCATCAGCGATTTGCTCGATTATTCAAGGCTTTCGGTCAAGGCACATTTCCAGCCTACTGACCTGAATTTGCTTCTGGAAGATCTTTTGTCTGATTTTGATGAGATCATGTTAAGCAAAAAGGCAGTGATCCAGCTGGACAAACTGCCTATTATCGACACCATTCCGAGTCAGATCCGGCAGGTTTTCCAGAATCTGATCAGTAATGCGCTTAAATTCTCCAAAGAAGGCATGCCGCCCGTGATTACCATTTCTTCGACCATCATTGCTGAAAAATTTGTAGACGCGGAAGTCAGTGAAGAAGGGCATTTTTGCAGGATCGTGATTGAAGACAACGGCATAGGCTTTGACGAGAAATTCCTCGACCGGATATTTGTCATCTTCCAGCGGCTCAATAACCTGAATACTTACGAGGGCACCGGGATCGGACTGGCTATTGCAAAAAAAATCATGGACAAGCATAACGGGATTATTTCAGCCAGGAGTGCTGAAAATCACGGAGCGCAATTTATTCTTATCCTGCCCCTGGTCCAGGAGCAGGTTTTAACCGAAATCAGAACTGAAAATTAGCAGCAAGGCACCGATGAGAAAAACCTCTAACTCTATCATTCAGCAATTACAAATTGTATTTTCCTTCTCCATATTACTGCTGATATTCAGCCTTTTGGCTTCCTATTACAGCACGCAGAAACTAATCAACAACTCCGAGCTGGTTAACCACACCAACCAGGTCCTCATTGAAGCCGAGAGCATTATTTCATATGTTAAGGACGCGGAAACGGGCCAGCGGGGGTATTTGATCACAAATGAGCAAATCTTCCTGGACCCCTACTCGGACGCGTACACAAAAACCACCATCAGTTATAACAACCTCAGTGAACTTACGGCCGATAATCCTAACCAACAGAAAAACCTGCGGGAAGTGAAAGCATTGTACGAAGCAAAATTCGGGCAGATGCAGAACATTATTGATCAGACACGCAGAAATCCGACCTTTGCAGACGACCAGGATGGCAGATTAAAGGAAATGATTAAGGGAAAGAAGATTATGGACGATCTTCGTCTGGTGGTGGAACGCATTAAATTTGACGAAAACAAAATTCTGCAAGACCGCATCGAGCAACAGCAAATTTACATTCGTTATACGCCTGTCCTGCTGGTCATTGCCGCATTGATCTCAATCCTGATCACTGTTTTCGCCTATATGCGAATTAAGAACGACATGGACAAAAGGCTTGCTGCACAGCTGCTGGAAGAACAAAAATACGCAGAAACGGAACGCAGGATCAGCCGCATTGAGCAGATTACCCGGCAAGTTTCCGATGGGGATTATACCGTAAGATCACAAGATGAAAGCGATGATGACCTGGGCCGCATTTCGGCAGCGCTTAATACTATGACGGCTTCGCTGGAACAAACATTCAATGATCTCACAACTAAAAACTGGCTGCAAACCGGCGCCGTTGAAATCAGTGATGCCATTCGTGGAGAGCGTATCCTCAAAAAACTGGCGACAAACCTTATTAACACGGTTACGCGCTATGCCAAAGCGCAGCTCGGGACCATCTATATCCAGGATAACGACTGGAATTTCAGGCTTGCAAGCAGCTATGCCGCGGAGCATGCACCTGACAGCATTACGCCGGGTGCTGGTCTTGCGGGGCAGGCGATAGAAAGCAAAAAGCCACTGATCGTGTATGACGTACCTGAGAATTACCTCAAAATAACATCGACGATTGGCGAAACAAAACCTGTTACGCTCGCTATTTTGCCACTTATTTATGCTTACGAATGCATTGGCATCATTGAACTTGGCTTCCTGAACAAACCAGACAAAAATGACATCCAGTTTTTGGAAGGCAACCTGGAAGCGATCGCGACGGGTATCAATTCCGCGCTGGACTATTTAAAACTGCAAAACTTCCTGGAAGAAACCCAGGCACAGTCCGAGGAATTGCAAACGCAGCATAATGAGCTGGAAAACCTGAACGCGGAGTTGGAAGCGCAATCACAGAAGTTGCAGGCTTCCGAGGAAGAGCTTCGCGTACAGCAGGAAGAGTTACAGCAAACCAATGAGGAACTGGAAGAGCGGAGCGGTTTATTGGAAGAAAAGAACATTGAAATTCAGAAAAAAGCCGAAGAACTCGAACTCACAACGCGCTATAAGTCGGAGTTCCTGGCCAATATGTCGCACGAACTTCGGACGCCGCTTAACTCAATCTTGCTGCTGAGCCGGTTGTTGGCCGAAAACGATGAAAAAAATCTGAATGGAGAGCAGGTGGAATATGCAACGGTAATCCAATCGTCGGGCAACGGCTTGCTAGGGCTGATCGATGAGATCCTTGATCTGTCCAAGATTGAAGCCGGAAAAATGGAGCTCGACTATGTGAGCGTTTCTGTGAAAGAAATAGTGGACGACTTGAAAGGCCTGTTCAGTCCGATAGCGAGAGAAAAAGGGCTGGATTTCAAAATAAACATTGAAAACAGTGCTCCGCTCGTGATTGAAACGGATAAAATGCGCCTGGAACAAATATTGAAAAATCTTATTTCCAATGCATTGAAATTCACCTCACAAGGTTCCGTTCAAATTGATATCCAACGCAAGCCGGGTATGGAGAATATGATCAGCTTTGTCGTCAGCGATACAGGCATAGGCGTAGCACCCGAGAAGCAGCAGCACATTTTTGAAGCGTTCCAGCAAGCCGACGGATCCACCAAGCGAAAATATGGCGGAACCGGATTGGGATTGTCCATCAGCCGCGAGCTGGTTAAATTACTCGGCGGTGAGATTTCATTGACGAGTAAGCTGGATGAAGGCAGTGTGTTTACGCTTTGTATTCCGATTGCGAAAGCATATAGCGCACAAGTCAGCGAGCAGCAGAATTACTTCCTGAACCATAACGAGGAATCGCTGAAGACAAAACCGGAGGGCATTGATAAGCGATTTATCAGCACAGTAATTCCACAAAGCATCGACGACGACCGTGACAACATTGAAAGCGCGGACAAGACGATCCTGATCATTGAAGACGACACGACCTTTGCAAAATCATTGCTCGATTACACCCGGAAGCTGGGTTACAAAGGCATTGTTGCCGTAAGGGGCGATGAGGGTTTGGAACTTGCCCAAACATTTACGCCGATGGGTATTTTGCTGGACATTCAGCTTCCCATCATCAGCGGCTGGGACGTGATGGATGAATTAAAATCGCGCCCTGAAACCAGGCATATTCCGGTGCACATTATGTCGTCGCACCGCATGAAAAATGAAAGTCTGCTCAAAGGTGCGGTCGACTTCATTGATAAGCCCGTTGCCTTCGAAAAGATGGAAGAGATTTTCAAAAAGATCGAATTCGTGGTGAACAGGCAGAGCAAAAAAGTGCTTATCGTTGAAGATAATTCCATGCACGCAAAAGCACTCGCCTACTATCTGTCGTCTTTCAACATTAATTCCCAACTGAAAAGCGATATTGGCGAAGGCCTGGAAACATTGCAGAACAACGAAGTGGACTGCGTGATCCTGGATATGGGCATACCCGATAAAAAAGCTTATGAAATGCTCGAAATGGCCAAAATGAATCCAGGCTTCGAGCATATCCCGATCATTGTATTTACCGGAAAAAGCCTTTCCATGACCGAAGAATTGCGTATAAAACAATACGCAGACTCCATCATCGTCAAAACGGCCCACTCCTACCAGCGCATGCTTGACGAAGTCTCGCTGTTCCTGCATGTGGTTGAGGAGAATAAAAAGTCGCCCCAGAAAATGTCGGACCGGCAGAAATTAGGAGGCCTGAGTGAAATATTGAAAGGCAAAACAGTCCTTATTGCGGACGATGATGTCCGAAATATTTTCTCGCTTTCAAAGTCTTTGGAAAACTTTAAAATGAATGTGTTGACTGCCCTTGACGGCAAAGAAGCATTGCAGCGACTGGAGGAAAATCCGAATGTAGACGTGGTGTTGCTGGATATGATGATGCCACAAATGGATGGCTATGAAACCGCAAGGCGCATCCGGGAAAACCACAAATGGCGTAACCTTCCCGTCATTGCCGTAACCGCAAAAGCAATGACAGGCGACCGAGAAAAATGTATCAATGCGGGCGCATCCGACTATATTACGAAGCCCGTGGACATCGATCAGCTGATGTCGCTGCTGCGTGTATGGCTTTATGAGAAATCCTGAAAACCCTTCCTATGAATAAGAAAAAAGTGCTGATTATCGACGATGACGCGCGAAACATTTTTGCGCTGAAAGCGACCTTAAAAGCAAAGTCATACGACTGTATTTCGTGCAGCGGCGCAACAGAGGCCTTGGATTTGCTAAGAACGGGTGAAACCGTCGACGCGATTCTGATTGACATGATGATGCCCGAAATGGATGGCTATGATGCCATTCCGCTGATCAAAAAAATAGACAGCAGACAAAATACACCGGTGTACGCAGTTACCGCGCAGGCCATGGTGGGCGACCGTGAAAAATGCCTCCGGGCAGGCGCGGACGAATACATTTCGAAGCCGATCGACGTCGAAAAATTGTTGCAGCTTTTAAAAGACATATAGTAAAAATGATTGAGGACGAGGATGTTGAACTGCTGCTTACCGACCTGCTGGACATTTATGGGTATGACTTTACCAGCTATTCCAAGGCGTCCCTGAAAAGGCGCATTGTACGACTTGTCTCTATTGATAAGTTTCCAAGCTTTGCGGAATTTCGTTACAAGGTCAGGACCGATGAAAATTACCTGAAAAGGTTTGTAGAGGAAATCACGGTGAATGTTACAGAAATGTTCCGCGACCCTTCTTTCTATAAGTCTTTGCGCGATGATATCCTTCCTGTGCTGGGGACGAAGCCATTTATCAGGATATGGCATGCGGGCTGCTCCACGGGTGAAGAAGTTTTTTCTATGGCTATTTTGCTGAAAGAAGCCGGCTTACTGCGGAAATCGCTGCTGTATGCCACGGACCTCAATCCAAGTGTCCTGGAAAAAGTGCGTAAAGGCATTTTTCCCTTGCAGCAAATGAAGCAATACTCAGAAAGCTACATTGAATCAGGTGGGTTGAAGGACTTTTCTGAGTATTATACAGCCAATTACGGCCAGGCGAAATTCAATAAAGAGCTTTCGGAAAAGATCATTATTTCAACACATAACCTGGTTTCTGACAGCTCGTTTAATGAATTTGACCTTATACTGTGCAGGAATGTGCTTATCTATTTTGACAAAGACTTGCAGGACAGGGTGTTGAAGCTTTTCGACGCCAGCCTGGGCACGCTTGGTTACCTGGCATTGGGCACGAAGGAAACACTCAAATTTTCGGTGATACAAAACAAGTTCAGGCAGCTTAACCGGGAAAAAATATGGAAGAAAATCATGTAACAAAGCCAGTGAAAGCACTGGTAATCGGAGGATCTGCCGGGAGCCTGCAAGTGCTCTTCAGCCTGCTGCCGTTGTTGCAGAATAACTTGCCTTTTGCCATCATCGTGGTGCTGCACCGCCGCCATTCCGCCGACTCGTCCCTGTCGGATTTGCTTTCTACCAAATCCTTATCACCCACACATGAAGTGGAAGATAAGGATGTGATCCGTCCGGGACACATTTACCTGGCACCGGCAGATTATCATTTGCTGATCGAAAAACAAGAGAGCTTCTCACTGGATTATTCAGAAAAGATCAATTTCAGCCGTCCGAGCATTGATGTCACTTTCGAGTCAGCCGCGGAGGTGTATGGACCTTCCCTGGTGGCGCTGCTACTGTCCGGTGCAAATGAAGACGGGACAAAAGGCCTTTCCCAGGTGAAAAAAGCGGGCGGCATCACCATTGTACAGAATCCCGATACGGCCCAGATGCCATATATGCCGTATTATGCCATGATGCACACCGTAATCGATCACGTTCTGGACGTCCCGCAAATGTCGCATTACATTAATAATCTGCGCTGACTGATTCCGGGTGCCTCGACGTCAAAATCAAGCATAGTTTTTTAGACAATCGTTGATCAGTGCCATAAAACATACCATCAGTCTTTCTTTCTGAGCTGATTTTTGGCGAAATTTGTCGTAATTCAAAACTTCGATGCCATGGCAAAGCCAAGTAAATTATATAGCGTTCTTTTTAACAAATGTCCCAGATGCGGTGTGGGTGATTTTTTCATTTCAAAAAGCGCCTACAATCTCAAAAACTTTGATAAAATGAATAAGCGCTGTCCGCATTGCGGGGAGAATCTGGTTCCCGAACCGGGTTTTTACCAGGGTGCGTTATACATGAGCTATTCGTTTTATGTTGCCTTTATGGTGATTTACTTTCTGATCTTCGTTAACTTTTTTGAGCCGTATCTGGATTATTTTTTAATGTCCATCATTCCGGTGCTCATTATTTTAACTCCCTATTTTTACCGGCTCGCGCGTAGGTCGTGGCTGGCATTGTTCATTAAACCACAGGACCAGGAAGCGGTTAAGCATTAAGGCTTAGCAGATTGATTGGCAGATTTCGCCCGGAAGACCTCGGGCGTAACGCCTGTTTCTTTCTTGAAAAAACGGGTAAAGTAAGAATTATCATTAAAATTCAGCTTGTAAGCAATTTCAGATACAGTAAAATCCAGATTGATAAGCAACCGCTTCGCTTCCAGCACAATTCTGTTCCTGATTACCGCGCCGGCCTGCAAGCTCAGATGCTCCTTGCAAAGCGCATTGAGGTGATTCGGCGTAACATGCAGTAATTCAGCATATTCACCCGGTTGTTTTAATGTCGTAAAATTCTTTTCAATCAATTTTTGAAAGTTCCTGATGAGCGGGTTCTTCTGGTTCTGAGCATTAGGTTTTTTATGTTGCGCATTGCTTTGTTCCAACAGCAGGAAAATGTGCAGGAGTAAAACGCGGATAATATCTTCCCGAAATTTCGTTTTCCCGGTTTGCAACAGCAGCTCTTCAAAAAGCCCGGCAATGTTTGGCTGGATTTCTTTCGCAACGGCAACCACACTATTTGAACTGTCTCCGTCGAAAAATGAAAAAGAGTCGAGATAATCGGGTTTCAGCAGGAACGAGCGAAAAAATGCCTCTGAAAAGTTGACCACATATCCCTTCATTTCTCCTTCAAAATCCCACGAATGCACCTGGCCCGGAATCATAAAATAGATCTGAAACGGGTGCACACTGAAAAGATTGAAGTCAATGGTATGGAACCCGCCACCTTGCGTAAAAAACACCAAATGGTAAAAGTTATGCCGGTGTGGGAACACCAAATTCTGATGTTCATTTAAATAATGCTCAAAGCGGCTGATCATTACATCATCCTCCCTGTATTCGGAAAGCGGACCAATATCAAGCCTGGGAAACGTCGTCTGCATGCGAAAATATATCTGACATAATCTTGCCCGGCAATTTAGCAATATAGTCCAATATTGATGTTCGCTCTTTCCGTTTATATGAATGCTGGTTTTGCGCCGTAGGCAGGATTTGCTGTAAGTTGGCCTGCCCATACAGCAAAGCGTTAGCGGCTGGCTCATTCAGCACGCGGCCACTCACAAGTGCCAAAGGATCCGCATCCCATATCCCCGAATGATGCCAGTTCGTAAGGTCATCCCAGTCGGGCCGGTCGATCACTGGATAATAACAAACACCCCATAACGGAACGCCTTCGCGGACAAGCTTGCAACTTTCTTCGGCCACCATATTGATCCAAACCGGCCTGTCTTCCAGCGGATGGCTGGTTTCGCTTAAAACCACCGGTACGTCATACCGCATGTGCGCTTCCAGCAATAGATCGGATAAGCTGCGCAATCTCGGATCAGGAACGGGATCATTCCAGCCCATATAAAAATGCGATTCCGCAACCCATTGATTATTATAATAGTAATTAAAACCAAGCATATCCAGATATTCAGGCTTCCCTCCAAGTTCCGGGCAGATCTTGCCGCATAACATGTCCATGGCCTGATATTGCAGATCATGCGCTGCTTTCGCGAGCAATATTTCCTCGGTGCTTGCGCCAAATTCGGGAACAACATTGATCAATGGTTCCGTGGTCAGGATTCGGATGCGCGGATCGTACGCTTTGAGCGCCTCTACACCCGCAATGTAGGCACGCATGAGCGCATACTTCATTTCCCATCCATTGTTTTTGCAATAGGGCGCAGTTCCGGCTGCATCACCCGCCAGCCATGAGATAAAGCCAACCTCATTGATAGGTGTTACAATGAGGGGCGTTTCGGGTGATAAGTGATTATAGAAAAAAGCAAAAGCCTTGCAAAGCGCCACAAACCGTTTCGTGAAGTGGGGATGCAAAGGATTAAGATCAGATGGATAACCAAAATGACAAATATCCCATATCTGCTGGATTTCGCATTTTTTTGCAGCCAGCATCATACGCTTTACTGCACTGAAATCATATTTGTACGGCTCATATTCAACCTGGCTCCACCTGATCCCTTCCCGCACCGTAGCAATGTTGAATTGCTTCAACATCCGGTAATCGTCCTCAATAAATTCCAGGTGACCGGTAGCGTTCAGCAGGTCAACGCGGTCACCGTGGAAATTGAGCTGGTCCGCACATTCGAACCCGCCCATCCAAAAAGTTTTAAATGGGTTGCTGACCACCTGGCTATCGAGACGGCTCATTGTTCATTCTGCAATTTGGAGACTGTGTGCGTTGGCATCGCCACAACTTTCCTGTTCCGGTATGCAGATGACATGTAGTCTGTCATATCAGCGCAGGTAAGGTCCCATGAATTGGTTAGCAAAAATTTATCGACGCTGCTAAGCCATCCTTTTTTATCGCTCATTTTAAGCCAGTAAGCAATCGCCTCAATAAAATCGCTGCCGTTTTTTCCAATTGAAACCAATTTGTTTTTCCCGTAGGGATTAACAACGTCGCGGATCGGTGTTGAAACAACAGGCTTGCCTGCGCACAAATACTCAGGCGTCTTGGTCGGGCTAATAAAACGCGTGGATTCATTAAGCAAAAACGGCACCATAGCAACGTCCCAGCCCGAAAGATACGCCGGTAACTGTGCATAGGATTTTGCTCCCAGATAATGAATGTTACTTCCCTGAGGCAGTGTTTTCGGGTCAATTTTTACAATCGGTCCTATTAACACAATGTTCCAGTCCGGACGTTTCACAGCAATTTCCCTGATCAGCTCAATATCAAAGCGCTCATCGATCACGCCATAAAAACCAATTTTCGGTCCTTTAATAACGGCCTGATCTGCGGGTTCAGAGTTTTGCTTCCTGGCCTGGCCGAAATGCTTCTTGTCAATGCTGCTCGGAAACGGATGAATGTTTGGGTGCAGATTTTTCTTTGACTCAAAAAGTGAATGTCCGCCTGTAAAAACAATGTCTGCTTTGGTCAGCAAATTCTTTTCCAGGGATTTTAATTTTTCCGGAGCAAATTTAAATGCCGACAATTCGTCCATGCAGTCATAGACAGTCAGTCCCGGCGACAAGTGCGATGAAAATTCCAGCGCCATCGGCGTGTAATACCAGAAAATAAACTCGTCCAGTTTTTTGTTTACAAAAAACACCCTGATCAGTTCACGCAATTGGGCATTGACTTCACTTTTTGTGAGGCCATCCGCCAGATGCGGAACACAGACCCATAGATCGGGAAGCCGCTGAGAAAACGTAAGGTAAGGAACGTCCGTTTTCCCAAAAATGGGTTCTTCCAGAAAATAAACCGCTGCAATGTCTGAAAAGCGCGTTAACAAATGCTGCGGACGCTGGTAAACAAAATCCCACCTGAGGTGAGAAAAACAAAGCAGGTTTTTGGGGAGCAAATCTGGCTCGCCGCTTCCTGACAGGTTTAAACGCTGCAATTGATTTGTTGAAAAATCGTTGCTGATTGGTGTATCGATCATTACGTTAATATGAATGTTGATGAATGTTCGACCCGCTTCCAATTTCTGTAAAATCTCAGTGCTTGAAACGGATCAATTTCAGGCCGTCCTATAAATTACTATGCCAGACGCTTCCTGCGAAATTAGGACAATCACAAAACGGAACGCATAACAATATACGCAACTGGGCTTCCAACGCAGGATAATTTGATTTTTCTCTGTAATATTAGGGTAGCAAAACGAATCCTTTGCCAATGAGCAAAACTTTTACTCTCCTTTTTTTCGCCTCTTTTATTGTCCTGGCCTTTTCCGCAAAACATTCCCCGCGAACGATTGGCGTGGAGCAGAGCGTGGCGCGGTTTAAAGTGGATTCGAAATCCTACGCGCTAAGCCTTAAAGACCTTTCAGAAGCGATCCGGAACATAGACCCCAACCAGCCTGGAACCATTGACATCGCAAAAACAAAGCTGATTTATAGTCGGTTAGCTTACAAGCGGATTGAATATTTTCTCGAACATTTCTTTTTTACCTCATCCAGAATTTACAACCGCCCGCCCAAAAACGAGATCGAAGAGCCGCATCTGGAATACATGGAACCCGCCGGCATGCAGTACATGGAAGCGATTTTATTTGACAGCATTACCATTGATGCCAATAAAGAATTGCTCGTTCAGGCTGAATTATTAAGCAATGCTGCGAACGATCTGCACGCGCTTTTGTACAAATTCGAAACCAGTGATAAACAAGTTCTCGCTGCGGTAAGGCTGGAACTCATTCGCATTATAGCACTGGGAATTACCGGGTTTGACGCGCCCATGTTGAAAAGCGGTATTTGGGAATCGGCTGTGGCAATGGAGACAATTGCCCTCACATTGAAACCCTATCTAGATAAAAATAAACAGGACAGCGTCTTCCACTATTTGGGGAATTCTATATGGTTCCTTCAAAACAACCCCGAGTTTGACTCGTTTGACCGGCTGAAATTTCTTAAAGCCTATGCTTTGCCACTTCAAAAGCACTTGAATGTAATGATCCGCGAAATGCAGCTCGATTCCGTGTCGCCCGGCATGCTGCGTTACGATGCCGGACATATGTTCAGCCCGGGTGCTTTACAACCGGCGGATTCGATGAATGATAAAGATCTCACAGAAAAGCGGGCTGAACTTGGCAAAAAGCTGTTTTTCGAAACGCGTCTTTCGGGTAACGGTTCCAAAAGCTGTGCTTCCTGCCATAACCCCGCCAACTATTTTACTGATGGTCTGCCCAAAAGCATTGGCCTTCATCCGCATACGCAAGTCAGACGCAATGCTCCATCGCTATTTTATGCGGCGGCTCAGCAAAATCAGTTTTGGGATGGGCGGGCAAAAACATTGGAAGACCAAATAGAAACCGTGCTGCGCGATTCCTCGGAAATGAATGCGATCCCGGCGCAGAGCATGAAACTTTTGCTCAAAGACAAATCCTATAAACGTTTATTTAAAAAAGCTTTCCCTAAAACAAGAAAAGAAAAAAAGCCTGGCGAACAGCAAATTTATACCGCGCTGGCTGCTTTTATCAAAACTTTGAACCCCTACAACTCCGATTTCGACCGCTATATAGCCGGAGATCAGCATGCCTTAACAGACGCTCAGGTCAGCGGTTTTAACTTGTTTATGGGCAAAGCACAATGCGGGACCTGCCACTTTGCTCCGCTCTTCAATGGCTTGATCCCGCCATTTTATGCGCTGACAGAATTCGAGGTCATTGGCACAACTGCTACTGACGATCTTTTAAATCCAAAAAAAGACCTGGATAATGGTCGGATGGATGTGCGGGTCACTCCTTATTACGAGGCAGCATTCAAAACGCCGACTGTGAGAAATGCGGCGGTAACCGGGCCATACATGCATAACGGCGCATTTAATTCCCTTGAAAAAGTAATTGATTTTTATGATAAAGGCGGAGGCGCCGGTTTGGGACTGGACTTACCCCGACAAACGCTTTCCCCCCTCCCACTCAACCTGACGGATCAGGAAAAGAAAGACATTATCGCATTTTTACATGCCCTAACCGATAAAATATGAAGAGAAATCTACTTCTGCCCCTCCTGTTTTGCATAATCACGGCTGCCTATGGGCAGACGACACTGCTGCGCGGACCTTACTTGCAAGTAGCCACTTCCACAAGCATGATCGTGCGCTGGCGAACCGATGTAGCCACTACGAGCATGGTCCGATATGGCCTCGCGCCTTCCGCTTTAACAATGAGCACGGAGCTTTCCGCAAAGGAAACGGAGCACGCGGTCCAGCTTTCGGGGCTTGCTCCGGCCACTCGTTATTATTACTCGATCGGTTATGCCAGCGAAGTGCTGGAAGGCGACCTGGAAAATTATTTTGAAACAGCACCCGAACCGGGCGCGAAAGGGAAATACAGGTTTGGCGTTCTTGGCGACTGCGGAACGAACTCGGCAACGCAGGGAATGGTGCGTGAAAGCATCTCCAAATATTTGGGAGAAAACTATATGAATGCATTGTTGCTGCTGGGTGATAATGCTTATGCTTTCGGAAAGGACGCCGAATATCAATCCAATTTTTTCAACCACTATAAATACGCGTTTCTACGGAAAAATCCCGTGTTCCCGTCGCCAGGAAACCACGATTATAATAATGATAATTTCGACCGGCAGAACGACCACAATGTGCCCTATTACAACATTTTCTCCATGCCCACGCAGGGCGAAGCGGGTGGTGTAGCATCTGAATCGCAGGCTTTTTATTCCTACGATTACGGTAATGTGCATTTTCTTTCACTGGATTCTTACGGGAAAGAAGATCAGGCGACGCGGTTGTACGACACGCTTGGGAGGCAGGTTCAATGGATTAAAAAGGATCTGGCGGCAAACCAAAACAAGGACTGGATAGTGGCTTACTGGCACCATCCGCCCTATTCCCAGGGTTCGCGCAATTCGGAAACGGAAAGTGACCTGATCAAAATCCGGGAAAACTTCATCCGAATCCTGGAAAGGAATGGTGTGGATCTGATCCTTTGCGGGCATAGCCACGTGTACGAACGCTCGCGGCTGATCCAGGGACATTATGATAAAGCGGATACATTCGATCCGGTGAAGCATAATCTCAGCAATTCGTCGGGCAGATATGATGGATCCTCGCAATCTTGTCCGTATTTTAAAAAGTCCGATTCCAGCAAGGGAACGGTGTATGTGGTTTCGGGTTCCGCGGGCCAGCTGGGTTCGAAAGCCGCCGGGTTTCCGCATAAAGCCATGTATTATTCGGATGCGGACCGTTCGGGCGGGATGGTGCTGGAAGTGGAAGGTAACCGGCTCGATGCCAAATGGATCGGGCTGGACGGCGTGATTTATGACCAGTTCACGATAGAAAAAGACGTAAACAAAGAAACAACGGTTGAGATCAACGCAGGAGAAAGCATTGAGCTGACATCCTCTTTTATTGGCGAGCATGTGTGGAATACGGGTGCCAGAACTTCCTCGATAACTGTGTCGCCCGATAAAACTGCCGACTTTCATGTGAAAGATGCGCAGAACTGCATCAATGATATTTTTCACGTAAAAGTTACCCAGCCGGAACCGGTTAAGCTCATCGCTTTTTCACGCGCTGCCGACCCTGCTAATGTGGTTACACTAAGCTGGACAACCGAATTTGAAAACGAATTTTCTCATTTTTTCATCGAACGTGCTCAGAACGATTTGAAATGGGCGGAAATTGGTCGGGTCGCAGGCGGGCCAAATTCAACGGTAAGCAAAAATTATAGTTTCAAAGATGAGCAAAGCCCGAAGCTGGATTTCGGGCAAACGATTTATTACCGGCTTAAAATGGTGGCGCTGGATGGGCGTCTCCGCTATTCGGCCATTACTTCCATCCGTTTGCAAGAGATTATCCTGGCAGCTGATCCTGCCGTCGATGCATTTGACATTGAGGTGATCCCTAACCCCTCCTCGGCGAGCCAAATGCAAATCCGGCTGGCGAAACGGGCATCTTTAAAAGCGGAAGTGATATTGATGGACGTTTCGGGGCGGATTTTAGAAGAAAAGAAAATGACACTGACGGAATCGCCAGTGCCATTTTTACCCGCTAACGTGGCCGCAGGAATTTATCTTTTGAAAGTCACGGTAAATGGGCGGAGCTTGGTCCGGAAGCTCGCGGTTAACTAGCGGCTGCCGAAGGCTCAGGCAACATTTGCTTCGAAAATCGCGCTTCCGCCTATTTCTTAATGATCTTTTTCGTTTCTTTTTTCCCGTTGCTGTCGGTTAGTGTGACGTGATAAAGGCCCGTTGGTAAATGTCCTATCTGCAACTGCGATTTAGTTTTCTTGTTTTGTTCAAAATCCGCCAGGTAAGAGACTTTTCCGAGCACATCGAAAATTTCAACTTTTTCAATAGCAGTTCCTTCCGCAACCTGGACAAACAGTTTTTCGAATACGGGATTTGGGAAAATGGAAGCAATCTCAGGCAAATTGGCAAAATGAAGGCTATGAATCCGGCTATAAGCGTAGGAACCATCATTATCAATCATTTTTAACCGGTAAAAATTGTCACCATTTACCGGCGCATGATGGCTGAATGTATAAGGCTGCACCGAAACACTTTCACCTTTTGCCTTCACTGTGACGATAACTTGCCAGTTCCTGCCTTCGGAGCTGTGTTGCACAGCAAAAAAATCACTGTTGGTTTCCACGGTTGTGGACCATGAAAGCAAGGCAGTATGATGTTCTCTTTTGACCTCAAAACCAATCAATGTTACCGGAAGTGCAGCGCAGGCGTCCAATACTTCTGTTTCAGAATTACATCCTAGTTTGTTGGCCGAAATGTCGAGCAATTCAGGCGTTTCGTTGGACAGATAGCTGCATACCGGCGGAATTGCGCACATTTCCAGCTCCGGGTTTTCTGAGATCCAAAGGTAAGCGCCGCCAATGGATTCAAGTTTGCCCAAGCCTGATAGGGAGGCTAAAAGCGAGTTTTGAATGACTGTTACACTGCCGCCAATCGTTTTCAGGTTTTCCAGACCATCCAGATTTTCGAGCAACGCATTGGCCGACACGGACAAAGAATCCGTTACAGTAACCAGATTGTTCAATCCGGCCAGGCTTGTCAAAACCTCATTGTCGTCCACGATTAAAGTGCCAACAGTTGTAAGGCCAGAAAGCGCACGCATGTCTTCCAGCTGCGGATTAGAAGCAATGATCAATGATGTACCATCACCAATAGATTCCAGTTTTTCCAGACCGGCAAGGCTGATAAGGCTTGAATTTCCAACAATGATCATATCGCCGTCGATCGATTCCAGCGCCGAAAGTCCTGTAATGTCCGTTAATGAAAAGCATAGGAAGGATGCAAATCCCAGCGGGCCAATCGATTTTACACCCGAAAGTCCGTCCAGATTTTGCAGAAAGGGATTAAAGGAAAGCAAAATTTCCTCCCCAAATGAGGTTATGCCTTCAAGTCCGTCCAATGATTCAAGGCCAAAGTTGTTTTGAAGTATCAGCGCGCCGCCAACAGAAGTAAGCCCGCTAAAACCCTTCAGATCAACAAGCGCATCGTGGTAATCAATCTCAATGTCATCGCCGATTGTGTTCAACCCTTCCAGACCTGCCAGGCTGACCAGACTGCTATTTTCCTCCATATAGAGATCAGAATCAATACTTTTCAGGTTTTCAAGTCCTTCGAGACTGACCAAGTTATCATTGAAATCAATATAAAGATCTTCGCCGATTGATGTGAGGCCATTCAATCCGGACAGATTTACCAAAGTAATGTTGCCTATGATCTCTACGAAACCGGGCACAGTGGAAATATTTTCCAGCCCTGCAAGGTTAACCAGCGCTTCATTGAAACCCAGTTGTAAATCCCGGCCTACACTATTAATGACGAGTGGCGAAAGTGTGGTCAGCAGGTCATTTGCCCCGATTATCAAGTCAACACCAATGTCATGTATGCTTGTCAGTCCGGCGAGATCAGTCAGCAAGTCGTTATCGCCAATGATCAGGCTCCCGTCCACCTGGGCAACATTGCTTAATGCTTCCAAGCTGACAAGCGCCTCATTTTCAGTAATTTCTAAATCACCGCCCACGGCAACGATATTGTTCAGTCCGGTAACATTCTCCAACAAAGGATTACCATTGATCAGCAGGTTTCCTCCCACATTTGTAAGCGTTACCAGATTGCTCAGGTCATCAATGTCGGCGCCGGTTATTGTTAGGTCTCCTGGGAGGTTTGTGCAGTCCGTATAAGTGGCCTGAAAATTGGAAACCTCGGCTTGCGTTGTCAGTTCAATATCAACAGGACATTGTGCATCAGCACATAAGGGCAGCAAAGCCCCAAAGAGGATGTAAAGTTTTTTCACACGGAGAAGGGTTTATGGTCTTTGCAGAAAATATCTGAATCCAAATATTTCCCGATAAAAACCAAACCCAATTCCATGTCGTAATAGTTCCCATAACTTATCAACGATTTACCACAAAATGATAGGCAGCCTCCATCTCCTTCTTCGCAATGGCAATATCGACAATGCTTGTGCGATAATTCACGAATGCGGCCCGGATGCAAGTTTTTCCATCCAATGTGGTCGGCGTCATGAAAACCTTGCCGCTTTTATTCATCTTATCCAAAAACTCCATTGTCCTGTCAGTACTAAGGAGTCTGAAACACACTACATTAAGCCGGACTGGTGCGGCAAGTTCGAAGAACGCACTTTCAACAATGTATTCCCCCAGTTCCTTTGCGCGCGCAATGCTATTTTCAACAATCCATTGATATCCTGATTTTCCATAAGCAACCAACCCAAACCACGCGGGCAGGGCTCTAAACCTGCGTGAGTTTTCCGGCAGGAAATTTAAATAAGAAAAGTTTTCGGATGGGTCCCCAAGATAAGGCGCGTTGGTATTCTGAAACGTTTCCACCTGCAACCGGTCATGCTGCTTCCTGACCAGAATCACGGCGCTGTCGTACGGAACATTCATCCATTTATGGCAATCAATGGTAATGCTGTCCGCCTGCTCCCACCCCGACAGCAGGTGGCTGTTCGCCGGCGAGCAAGCCGCAAAGCCACCAAAAGCAGCATCGATATGCAGCCAAAAATCGTATTGCTTTTTCAAAGCTGCGATAGCAGCAATGTCATCAAAATCCACTGTATTAACTGTCCCCGCGCTGCAATTGACAATGACGGATTTACCCTTATGTAAAACCAGTTTCGCTTCCAGGTCGGCGATATCCATTGCTTCCCTTGCAGGCAACACATTGATTTTAAGCAAATTATTACTACCAAACCCAAGCATAGAAAGTGATTTGATGACAGACGAATGTGGAGTCGCAGCCATGACAACAATCTCCGAAGACATTCCTTCCCTGGAAACATCAATTCCCAGTTTTTTACCCGCCCATTGCCTGCCAACAGCCAGTCCGCTAAAATTGGACATGGTGGCTCCGGTCACAAATCCACCATTAAATGCTTCTGGCAGGTTTAACAATTGGCATAACAGGCGGATTGTTTCCTTTTCAACAATGGCCGAAACATCACCCGCCCCTTTTGTGCCCTGTGTATTTTGGTCAAAAACCGCCGTAAGCCAGTCGCCCGCGATGGATGCAGGCGTTGCTCCCCCTGTTACAAAGCCCCAATATCTCGGTCCCGGACTGGCCACCATTAATTTCTGGTATTTTTCCTGAAACTTTTCCAGAGTTTGTGGAGTTCCTAACCCATCTTTTTCCAGCACCTCAGGTTTGGTTTGCTGATCTGACGCGTAGGTTGGTAAATCATTCAGATGCGTTAGAAAATCCAGACTTCTCTTTTTTACATCTTCCAGGATCTGGTCGAGTTGTGCCAGATCATGTTTTAATTCAATGTTCATTTTAATCGTTGTAATGTGCTTTAACTAAATTGATCAGGATTTGCGGCTGAGATCCACCTTCTGTGGTAATTGATCTGGCCTAGGTGGTAAGATAAATGGGTTAACAAATGCGTCAGGACCAGTTCCGTGGTCTGGTTGGGGAACATATCCAGGACATTGCGCGGATATTCGCTTCCCAGCTGCGCATCGGACAGCTCGCCCACAGATTTCAGAACAATGGGCAGTAACTTGTCCAGCTCTGCAATGAGTTCGGTTTTGGTAAAAAGCCGCTCGGCAAATTCGGCATCGCGGTTTCTTACATAATGAACATTCCCCAGCGTGAGTCCCACATAAGTCCTCAGATTGCCAATCAAATGCTGGCAAAGATTCCCGCCTGTGTTAATCGTCCCAGGCAACCGTACCCAAAGCGATTCCTCGGAAGGATACTTCTCAATTTCGTCCCGCAGTTTTTTAAGATCTCTGTCAAAAAGCTGGACAATTATTTCATTTTCCATGGCTAATACATTTTAGGTGCAGTCTAATGTAACAATTCAATTCAGAAATTCCTTCGCCCCGCGTTCCGGCGGCCTGGTGACCCGGCGACCCGGCGTTCTGACGAATGAACAATTAAACTGCGATGCAAAATTGTTCATGATAACAAGTAAAAAACAGATTCAGTTTTGTTATTTTTGGGCATAACAGACTCATAATTGTTTTCTCCGAATGAAAGTCACTGTACCAGAGGGGAAGGATGATTTCCTTTACAATCAAGTTGCCGAGCGACTTGAACAGCAAATTGAAAATAATACATTAAAAGCCGGGGATAAGCTCATCTCGCTCCGGGCATTGAGCAAGGAACAAGGCATCAGCCTGAGCACGGCATATAAGGCATATGTTGAACTTGAAAACAAAGGTTACGTGGAAGCGCGGCCTAAATCCGGTTATTTCGTACGTTACAAACCGGCTCAGCGTCTCAGGAAGCAAGCATTTCCTCAGTTTTCGACAGCGCATGCAGCTATTGATGTGGATGAGATGGTCAGACAGGTTTACCGGACGTTATCTGGTGAAGGCATGGTCAGGCTTTCCGTGTCCGTGCCGCCGGTGGAATTGATTCCGGTTGCGAAACTCAACAAGGCATTGATGGAGGCAATCCGCCAAAGTCCCGAAAGCTGCACCCAATACGAAGAGATTCCGGGCAATATCAACCTCAGACAACAAATTGCCCGGTATGCTTTCAACTGGGGCGGCAATGTTACTGCCGACGACATTATAACAACACACGGCTGCATGGAAGCCGTGGCTTTTTGCCTTAAAGCCGTGACCGAACCCGGTGATATCGTTGCCATTGAAAGCCCGGTATATTTTGGCATTTTCAATGTAATCAAGATTTTGGGTTTAAAGATTTTTGAAGTGCCCAGCGACCCTCAGGATGGGCCAGACATTGATTTTTTGGAAAAATCCTTACAAACCGTTCCGATCAAAGCCTGCCTTTTTGTGCCCAATTTTTCAAATCCAACAGGCGCGTTAATGCCGGATAATCGCAAAAAACAATTGGTTGAAATGCTAGCAGCGCGGGACATTCCGCTGATTGAGGACGACATTTACGGAGAAATGTATTTCGGAAAAAGCCGCCCTAAAACCTGCAAAAGTTTCGATAAAAAAGGGCTCGTCATGCTGTGTTCTTCCATTTCCAAAACATTGGCGCCGGGCTATCGTGTTGGCTGGTGCATTCCGGGAAAATTTTGGGATAAAGTAATCAGCAACAAGATCACGCAAACCGTTTCTTCCGCAACGCCGACGCACGCAGCGATCGGAAATTTCTTCGAAACTGGCCGTTATGATCTCCATATGCGCAAATTGAGGAAAGCGCTTCACACGCAAAGCCTGCGCTATATTCAGGCAATCACAGAATATTTCCCGTCCGACACCCAAGTCAGCCGGCCACAGGGAGGTTATGTGCTATGGGTTGAATTAAACACAAAAATCAATGCTTTCGAATTGTTTGAAGCCGCAATTCTTCAAAACGTCAGCATAGCGCCCGGCCAGATTTTCAGCACCGACGCCCGCTTCACCAACTACATCAGGATCAGCTTCGGATCACCATTCACACCCCATATCGATGCAGGTTTAAAGCGGCTGGGTGCGTTGATAAAATCTTTGGAATGTTAAGCGAACAATGCTTTTAGAATGTCCAGCACGCCATCAGCAGTATCGGCATCCAACACCGCTATTTTTTTGCTAAGCCTAACTTTATCAACCGTTCTGAGTTGATCCAACGCAATCTGGCCCGATTTACTTGCCACGGTGCAATTAATTCGGGTGGGATATTTCTTCATGGTCGATGTTAGCGGCGCAACAATGACCGTATTAAGCGAGCGGTTCATTTCGTCGGGTGAAATAACAACGCAAGGACGCGACTTTTTTATTTCACTGCCAATTGTGGGATCAAGAGAAACAAAATAGATTTCAAATCTTTTGATCACCATGTCCACTCGGAATCGTCAAAATCATTAGAAAAACCCTCCATCAGATCTTCCTCACTTCCTTTTTTTGCCAGCTCAAATTGCTGTTCCCAACCCGCCCGCGGACTTTGTGTGGCGGGTTCAATAACGATAGCATTTCCTTTAACCTCAACATTGACCAGATCTTTGATATCGCATTGTTCCATCATGTTTTTTGAAAGAATAACCCCCTGGGAGTTCCCTATTCTCCGGACTCTGACTAACATAGTACAAAGTTATAATAATGTTATAACAATCCAAATTTTGCAGCTGAAATTCAGCACGATACAAAATACGATCTCTTATACGAGACCAGTATTACAAACCCAAACACCCTGCAACAACATTGCAATTACCTGATTTTCAGCACTTGTAACCCTGTTGCACGGTGTTGCGCGCTATCTTTGTTGCGTCGGCGGGGATCTTTACAACCGAGATGGTCTATCGAATTATTTACCCTTTTTATATTTAAAAGATGAAGTTAGGCGCGAGCGAAGGGCATATACATCATGATGCGAAGGATTGCTGCTCGGGCGAGCCGCAGATCCTGGTAAAACAAAAGCATGATCACAACCATTCCGATCATCGTGGTCATGATCATGACCACGATGATCACGATCACGGAAATAATGCGGATGAAAGTTTGCTGAAAAGTCGCTGGATGCTTTGGGTGAGTCTGACGCTTTTGCTGGGCGTTCTTTTCCTCACCTTTATTTTAAATATCGGGATTAACCGCAATGTTGAAATTGTTTTAATGCTGGCAGCCTATGTTTTGGCTGGAAATAAAACCATTGCGACAGCCTTCCGGCGCGTGATGCGGGGCGATTTCTTCAACGAATTTACGTTGATGACCATTGCAACGATCGGCGCGTTCTATATCGGGGAATTTAGCGAGGGCGTTGCGGTGATGATATTTTACGAGATCGGAGAACTGTTTCAGGATCTGGCGGTTAGCAGATCGAAACGCTCGATTAAAGCGCTTCTGGATATTCGACCTGAGCAAGTAACCGTTATCCGGGACGGCCATGATGTGCAGGTTACGCCCGGTTCCGTCGCCATTGGCGAGACAATTGTTGTCAAAGCGGGCGAGAAAGTGGCCCTGGACGGCGTTTTGAAATCGCTTCACGGCACCTTCAACACCGCCGCCCTGACGGGCGAATCAGTTCCGGATCAAAAAAACCAAAATGATCCAGTGCTGGCCGGAATGATCAACACTGAAAAATCGGTTGAAGTTGAGGTTAAGGCGCTTTTTAAGGACTCCAAACTTTCCCGGATCCTGGAAATGGTGCAGGAAGCAACGGGCCGGAAAGCGCCTACGCAACTGCTGATAAGCCGGTTAGCAAAAATTTATACGCCGATCGTGTTCCTACTGGCCGTGCTGATCATTCTCCTACCCTACTTTTTCGTCAATAATTATGTATTTGACCAATGGCTGTATCGCGGCATGGTCTTTCTCGTGATCGCTTGTCCCTGCGCCCTCACTATCTCTATTCCGCTGGGTTATTTTGGTGGAATTGGACTGGCTTCGCGCAATGGCATTCTGGTCAAAGGCGCCAATTTCCTGGACGTAATCACCAAGATCGACACACTGGTTTCAGATAAAACTGGCACATTGACCAAAGGTGTTTTTAAGGTTCAGAAAGTGGAAACTGCATGGGATAGCCAAGATTTTATTTCAAAAACAGCTTCACTGGAAAGTTATTCAACGCACCCCGTCGCCAAGGCAGTCGTGGCTTATGCGTCCGGTTTAACCTTAATAAAACCAACCGAAGTAGAAGAGATTTCCGGACACGGACTGAAAGGGAAAGTCGGCCAGGATTTGTTGCTGGCGGGTAACCTCAAACTTCTGGATAAATTCAATGTCTCCTTTCCAAAAGAGCTTGGCAACATTGCCGAAACCATTGTTGCCGTGGCTGTTAATGGTTCCTATGCCGGCTACATAACCATTGCGGATGAAATTAAGGAAGATGCTCTGGAAACGGTTTCTGAATTGAAAAAGCTTGGCATTGAGACGATAATGCTTTCCGGTGATAAGGAAGCCGTTGTTTCACACATTGCCGGACAACTGCAAATAGGCCGAAGCTATGGAAATTTGCTACCAGAGGACAAAGTGAGAATCGTTGAACAACTCAAAGCCGAAGGAAAACACATTGCTTTCGCAGGCGATGGCGTAAATGACGCGCCGGTGATTGCCCTGGCAGACGTGGGCATTGCAATGGGCGCATTAGGTTCGGATGTCGCTATTGAAACGGCCGACATTGTCATTCAAAATGACCAGCCATTAAAAATTGCATCCGCCATCAAAGTCGGGAAAATCACCAAAAGCATTGTATATCAAAACATTTCGGCGGCAATGGGCGTGAAAGTGCTGGTGATGATCCTGGGAGCAGGCGGCATTGCCACGCTTTGGGAAGCGGTTTTTGCGGATGTTGGTGTAGCTTTGCTCGCAATTTTAAACGCTTTCAGAATCCAGGGAAAGAAAATTTAGCTTAACAAAACATTCATTTGAAGTTTCTGGCCATCATATTGTCTGCTTACATGCTCCTGCTGGCGCTGCTTCCCTGCGGCGACGAGGTGGAATGCATGGATGACGAACGTTACGAAACGGCTTTTAACAACAACACGCAGCAGGATCACGAAAACCATTCGGAAATTTGCTCACCCTTCTGCATTTGCGCCTGCTGCGGTCAGGTTTTAAATGTTTTGACAACGCCTCATTTTGCATTGAAACCACATTTCGTGGTTGCTGCGCACACGGCTTTCTATAAAGATCCGTATTTCGAAATAATTCCCATCGCCATCTGGCAGCCGCCCAAGCTGGTTTAGATCAGTAATTACATTCTATTTTTTACATCGATTTAAATCTCACAATGCAGAAAATATTCTTGCTTGTGCTGGTTATGCTATATGCTGGCCAAATTCAGGCACAAGATAAAACCGATACAACGTCTGTTTACCAAACGGACAAAACCCAGGAAATGGAAGAAGTCGTCATTTCTTCTACCCGCAGCTCCCGGACCATACGCGACATCCCAACCCGTGTGGAATTCATTGCCGGTGAGGAACTTGACGAAAAAGCGAACATGAAACCGGGCGACATTCGCATGGTTTTGAGCGAAAGCACCGGCATCCAGGTGCAAACCACTTCCGCCACAAGCGCCAACGCGAGCATTCGTATACAGGGGCTCGACGGTCGTTACACGCAGATTCTGAAAGATGGTTTCCCGCTTTATTCCGGTGCATCCAGCGGATTGGGCCTGCTGCAAATTCCGCCACTCGATCTCAAACAGGTGGAAGTCATTAAGGGTGCGGCCTCCACATTATACGGCGGCGGCGCCATCGCCGGGCTGGTCAATCTGATTTCCAAAACGCCCAAGGACGAGCAGGAACTGAAATTCCATTTGAACGGAACGAGCGCGGGCGGCTTTGATGCAAATGGTTTTTATTCCAAAAAATTTGGTAAAACCGGTGCCACCATTTTTGCTGCACATAACCGCAATGCGGCTTACGACCCTGCGGGAATTGACTTTTCGGCCATTCCCAAATTCGAGCGTTTCACCTTCAATCCGCGCTTTTTTGTTTATCCCAATGAAAACACAACAATCAGTTTGGGTGTGAATACGGCATTTGAAAAGCGCATCGGCGGGGACATGCATTTTATCAAAAACAAAAATGAAACCGGCCACAGCTATTTTGAAAAAAACAAAACAGAGCGTATCAGCACTCAATTTTTGTTTGATCATATCTTCGGAGAGCACGAACATTTCATTGTTAAAAACAGTGTAAGTTATTTCAACAGGAAGCTGACGACGCCCGGCTATGCATTTGACGGAACGCAGTATTCCACATTCACGGAAGCATCGTATGCCAATCACGGCGATAAACTGGAATGGATTGCGGGTGCAAATTTGTGGACGGACCAGTTCAAAGAAAAAGCATTTGTTACCGGTCCAAAACGCGACTATAACCTTAACACATTGGGCGCATTTGCCCAGAATACATGGAAAGCTGCGGAATGGATGCACGTCGAAACCGGTCTGCGGGCCGATTATGTGGTGGATTATGGCCTGGCTTTTCTGCCCAGAATTTCTGCTTTACTGAAATTTTCACCCGCTTTCACCTCCCGCATCGGCGGCGGCCTGGGTTACAAGGCTCCGACAATTTTCACAGAGGAGAGTGAACGCATTCAGTATCAAGGTGTTTTGGGTATCGACAAAGATAAGAATCGCCTTGAACACAGTTATGGCGGAAACTGGGACGTCAATTATCAGACAATGCTTTTTAATGACCGGCTGAGTTTGAGTATCAACCAATTGTTTTTCTACACTTACATTACGAAGCCGCTGATCCTCAAACCGACCGGCAATGCTAATTACCGATTTGAAAACATCAGCGGCCACATTGACACGCGAGGAACGGAGACAAATTTGAAACTCGGTTACAGCGATTTTAAATTGTTAATGGGCTACACCTACACGGACGCGCGGATACGCGAAAACGGTCGCCATCAGCAAAATTTTCTGACACCGAAACACCGGATCAACTCGGTGCTGTTTTATGAAGTGGAAGAAAAATGGAAAGCGGGCTTGGAAGCTTATTATTTTAGCAAACAGCAACTTAGCGATGGAAAAACCGGCCAGGAATATGTGATCCTGGGCTTTATGGTGGAGCGGCTTTGGGAAAGATTTTCTATTTATATCAATTTCGAAAATTTCCTGGACGCACGCCAGACCCGGTTTGACAACATTTACACCGGAAGCATTGCAACGCCAACATTCAGGGACATTTATGCACCACTGGATGGTTTTGTTTTTAACGGCGGGATTAAAATCAACTTGTAAGAAACCTGGAAAGGAGTTGGACAGCAACTCCTTTCCAGGTTTTTTTGTCCTTTTCGTAAAAGCCGTTATCGGATAAAAGAGTAATTTTTGAGACCAAAAATCTTTTTACAATTCCAAAAGAACATTGGAATAACAACAACAATCAACCAAAATCGCAAGGAAAAATGTCCAGAACCGATACATTATCCCCTGAACAACTTCGGGAAGAACGCGAAGAGAATACACAGAATCAGGCAGTGGGTGACACTTTGCTTTTCGAGAATGATAAAGTAAAAGTTTGGCACATCAGCCTGCAACCCGGCGAACGCATCCATTACCATCGTCACAACTACGATTATTTCTGGACTGTGTTACAGGATGGGCAAGGCGTTTCCAACCAGGAAGACGGTAGCCAGGTAAGTTTTACATTCAAAAAAGGGCAGACCTCTTTTCAAAATATCATTGAGCAGGGCAGCTCCATTCATGATTTAAAAAATACCGGCACCGGCATTCTGGAATTCATTACGACGGAGTTGAAGTAACGGTTGTTACTACACCACAGCGACCGGCTTGATGCCGGCAATTTTTTCGAGCGCAACAGTAACGCGTTCAATGCGGTCCACATTGCCACGACTGCTGTCCGACACCGCTTGGGCGACTGAGGTTAGATAATCTCCGCCTAATTTGGTGTTGAAGAAAGGATCCCTTGAGGCGAGCACGCCCCGCCAGTTCTTACCAACAACATTTCTCGACTTGATAAATCGGAGGAGCAGGCGCTCTTTGATTGTCATGCAACCATACTCCTTCACGCGGGTTTGTTGTTTTTCCATTTGTAACTAAGATAATGTGTGAGAAGATTACAGGCTTTTTTGTAATTTGTGCATTACGAAAACCGATATACAAAAGTACAATAAAATTACATCAAGATCAAATTAATTAGCACTAAAATATAAATTAATGATTAGTATTGGCAAAAGAATTAAGCAGGGTCGCGAAAAACTAGGTTTAAGTCAGGAGCAGCTAGCGGTGATTATGGCCAAAAAAGGTAAGGGCACTATTTCAAATTGGGAAACAAATAAGAACGAACCCTCCATTGCAGAGTTCAAAAAACTGGCAGAACTATTCAGTACAACCGCAGCCTATCTGATCGGCGAAGCGCCACAATTTGAAGAGCCGCAAGAAAATTATGTAATGGTTAAGAAGGACGATCTGATCGAGCTACAAAAAAAAGCATTGGAAAGAGAGGCCGAGAAAAACAAGGAGCTGCTTGATTTACTGGAGCAATCTAAAAAAGCGGGGGAAGAAAATGAGGCTTAACCCAGCCCCACCCTCCCTTGAAAAAGCGTTCTGAAACCAAATGCGCACGAAAAACTCAGCACAACCAGTGCTACCCACAGCACGTTATAACCCCAATGCGCCGCAATGTAGCCGCCAGCTGCCGGACCGATAATCTGTGCAACGGATTGTGAAACCGAGTAAGCAGCCGAGTATTTGCCTCTGTTAGATTCCGACGCCCGGCTCATGACAAATGTGCTGATATAAGGCAATGCAAGCATTTCGCCAATCGTGAACAGGATCACAGCCGCCGCCGCAAGAAGCACCGGCGCTATCACCGGAACTACCAACATACTAAAAGCGAGAGCACTGAAAATCGTTCCTGCGACCATAAAGTACGAATCAGGACGACGGTTTGCCAGATTTTGAATGAGGATCATCTCGAACAATGCTATGATAATGCCGTTCATGCCGAGCAAAATCCCAATTGTGGACTCGCCAATGTGCATTTCCTCTTTCCAATATACTGGTACCAGCCTGAAAAGCAGTATAAAACAGATCATATATAGCATTACGATCACCAAAAACCTCACAAAAAGAACATCTTTCCAGGGAGATTGCCCTTTGATTTCAGGCGTATGGACATGGCCGGACTGCCGGACTATTTTTGCTGTTGGCAGCAAAAGCATAATCAATACCCCTGCAAAAGCATATACAACGCCATCAACCCAGAACAGCAAACTATAATTGATAGCCGCCAGGATCCCACCTACCGAAGTGCCGAATCCGAAACCAATATTCGTAGCCAGGCGGTTTAACGCATAGGAACGCGTGAGGTTTTCGGGTGAAGAATATGCTGCAACGGCGGTGCTGTTCGCGGGTTTAAATGCTTCCACGAAGAAACTGAGTAGCACGATCAGAAAGCAGAGTCCCGTAAAATTGGTAATCAACCCGAAAAGAACGAATAACAGTCCACTGATTACCAGACAGACGATCTGTACGGGCCTGAAACCCCAGATGTCGGTCAGATAACCACCCGCCATTCCGCCCAGAACAGATCCGGCACCGAACAATGTGATGATTAAACCAGCGTCCGCAATGCTTCTGTGAAGGCTTTGCGTAATGTACATACTCATGAACGGCACGGCCATATAGCCGCATCGGTTCACCAGAATGACCAGGCTAAGCAACCAGGTTTCCCTGCTCAGTCCGCTGAATGAGACGCGATAGCTCTCAATGATCTTATTCAACATAAATTTATTTTCCAGGCTAATTTGCCTGCAAATTTCCCAATAAATTCCTGATTATCTCAACACTTTCCTTCAATTCATCTGCATTTGAAGATGCGAAACCCAATCTTATGGAGCTGTTAAGCGGTTCAACGAAGCCATTGCCTTTTGGAATTCCAGACGTTCCGTTGGACATATACAGATCCTGTTGCAGCGCTTTCTCAGCCAATTTTATCAAATTAATATCCGGATTAAACTGCGTCCAAACCGCCATCCCGCCATCCGGAACCTGAAATTTTACATATTCACCAAGCTCGCTCCGTAACAGATCACAGAACAAATCACGACGCTGTTTATAAATCCGGACCGACTTCCGCAAATGTCGCTGGATGACGCCCGTGTGCAGCAATTCGGCAATCGCATTTTCCAGCATCTGGTCTCCCTGCCGGTCAATAATTCGCCGTAATTTGGCCAAATAAGTAATCACATCGGCCGGCCCCACGAGATAGCCTACGCGGAAAGCTGGCGAAATTGTTTTGGTAAAAGAGCCGCAATACATTACCATCCCGGCAGGATCGGCACCGGCGAGCGGCATTAACGGTTTGCTCAGATAATGAAAATCGCAATCATAGTCATCTTCGAAAATGATGAAGCGATATTGCTCAGCCAATTTCAGTAAGTTCAGGCGCCGGTCTGCACGGAGGGCAACAGTTGTTGGATAATGATGATGTGAGGTCACGTAAATCATCCTGATCGTCTGCTTTTGACATATTTGCTCCAACGCAGCAACATCTATCCCATGTTCGTCCACAGGCACACGCACCAGATTCGCCCCGGCCTGACTGATATTCATGCTGGCACCAAACCAGCCAAGCGCATCAACGACCACATTATCACCAGGTTGCAACAAGGCCGTGCTGACCAGATAGAGACCCATGATAACGCCCCGAACAATGAGGATGTTTTCAGGCAATGTTTTCATACCGCGGGTCTCGTTGAGATAAGCCGATAGTTCCTGGCGCAACCACGATGACCCTTTCGTGTCGCCATAACCCAACCGCGAATATGGATTTCCGCCCAACAACTGGCTGCGATAAGCCCGGGACAGGTCTTCCAATGGCGCTAGCCTTGGATCCGGGAAGCCGTCGTCCAGATGCAGCCGGGTATTGCTGCGCAGAATTGCCCGGTCCAGGTGCGGTAGCTGATTGAAACTGAAACCTGCCTTTTCAGCAGGCACTAGGGTCTTTTCGGTTCCATGATGCTTTTGAGAGAATTCAATTTCAGGCAAGTGTTTGGCTACGAATGTACCATTGCCTGTGTGACTTTCCAGCCAGCCCTGTGCCAGCAGCTCGTCGTAAGCTTGCACAACTGTGCGTCTGTGCACTTGTAGCAATGTTGCCAATTGCCTGGTGCTGAGCAGCCTGTAACCAGTTTGCAATGTTCCGTTGCGGATCAGCGCCATAAGTTGATTGGCGATTTGGAGATACACGGGCTGTTTGCTTTTCTTTTCTACAAGCAGCAAAGTAGAGAGGACCTGAACCATAATTGGACCACTTTGTTTCTAAATATTGGACTCTTTTACGCATCCAATTTCAGCATATTTTTGTTAAAAAACAAAACCCATGAGCGCTCCCCCAGCCCACCTCGCACCAAGCAGACTAGCCAAAAGATCAACACAGGACCATGAAGTAATTTGCTCCATTCTTGATGAAGCGCTGTTCTGCACAATCAGCTATTCAGTGGACAACCGCCCATTTTCCATCCCGACCGCATTCGTGCGTTATGAAGATAAAATATACATTCATGGCTCCGTAGGCAGTCATTTTATCAGGGAAATTGAGAAAGGCATTCCCGTCTGCATCACGGTTATGCTCACAGACGCGCTGGTTGTTGCTAAATCTGCGTTCAGTCATTCGGTCAATTACAGATCGGTTATTATTTTTTCAAATGCTGAAAAGGTAGAAGATTTCGACACGAAAAGGGCTGCATTTGAATGGCTTACGAACAAGATCGTCCCTGACAGCTGGGATTATCTGCGCCCGATGAAAGACAGTGAAGTCAGAAAAACCACCGCGCTGGCATTCTCGTTCGACGAAGCGTGCGCCAAAACCAGGTCAGGAATGCCGAAGGATGAAGAGGAAGATTTGGAGCTGCCGATCTGGTCGGGCCTTATTCCTATTCAGACAATATATCTCGCTCCCGTTCCCGACGAATTAAGCCAGGATATTCCGTTGCCAAAACATTTGGTTTAAACCATGCAACTTTGGGTTTATTTTGCGCATCTTTTGGCCAGAATGATACCAGATGAATCCAAACGCTGCGAACCCATGACAGGAAAGGAAATTTTTGACCGTTGCCAATTGGCTGCTTTGAAAAACGGCCTGGGTTCCCAGGAATTTTATTACGGGAATATTTTATATCAGGCGCTCCAGCTTGAAGGTGAAGAAAAAGTATTCCAACTCCTGGAGCAGGCAGAAAACACGGGAAAGCGCGTCGGGCTTGGCTATTCCTCCAACAGCTTACAAAGTTTCACCGACCCGGACGTGGCGATTTTGGTATAAATGAGAGCCGCACTCTTGTTATACCTAATAGAAAATCCTCCTGAAATCAGAAGGATTTTTCTATGCGTATAGCTCGGTACGACTCGTCTTGCTTAGTATTACTTTTCAGTCAGCGCTACTTTTCAATGACCACTTTCCTTGTGCTTGTCGAGCCATCCAAGTGCGTAACCAATAAAATATAATTCCCCGCAGCCACATTCCTGACGTCAATTTCAGAAACCGGTGTCAGTGAACGGTAAACCGAACGCCCCTCAACCGTCAACATTTGCACACTCCTAATCCGCTCCGATCCATCCATTTTCAACATCAACCGATCAGATGCCGGATTAGGATATACGTAAAGAGATTCTCCTTTCTTCCTAGCCAAAGACTCGTCCACCTTCTGCTTCACAGTCTCCGACATGTCGTCCACAACATCCTCCGGCGCGGGCGCAATGCTGTTACCCACGAGGTAAGCAGGCAAGTAACGCCACGGTCCGTAAAGCTGGCCGGTTAAGGCAAGCGCAGGATCATACTTTACCCGCACCCGAACTTTGGTTGCAGATCCCTGCTTAGCAATGACACTTTTCAGCTCCGTCCCAGTCAACCCCAAACTAGCATAAGCATTCTGCGAACCGGACGACATCGTGCTATTCGTAATTACACCATTGGTCCCTTTCGAAAACCCCTGCCCCATAGCCTTCGTCTCCCAAACCAGCTTGCCTTTGTTTTTACCCAGGAATGATTTGGCGTAGAGTCCAGCGCCAAAGTCATCTTTGGCTTTTTGGGATTGGTTGATGGGGGTTGTGAGGTTGGAGTTATAGAGGCGGAGGTTGTTTTGGAGGTTTTTGTTATTGTTGCCGTTGTTTCCGTAATATATAAATGCTGCGCCACCTTCGACGCCTCCATTGTTATACAGTGGAGCACCTAAAACGAGGTCGCCATATCCATCACCGTTAATGTCACCTGCGCTAGCAACAGATTTACCAAAAAAATCAAAATCTTTGCTGTCAGTATTTTTGAGGATATCATTCGGCACGGATCCTGACGCTATTTTGAATGCAGATCCATAGTAAATAAAAGCAGCTCCTGCATCTGCAACTTCTACATCAGTGTAATTTTCTACACCTATCACAATGTCGCCATAACCATCTCCATTTAGATCCCCTGCGCTAGCGACACTCCCCCCCATACGAGAATAGGCTTGGTTACCTTCCAAAAAAGTAAATTGATTTAAGCTTGCTCCTGAAGAGCTTCCATAATAAACATATGCAGCACCTTTTTTATATTGATTGTTCTGCCAATCTGTATAGTGAATTGCGCCAACAATAATGTCAGAATAGCCATCACCATTAACATCGCCCGCTGATGCTACGCTCCCTCCAAAATTAGACTCAGCTACATTAGAGTCAATTATAGTGGCAGGCAAGCTTGTTATTCCATTTGCAGATCCATGAAAAATAATTGCAGCACCTTCTGTATTCTGGGCGTTTGTAAAAAAAGGAGAGCCGACAATCACATCAGAAAATCCATCCCCATTGACGTCGCCTGCGCTAGCTACGGAATAGCCCAAATGAGCAGCTGCTTGCCCACCTTTCAATTTCACATTATAAGCTTGAATTATACCATTTGCCGAACCGTGAAATACAAAGGCGGCTCCCTCAGTAGAAAATTCAGATGAAAAATTAGGAGAACCAACAATTACATCGCTAAATCCATCTCCGTTTACGTCGCCCGCACTGGACACAGAGCTTCCCATCCAGGCAGTGGCCTGATCACTTTCTAGAATAGTCAGTTTGTTAGCTATAATGCCCGAAGCTGAGCCATAGTATACAAAAGCTGCGCCCTCATTGGTCTGCTGATTACTGTAGCCTATCGCTCCTACAATCACGTCATCAAATCCATCGCCGTTGACATCGCCAGCCTGGGAAACCGACTTTCCAAATGTCGCATTAATCTGATTACCTTCTAGTTGAGTTGTTATTACATCATTTGCACCATTTGATGAACCGTGATAGACAAAAACTGCTCCTTCATCGTTCTGGCCATTATCAAAGTTAGGCGCTCCAACTAAAAAGTCATCGTATCCATCGCTATTTACGTCTCCTGCGCCAGCGACAACAAATCCTAGTTCTGCTTGATCATTCTTGCATTCTATTACTTTCATTTTCCAGTTTAGCACGCCCGCTGGACGCCCCATCCAAACAAACGACGCCCCCTCATCCACATGCCCCTTATCATAAGTATTCGCGCCCGTGATGATATCGCTATACCCATCCCCATTCACATCCCCAGCGCTCTTAACAGACCATCCCAATCCAGCATCGGCCTGGTTGCTTTCAAGTGTGGATGCAGGTGAGGATATCAGGCCATTGGGTGAGCCGTGGTGCAGTACAACTGCTCCTTCGTTGCTTTCGCCTTTGTCATATTGCCAGATGCCGATCATTACGTCGCTGTAACCATCCCCGTTGACGTCTCCGGCGCAGGCCACTGCAATGCCCTGCTTTGCTTCGGGTTGATTACTTTCTAACCTGAGGGCTGCACTTGCTTTGATGCCCTGAGCAGATCCATGATAGACAAAGACTGCGCCTTCGTTTGTTTGCCCATAGTCGTATAAATAGCTCCCAACCATGATGTCGGAATAGCCATCACCATTCACATCACCGGCTGTTGCAGCAGACCAGCCATATTGAGCATTGATTTGATTGCCTTCTAAGACCACGGAGGCGTTGTTGTTAATGCCAACGGCAGAGCCCAGATGTACAAATACGGCGCCTTCGTTTTCATGTCCTTTGTCGTAGGCATATGCGCCCACGAGTACATCGTTGTAGCCATCCCCGTTTACATCGCCAGCTCCCGCAGAGCAATAGCCAAACTGCGCTTTTTCCTGATTACTCTCGAGAATGTTGGCGGCCAACAGGTTAATGCCAGCCGCTGAGCCATGGTAAATAAAAGCAGCGCCTTCATCGGCCTGCCCTTTGTCATACAAAGGAGCACCAACGATAACATCGCTGAAACCATCGCCATTTACGTCGCCAAGTCCTTCAACGGCCCTGCCAAATTTGGCATTTAGCTGATTGCTTTCCAGGATTGTCGCTACGCTGTTCAAACCCGATGCAGAGCCGTAGTACACCATTGCCGCGCCCTCTTTGGTCTCACCTTTGGTATAGAAAGGAGCACCGACAAGGACGTCACTATATCCATCTTTATTGAGATCACCAGCAGAAGAAACGCTGGTGCCGAACTGGGCTTCGTTTTGGTTGCCTTGCAAGGTTACCGCCGCATTGGCGCTCAGTCCCGAGGCCGAACCATGGTATACGAACACAACGCCCTCATTAGTCTCCCCGCTATCGAAGAAAGGCGCCCCTACCAGCACATCGCTGTATCCGTCGCCATTCACATCCCCGGCCGAAGATACTGCGTAACCAGCCTGAGCGCCGATCTGGTTGCTTTCCACGATTGCATTGGCATTGGTTGGGTTTCCGTTTACAACAATGGGATCAATGGTCACCGGGTAAGCGGCGCTTTGCACATTAGCGCTTAGCATTACAAGTCCATCTTCATAGCGCAACGTTGCGGGCAATATTTTCCCGTCCGCATCCCAGCACTTAATGTCTTTATAAATCAGGCTGCTGGTCAGTTTGCCTTCTTTATTTTCAGCATAACATTGCAGCTCATTATTTTTCAAGTCATGAACCTCCAAACCTTTTACGGATAACCTTACCTGCAATTCCTTCGTGTCGATGGGTGCAGAGTCGATGATGAAGTTTTGGCGGACGCCTTCCTCGTTATTGACAAACTCTTCAATGAAGCCTTTGTGTTTGATTTGCAGTGTATTGTCTGCATTTTCAAGTTTTGCATTTGATTGTGGTGAAAGGATTTTTTTGCCATCCGCGAAGATGCCTTCATTAACCAGTTTCAAGGAGAAGTTATGGCCTGCCGAATCAACGCGGTTGTTTACCGTAAGCTCGCCCGGTTTATAGTACGCGCGAAGGCCTTGCTTCCGGTTGGGGCTTTGCAATGTGTTCTTTTCGGAGTCGAAAGAAATGTTGTATTCCCGCTTGGCCAGGCTTTGCTGAATGCTGCTTATGGTGCTGTCCGGGACAATGCTGGGCTGCTCTTTGCTGTTTGATTTTAAAGGAGTTAGCCTATTCGGCTTAGACTTGCCGGAGTTCAGCTCACGCATTTTCACGACATAAGCCACAAATAATATGAGAAAGAAAATGATGTAAACACCTGTTTTATAATGCTGTTTCATGATCTGAATTTTAGGTTTACGAAAATTTGAAAATGACTTTAGGCCACCCTGACAAATTTTATGAATCCCAAAATTTTAGTTGCAAACCAATGAATAAACGGTAGCACTATTGAGCAGAAGGTAAAGTGGCCTGGTTTTTTCAGTTGGATTTGAAACAAAAAAACTGCGAATGAACACTTCACAAGATTTGAAAAAAGACCTGGAAGAGAAAATTTTTGCCAAGCGCCAGCAAATTGAATTTGAAAAAACGAATCTGGATCTGGCCACCGAGTTCTCACAGGAAAACCGCGAAAATCCAGAAGTGATGGAGGAAACAAAAAACTTTGACGATCCCGCAGAAAGTGTCGTGGAAACGGATGAGTTGAATTCGCTGCAAACAGCGGAAAAAGACTTAAATGACTTGGTAAAGCAGCTTGAAGAGCTCAATAAACGCTAAAATGCTTCGAGCTTTTCTTCCAGGAAAGTTTTGTTGCGGACAAGTTCGGAAACGACCTCGCTCCACTTTCCCGGCTCATGCTGGAAAGGATCATAGTCTACATGTAAGCGGCCGACAACGCCAAACAAATTGGAAGATTTGACACGCAATTTAGAGACCAGACCCAGTAAATTGAATACGTCCAGGATCTCATGCGCTTTACTATATGAATAACTGTTTGTGGTGCAAAAAACCAGTGCCCCGTCTTTATAATGGCACATTATGTGACTCTTCATGGCTGTTAATAAATTGTTATCATTCACTTAAAAAAATAATCATACCAAATATTCTTGAAATTGATTTGTACAATTATTTCTAAACATTTCTTGTGCCGTTATTTGGCAGTAACCGGCACTGAAACCTCAACCAGCGTTGAGTCTGACTCCTTACCGTGGGTTTTGCCAATTCCGAAATCGCCCCGGTGGACTTTGAACTTGCCGTAGAACATTGAGCCTGATTCTTGTTGCCTGAATGTGAAGGGAATGGCGATTTCCTTCCTTATTCCATGCAATTCTAACATTCCTTCAACGACAAACGCTGAATCGATCCTGGCCACCTTAGTCGAGGTGAAATGTATTTCCGGAAACCGCTCAGCGTCAAACCATTTGTCGCTTTTTGCATGCTTATTTTTCAGATCGTTGCCCGTTTCAATGGAGGCTACTTTTATCACAACATCAAATTTAGCTGCATCCGGATGTTCAGGATCAAAAGTAATCAGGCCACTGAGATCTGAGAAAGATCCTTTTGCATATTTCCCATCGAAATGAATGGTGTAACCTTTGCTAATTTCCCAGTCGGCAATAAATAGGAATGTAAACGAAGTCAATACGATGGTGGCGGTTGACGCGAGGAGCTTGTATTTTGGGAACATAACTCTGAAACAGGCTTAAAAAAGTGCAGAGCGTTTACTGCTTTTATATTTCGATGGACTTGTATTATTATGTTTTTTGAAAGCCGCAGAAAAATGGTGGGCATGCTCATATCCCAGTATATGGGCTACTTCTTCCACAGATAGCGAACAGTCCAGCAAAAGTTTTTCAGCATATTCCATCCTCTTCTTGCGCAAATAGTTGAATACAGTCGTCCCAAAAAGCAGCTTGAAGCCTTTCTTGACCTTAAATTCATTCAACACGCAAACACGGCTCAATTGGGTGAGGCTCAGATCATCCAGGAAATGTGTGTCCAGATACGCCCTGAGGCGGTGCAATTTCTCAGCTTCATCCGGTTTAATTTCGTCATGGACGGAATTGGGAGATCTGAACTGGTTAATTTGATGTCCCAGTAATTCAAGCGTTTTGGATTGGATCATTAAATTTCGAAATGGGCCAGTGGAGCTGCAATCCCTTAATTCTTTGATTAACAACAACTTTTGCGGCGTAATGTCCAGCGTTCCGGTCACGCCGGAAAATGGTCTGTTGAAAAATAGGTTATTCAACACTTGCTCGCTCCAGGCGTCATCGCAACCTATAATGTCGGCAAAAAAAGTTTTATTAAAACTAATGTGGAACATTTCAAGCTCCGAATTGGCTTGCACATGATTGATATCGCCGTCCATAGGTGAAAAAACCAGGTTATGCGTTTTCGGCCGCATTTTCAGTTCTTCTGCAAGGCCTTTGAAACGGGTATTGAGCTTCCCTGCCATGTGGAAATTGATATTAACATTATCGCTAAGATCCGCTCCAATCAGCGTAAGCTCCTGATTGGTGCTCCACCGCAGATCCATGACGTGCATATGAGGAAAAAGCGAATTCTTAAACCGGAGTGTCCCTACTTTCGTCTCATGAAAACAGGTAAAATCGCTGCCCCGCGTGGCATAATGATCCGCTCCCACGTATTGCGGATTGGGATAATTATTCAATTCCAATAGTTCAGCAGAATTCATTACATAGGCGCCCATTGTCGCGTTTTCAAGGGTTTATTGCGATATTTTCTTTGTACAAAGAAAGTCCGTTTCCCCATATGCGGCTATTTTGAGTTACTGAACGGCGACAAAAAAAATAGCAACAAAATTCCTTTCGGCGCGGAATCGAATAGACTGCAAACATCAATTCCCTGTTGCGACGGGCCTGTCGTTACGCGACCATTCACTCCATGAGCCTACGTACAGGGCTGCGCCTTCCAAACCAGCGTCGGCAAGCGCCAATAATGTATGACAAGCCGTAACGCCGGATCCGCAATGCACAATCACATGCTTCGGGTCCCGTGTGCCTAATGCGCTTTTGTATTTTTCAGCCAATTCTGAACTGGATAAAAAGTTGCCGTCCTTATCCAGATTTCCTGCAAATGGAATGTTCACAGCCCCCGGAATATGTCCCGCCACCAAATCAATCGGCTCGCTTTCACCCACAAACCGGTAATTTTCGCGCACGTCGATCACGAGGAAATCAGGGTTTTCGGTTGCGTCTGCGACCTCATCGGCATCTACGTAACGCAACTGATAATCAACAAAGTTGTATGGCGGAGCCGCAGCGGGCTTTGGAGCAGCCCCCTTCGTCATCCGAAATCCGGCTTTTTGAAGAGCTTCGATCCCACCGCTCACTACGTAAACTTTTTTGTGACCTGCCGCTTTTAGCATCCACCAAAAACGTGCAGCAGCGTTTGCGCCTTTTTTATCATCATAAGCAATTACCGTTGATTCTGGCGTGATGCCTAAATTCCCTAGCAATTCCCCAAAAGTTACGGGTGCTGGCAAAGGGTGCCTGCCCCCGTCCGCAGCATTGTCCGATTTTACCGAAAGATCTGTTTCCAAATTCACAAAAAGTGCATTCTCAATGTGTGCGGAGCGGAAACGTTCAAATGCATCCGGACCGCCCCGGGCATCTACAATGACTGATTTTTGATCCTCGAGAAACTGTCTGACATCTGCGGCTTTAATGATTTCCATGGAATAAGAATTTTGGAATGGATTGATAAAAATATAAATATTTATCGCCTCCCGTGAGTTCAAAGCATAATTTTAGGTATTTAGCGACTAGAAAGCATCATTAGCCTTACATGAAAAGTTCTAAATTTCTCACAGCCGACTTACCGCAATTGCCTGCCATGCAGCCCGCAGACTGGGGCGATTTGACTCCCCGTTTCGCATATTTCATCCCATCTCCGCATTGCCATCCGATCAAAATTTCTGAAAACGGTGAGCTTATTGCGATCGGCACGGCCATTACGCATGCGGACACGGTGTGGCTTGCGTGTATTGTTGTTCATGCCGCTCATCGGAAAAAAGGGCTCGGTAATGCCATTACACAAGATCTGATTGCGAACATCGACCGGACTAAATATAAAACGATTTACCTGGATGCCACCGAGTATGGTTATCCGGTATATGCAAAACTAGGGTTTGAGGTTGAAACCACTTATACGCATATGCGCAAAACGGGAGGCGCGCCGGTGACCTCTTTTTCCAATCATATCGTGCAGTTTGAAGAAAATTATCTGGATCAAATCTTTGATGTTGACCAGCAGGTTTCCGGCGAAGATCGCAGCGGTGTGATTTCTGATTTTGCCAAATCTTCCTTACTATATGTTGTCGATTCGCAAGTTCAGGGGTTTTACATTCCGGAATGGGGCGATGGGCCTATTATCGCCATTTCTGAGGCTGCGGGCGCAGCATTGATCAAACGAAGGGCTATGGATGAGGCAGCGGCGGTGCTGCCCACGGATAACGATTTTGCAATAAGTTGCCTCGAGGAACACCACTTTCAATTTTACCGCACATCGCGGAGAATGTTTCTGGGAGAAACAAGAATTTGGCAGCCAACCGGCATTTACAACCGGATCAGCGGACAATTGGGGTAAAGATTGAGCAAAAGTCCTTGCACATTAGCCTATCTTAAAACCAACTCACTGATCGTAGAAAATTCAGTATGCGGCGCCATGGCTTTGATGTTGCCTTTTTTATCCAATAATATAAAATAAGGCGTTTCGCTGATCTTGTAACGCTGATTAAAACCATACGATTCCGGGACGGGAACGAAGCCACAATTCCGTTTCGGGATCGCCTCCAGACACTCATCTTCCGTGTTTAAAGTAGTGCCTAATGATACGATCTCGATTCCTCTTTTACGGTTTTCATCAATAAAAGTGGAGATTACTTTTGTGCTGGCGAATGTATAAAGCGGTTTTTCAAACTTGACCCAAAAGCCCAGCAATACATATTTCCCCCTCAATTTTTCCGAATTGTATTCCTTTCCATCCAGTCCGTGCATTACAAACGGAGGCAATGGCTCCCCTACTTCGGGCATCAGATCGGAATTTTGCATGACTGCACCATTGCCCTGGATCAGGAGCTGGCTTTTCTTTACGATTTCAAAAGCAGAAGCCTTTCCATATTTATCAAAAATGGGCTGTGTCCTGTACACGCCGGGATTTTTCCGGAGCATTTCATCATAAACCGCATAACTGATACGCTTGCCGGAAGCGTGGTCGTAAATGGGTGAATCCTTCGTCATGACGATCTTTTGGCTCACTTTTCCGTCGTAGCGGGTCACTTTGGGCTCTTCCGGCTGCGCATATGCGAGAGAGCAAATTGAAGCGAAAAAAATGTGTAAAAAAATCTCAGCACGACCGAAATTCATCTGGAACGTTTTTATTATTAAAGATCTTATTAGTATCAAAGTTTTGATACTATATTGCACTATCATAACGCAAATATCGTTGTTATAACTGGTTAGTACTTCACAATATTTTAGTGCAGGACAACTTATTGGAAAAAATTCTATGTTCGAGAGGATTCGTGAAAAGTTGGAAATTTTGGCGGATGCAGCAAAGTACGACGTATCTTGCTCATCCAGTGGCAGTAATAGGAAAAATGAGAATAAAGGTTTAGGCGATGCAGAGGGAACGGGAATTTGCCACACTTACACAGAGGACGGCCGATGTGTTTCGCTCCTTAAAATTTTGCTGACCAACCATTGCATCTATGATTGCGCATTCTGCGTTTCCCGCCGTAGCAATGATGTAAAACGCGCTGCTTTTTCGGTTGACGAGGTGGTTGAACTGACGATGAATTTCTATCGCCGTAATTATATCGAAGGCCTTTTTCTGAGCTCAGGCATCTTCAAAAATGCCGATTACACAATGGAACGCCTCGTTCGGATTGTGAAAAAACTTCGGAATGAGCAGCGGTTCAACGGATATATCCACTTGAAAACAATCCCGGGCGCCAGCGAAGAATTGTTGAAGGAAGCGGGTTTGTACGCAGACCGCATGAGCATTAACCTGGAAATGCCGACAGAGTCGGGCTTAAAATTACTCGCCCCGGAAAAATCACATGAAGATGTGAAGAAACCGCTCGGCTATATTCAGCAAACCATTACCCAGTTTTCGGACGAGAAGGCCCTTATAAAGGCAGTTCCAAAGTTTGTTCCTGCCGGACAGAGTACACAAATGGTCATTGGCGCAACGCCTGAATCGGATAAGGAAGTCATGCATATGGCGGATAGTTTTTACAAGAATTTTTCCTTGAAAAGAGTCTACTATTCCGGCTACATTCCCATCAGTAACGATTCACGATTGCCCATAATAGGCTCTCAACCACCCTTAATCAGGGAAAATCGCTTATACCAAACGGACTGGCTCATGCGATTTTACGGTTTTGACATTAAAGAGATTTTGAATGATGCGCATCCTAATCTGGAAGTTGACATTGACCCAAAATTAAGTTGGGCATTAAGGCATCTTGAACAATTCCCTGTTGACGTAAACACTGCCGATTACAAAATGATCATGCGCGTTCCTGGCATTGGCGTGGCTTCCGCATTGAAGATTGTGCAGGCCAGAAAATTCGGAAGGTTGCATCAGGATCAACTGAAAAAGATCGGTATTTCATTTAATAAGGCTAAACATTTTATAAGATACGCCGATAGCCCTTTGCAGCTCCGCGACTACGAGGCCGGGCACATTAAAGGGTTAATTTTATCCGAAAGCAGCAGTAAATACAACAAGACACCCAAAAACCAGCTTTCTATTTTCTGATGGAAATATTCGTGTTCGACGGGAGTTTAGAGGGTTTGCTTACTGCTGTTTTTGATTGTTATCAGAAAAAATCCGGGGACGTAAAAATCGTCAGCCAGGTGCATTATGTGCCTGATGTTTTTAAGGAAGCGTTCAATGTCATCAGTGATGATGTCAAGGCGAACCGCGTTTGGAAAGGTTTGGCCGGGAAATTGGATAGCAACTGGATGAAATCAATTTACAAATCTTTCCTTTCCGAGCAGCCTGCCACTTATCAGGATCTGTTTGAATTCATACGCTATATCATTGATAATGCGCGCGGAGCAGAAGCGAATTTTGGAAACCGTTATGTTTTGGAAATTTCTCAGATGAGCCATAAAGTCCATCGTGAAAAACATCGGATGGAAGCATTCATCCGTTTTCAGAAAACCGCAGACGAGATTTTTTACGCCCATATCGAGCCTGACTTCAATGTCCTCCCGCTGCTTATTGATCATTTCAAAAATCGCTACGCCGATCAAAAGTGGATTATCTATGACTTGAAGAGAAAGTACGGATTGTTTTACGATCTTGAAAAAGTCGAGGAAATTACATTTGACTTTACTGCGGAAATGTCGCCGGCGCTTAATGCGCTGCCTGCAAATGTTTTGGATCCGAAAGAAGAACTTTATGCTTTGCTATGGAAAGATTACTTCCGAAGCGTGAACATTCCGGCGAGGAAGAACATGAAACTTCACATTCGCCACGTGCCCAAACGATATTGGAAATATCTATCCGAAAAACAATAGTTCAGGCGTCAAAATATCCAGTGACGATGGGGTTGGGAATATTTGGAATTGGGGCTAAAATCATTCTATTAAGGCTGTTAAACGATTTCTACAATATGTGAATTTTGACTAAAAAGTGATGAACTATCGGTCACTTCCAGTTATTATTCGGTAAGGCTGTGGCGTATAAATATATTAAGTTTGATATGCACTCTCCTGATATTGGGCGGTGTTTATCACACAAAAATAATACGTCATGAGAAACCTCTTTTACCTGACCCTTTTCTGGCTGCAATGTTTATGCGTCCATGCACAGATCCCCGCCGACAATTACAGATTTTACATTGACGAGGGGCGCAAGATGATCGTTTGCAATCAACTGCCAAATCCTTCTCAAATTACAGGCTCGCCCATTCAAATGCAGTTCGGGGCGAAGGTTTTTACTTTCCCTGGCAACATTTCAACACTTTCACACGGTGTTAAGTACTTGATCACCAATGGTGGCCAGCAATATTCTCTGTACTTTACCCAGCTGCCTCTGGTAAACCTGGAAGTGCCTGATCCGTCTCAGATCAACCTCGAAGAAGAAATTCCGGGTGGGATATCCATTGCCGAATCAACAACTACCCCGCTGATTTCCAACATGGCGATACGCATAAGGGGTAACAGCTCATCTTTTTTCCCGAAAAAAAATTACAGGGTCCAGTTCAAGGATGCCCAGGGCAAAAATAAGGATGAATCCATCCTGGGATTAAGAAGCGATAAGCGCTGGCTGTTTTTTGGAATGTGGAATGAAGAGTTGAGGTCTACAAACAATGTATCCCACAATCTCTGGATCGACATGCACAAGCTCTATTATGCGGCATCTGAACCTTCCGCATTTTCGTCCATCCGGACCAAATATGTGGAAGTCTTCATGAACAAATCATATAAAGGTGTGTATATGATCGGTGAGGATATGGACCGCAAGCAGTTGCAGCTGAAAAAGAATGACGGCGATGTAACGAGAGGTGAGTTATTCAAAGCAGATGACTGGTCCCTGTCGGCCGCGTGGGAGGGAATTGGTGTAGCAAAGCCTGCGCCCGGGTCAGAAGATTGGCAGAGCTGGGAACTGGAATATCCCGATTATAGCGATTGGAATAACCATCATAACCTGTTGAAAGCCGTTATAGAATCGTCAGATGCCGATTTCAAGGCCAATATCTGGAACTTGTTCAAGCAGGAAAATGTGATCGACTACTTTATTTTTCTGAACCTGCTGTCGGTGGAGGACAACATGGAGAAAAATTATTTTATCGGCCGTTACGATCAGGGGCAGCCCTGGTTTTTTATCCCGTGGGATCTCGATGGAGCCTGGGGCTATTTCCCGGATGGAGTGCGCAGCAACAAGACCCAGGGAGACCGGCAAAATGGCCTTTTCAAAAAGCTCTTCCGCACGAACCCGGACGGTTTCAAGAACAAACTCGCAACCCGTTATTTCCAGCTCAGACAGAATTTATTGACAGAAGCCAACTTGAAAAACCGCTTCCAATCGAACTATAATCTACTGAATTCCAATCTTATTTACGAGCGCGATGCTGCGGTTTCGCAAGATAATTACGGTGGTCCCAACCGGTCGGGCGGGCTGGCCTATGTGAACAATTACATTACACAACGGTTGGCCTGGCTGGACACCTACTTCTGTCCCATGATGGATGGCGGGTGCAACGGCCAGTCGTCCTGTGCTTTTGAGATCACGGCAAATGCTTCCAATATAAGCCCCGCTTGTTCGGCAAATGTCACATTATCGTCCGGCTGCACAGGAGCAGATTGCGCGGGCGTCACTTACACGTGGAGCGGAAACGGCATTAATCAAACGGGAACCTCGATTAACATCACAGCTCCGGGCGCAAACGGCTCTTACACTTACACCGTAAAAGCTTCCAAAAGCGGATGCGCCGACAAAACGGCAATGGTAACATTAAACATTACCAATTGCACGCCGCCTGTTGGCAATGATCCTTTCAGCGCCTGTCTGGAAGCTGAGAGTCAAAACGGAAACGGTGCCATTACCGGTGATCCGAATGCTTCCAACGGCAGCACAAGAGGTGAGAAAGATAATTACAACCATTATGTCGACTACGTAATCAACGGCGTAAAAGCGACCGGAGCACATCAGGTGAAGGTTCGTTATTATGCCAATGGCGCCGCACAGGGCAGTTTCTCGGTGAATGGAAATGTGGTGTTGCCATCGGCCAATTTCCCTCCTACTTACTCCTGGAACATTGTTTGGCGTGAGGAAACATTTAATGTGACGCTTAACCAGGGCAACAATACGCTCCGGATCCAGGGATTGCCCGGATACAGCATTCGTCAGGATAAAATATGCGTGACGGGTCCTGGCGGCCAGAATCCGCAGGAGCCAACTTGTAATTTCAACCTTGCGCCAAGTGCCAACAAAGGAACTTACGCGCCGCAGGAGCAGATCAGTTTCAATGCTAATTGCACAGGCGGCGATTGCGGAAGCGTTTCTTACGCATGGACAGGCAATGGTGCCAATGCATCAGGCGCAACGGCCAATATCAATGCACCAGCTGCCCCAGGAAGCTACACTTATACGCTAACCGCTTCCAAAAACGGCTGCGCGAGTAAGACAGTGAATGTGACCATCCAGGTGGCCAATTCGCAGCCAACTTGTGCTTTCGACATTACGGCTAGCGCTTCCAATACAGCTCCGGCTTGTTCGGCAAATGTCACATTATCGTCCGGCTGCACAGGAGCAGATTGCTCGGGCGTCACTTACACGTGGAGCGGAAACGGCATTAATCAAACGGGAACCTCGATTAACATCACGGCTCCGGGCGCAAACGGTTCTTACACCTACACCGTTAAAGCTTCCAAAAGTGGATGCGCGGACAAAACGGCAACGGTAACATTAAACATTACCAATTGCACGCCGCCTGTTGGCAATGATCCTTTCAGCGCCTGTCTGGAAGCTGAGAGTCAAAATGGAAACGGTGCTATTACCGGTGACCCGAATGCTTCCAACGGCAGCACAAGAGGTGAGAAAGATAATTACAACCATTATGTCGACTACGCAATCAACGGCGTAAAAGCGACCGGACCACATCAGGTGAAGGTTCGTTATTATGCCAATGGCGCCGCACAGGGAAGTTTCTCGGTGAATGGAAATGTGGTGTTGCCATCGGCCAATTTCCCTCCTACTTACTCCTGGAACATTGTTTGGCGTGAGGAAACATTTAATGTGACGCTTAACCAGGGCAACAATACGCTCCGGATCCAGGGATTGCCCGGATACAGCATTCGGCAGGATAAAATATGCGTGACGGGTCCTGGCGGCCAGAATCCGCAGGAGCCAACTTGTAATTTCAACCTTGCGCCAAGTGCCAACAAAGGAACATATGCACCGCAGGAGCAGATCAGTTTCAATGCTAATTGCACAGGCGGCGATTGCGGAAGCGTTTCTTACGCATGGACAGGCAATGGCGCCAATGCATCAGGCGCAACGGCCAATATCAATGCACCAGCTGCCCCAGGAAGCTACACTTATACGCTAACCGCTTCCAAAAACGGCTGTGCGAGTAAGACAGTGAATGTGAACATCCAGGTGGCCAACTCGCAGCCAACTTGTGCTTTTGACATTACGGCTAGTGCTTCGAATACAGCTCCGGCTTGTTTGGCAAATGTCACATTATCGTCCGGCTGCACAGGAGCAGATTGCGCAGGCGTCACTTACACGTGGAGCGGAAACGGCATTAATCAAACGGGAAGCTCGATTAACATTACAGCTCCGGGTGCAAACGGCTCTTACACTTACACCGTAAAAGCTTCCAAAGGTGGCTGTGCGGACAAAACGGCAACGGTAACTTTAACCATTACCAACTGCAATCCACCTGTGGGCGGTAATTTCAGCCTCTGCCTCGAATCTGAGAATCAAAGCGGGAACGGCGCCACTACCGGCGATCCGAATGCTTCCAACGGCAGCACCAGAGGAGTTAAAGAGGATTACAATCACTACGTGGATTACGCTGTAAATGGGGTGCCAAGTGCGGGAGTTTATCAGCTTAAACTACGCTACTCTGCGAGCTCAACCCCTAATATTGCAATCTCGGTCAATGGCAATACGGCTATCGCTTCCACTAATGTTCCCGCCACGCATACCTGGAACATTGTTTTCCGCGAAGTGGTCTTTAATATAACGCTTGCCGCTGGCAACAACACAGTCCGCATTCAGGGATTGAATGGCCCCAGCATCCGGCAGGATAAACTTTGCGTAACAAACTCAGGATCAAATGCTAGAATGGGTGTGCCTGAAAACTTGTTCAAGTTGGCAGGGCCGGACGAACGCCTGAATGTATTCCCTAACCCATCGCCGGGCGAATTCAATGCGAAGTTCAGTCTTTCCAATGACGACGAAGGAACCATCACGGTTACCGATATTCGTGGAAGGGTTTGGCATACGTCCAAAGTGAAAGGAAATGGGACGCATGACGAGAAAATCAAGCTGCCGAATGCTCCGGCCGGCATCTATTTAATTCAAATTAAAAATGGTAAAACAACGGATGTTAGAAAACTGCTAATTGCTCAATAGCTAACCTCTCAAAAAGCAAAAAAGCCGGAGCTAAGCTTCGGCTTTTTTGCTTTAAAAACTCACAACTATTTACTTAATCTTACCCCCTAGCCAATCTTTGCGGAATTTTTTCATTTCCTCGGTTACCGGCAAGCTGGCAGTTTCGTTCGTTTGCACGACCCATTTTGGATTTTCTACCAATGTGATCATCCCCAGTTTGACGTTTTCGCGATGGCTATATTCGACGGCAATTTGTTCGCCAGGCTTGTGCGCATTGAGAATAGCGGTTAACTCCGCCTGCGTTGCCACTGCTTTGCCGCCCAGTTTCAGAATCTTGTCGTCAATGTCCAGTCCCGCAATGTATAAAGGTGAATCAATGATGGTGTTGGACAAAATGGTAAGCTCCGTTCCCTCCTTGTAACGAACGTCGCCGATCCAAGCCTTGCCAGCAAACTCCTTTTTCAATGTTAATCCCGCCATTTGGAGCAACGGCGCGTAATCGAACGACTCATAACCATTGATATATTTTGCAAAAAAACCTTCTGCAAAAGCTTTGTCTTTACTATAAGTAACCAGCACGTCCTGCAAATCGCTCACCTGGTAAGCCACTTCCGGCTTTCCGTGTTTCCGCCAAACGGCTTGCATATATCCGTCCAGAGTCAATCCACGTGTACGCAATTGCAGATCCAGCGCCAGTGCAATGGAAGCGCCGTAAGGATAGTATGAAGTGTAAATGTTGGGATAATTGGTTTTGTCAATGGATACACCCGCATCAACAAAAACCGCATTGTTACTGGCCTGAACAGGAGAAATTCGCTTCGCACCGGCTGTATTTTCTTTGGTATTCACCAAGAAACTCAACTCCTGACAGTATTCCTCGGGCGACATGAAACCCGCCCGCGCCAAGATCAGGTCACCATAATATTGGGTAAAACCCTCTGCGAACCAAAGCTCGAAGCTCATGTTGCTCTTTTCAAAATCGAATGGTTCGAGTGTTTTCGGACGGATGCGCTCTACGTTCCAGGCGTGAAAAAATTCATGAGAAAATACACCCAACAATTCGTTACCGCCATTGAATGCAACAGGAAGGGCGATCATTGTACTGTTGCGGTGCTCCATTCCATCTCCTTTCACATAAGGATTTATGCTGGCCAAAAATGTATACTGCCTGAAATCAAAAGCCGGGAACTCGCCGTAAATCATCTGGCTTTCCTGTGTAATGCGTTTGATTTTAGCAGCAAAACCATCTGCTAATGAGTCGTTTCCCGTAATTTCAAGCGCCAGCCTTAATTTAGCGGGCGTTTTATCCGGGTTACTCAACGTCCATTCCTTTATGGTGAGTTTCCCGATCTTGATCGGCGAGTCCATGAAATATTGCAGATCCGACGCGCTGAATGTGTTTGGCTGCGCCCCTGGTTTAAGTTGTGTGGCAATGGTCCATTGGCCTTCCTTCGGTAAATTAAATTTTACCTCGATAGGTGCTTTCTGCAATTCCCTTACCCACAAAAAAGTCGCTGGCGCATTCAAATGAATGCTATTCTGATCCAAGCCTGCGTAAGTTCCGTCGGCGTGATTGGCATAAAGCGTGTATTGCACTTTTACAAAACCATTCAATCCCGAAACTTTATACACATCGCCATCAACACGCTGAACCGCAATTTCCTGACCTGCTCTGTCCAAAGCCTTTACATCATAAACATTCTTTCCGTACTCATGCGTGGCATAACGGCCGGGTGAAGAACGGCTCATGCGAAATGTCAATTCCTTCTGCGGTGCATCGGTAACCGTCACAGCAACGTTAGCTTCGTGATGGACGAGATTGGGGAATGAAACTTCATAGTTGATCTTTTGCGCAAAAGCATAATTCACAAAAAATGGAAGCGTGCACAGGTAAAAAAGTTTTTTCATAGCAGCGATGATATCAAAATGGAAGCGTTCAATTTAATCTTAATCTTCTACATTTAATACGGGGATGATTGCACTCAGCTGATAATTGCTTAATTTTTCCGTTCTAAATGATATCCAAACCTGAAATAACCTTATTGATGAAACAAATACTTTTGTCCCTGTGCCTGCTTTTGCTTAGCATTTCCCACCAATCCCAGAGCCAGACGAAAACACTTTTTAATGGCAAAGACTTGAAAGGCTGGCACATTGATGTTCCCGATATGGATAAGGATCCGGCTTTGAAAACGCCATTTATTGTACGCAATGGCTTATTGGTAAGTTTGGGAACGCCGGGCGGGCATTTGATTACCGACGATCAATATGAAAATTTCCGCTTGACTTTTCAGTATCGTTTCGCGGGCAAGCCGGGCAATTGCGGTGCGCTGGTTTTCGTTTCAACGCCCCGTGCACTTTATGAAATGTTCCCCAAATCAATCGAGGTTCAAATGATGAATCAGAATGCCGGGGATTTCTGGTGTATCCAGGAGGACATTACGGTGCCTGATATGGAAAAAAGGCGCGGCCCAAAGGAAAAATGGGGTGTCAATGGTGACAAATTAAGAAGAATCCCCAACCTGACTGATGGAACCGAAAAACCGCTCGGCGAATGGAATTCAATGACGATCGAATGCGTAAAAAATTCAATTAAGGTGTGGCTGAACGGAGTGATGGTTAATTATGGTTATAATGCAACAGCGCAGAAGGGACAAATTGCTTTACAGGCGGAAGGCTCGGAAGTGGAATTCAAGGAAGTGAAAGTTGCATCCATTAAATCTTTGTCAAAATAAATGTTTGAAATAAAATCGGATCGGCTGGTCAGGAACATCTCTATTTTTCTGATACTCATTGCCAACATCGGCTGCGACCAGATCTCGAAAAATGTGATCCGTAAAAATGTGGGGTTTTATCAGACGATCAGCGTTGTAGAAGACATCGTAACAATAACTTATGTGGAAAACACCGGAGCATTTCTGAGCATCGGCAGCGGACTTCCGCACACGCTGAAAGTGATTCTGCTATCCGTTATTCCGTTGATAGTACTCTTTTTTGGCGTTGCTTACATATTAATGAAGCGGAACCTCACGCTCATGAGCGCGCTGGCGCTTAGCTTCGCAATTGGCGGCGGGATCGGCAACATTTACGACCGGCTCGTTCACGGATCAGTAACCGATTTTCTGCATATTAACCTGGGTTTTTTCCAAACCGGCATTTTTAATATGGCCGACGTGTCGATCATGATGGGAATGTTCATCTTTTTTATTCAGTCCTATACACGGCAAAAGGCAAGAATGCTGGGTTAACCACATGCCTTTAAATGCAAAAAACTCCTTCGCAGGAGTTTTTTGCATTATATACTATTCTCAACAACTACGCTGCTCCAACCGATCTGCGGATGATATTCAATGCAGAACCTGCTTTGAACCATTCAATCTGCTGCTCGTTGTAAGTATGGTTCACCGGAAATTCTTCGTTTGTACCGTCAATGTGATGCAAAACGATTGTTAGCGGCTGGCCTTCTGCGAATGTTTCCAATCCGAGGATATCAATTGAATCATCTTCCTGAATTTTATCGTAGTCGGCTGTGTAGGCAAACGTTAATGCAAGCATTCCCTGCTTTTTCAGGTTCGTTTCGTGGATACGCGCAAAGGATTTGGTTAAAATGGCTCGAACACCAAGGAAACGTGGCTCCATTGCGGCATGCTCGCGGGATGATCCTTCTCCGTAATTTTCATCTCCCACAACGATCGTTCCGATGCCATGTGCTTTGTAATCACGCTGCACCGCCGGAACTTCCGCATATTGATTTGTCAGTTGATTCTTAATGGTGTTGGTTTTCTCATTATAGTAGTTAACCGCCCCGATCAACATGTTGTTGGAGATATTATCAAGGTGTCCCCGGTATTTCAACCACGGGCCTGCCATTGAAATATGGTCCGTTGTACATTTTCCTTTTGCCTTAATAAGGAGTTTCAAACCTTTCAGATCTGTCCCTTCCCAAGCTGCAAATGGTTCAAGCAACTGCAAGCGATCCGAAGTGGGGCTTACCAAAACCTGAACCTGGCTAGGATCTGACGCAGGAGCCTGATAACCAGCATCTTCTACTGCATATCCTCTCACAGGCTGCTCCAAACCACTTGGTTCGTCCAGCATTACTTCAACACCCTCTGAATTGATGAGCTTGTCTGTACGCGGATCAAAAGTAAGGCGGCCAGCAATCGCCAACGCCGTTACGATTTCAGGAGAAGCAACGAATGAGTGCGTATTAGGGTTACCATCCGCACGTTTCGAGAAATTTCGGTTGAATGATGTGATAATGGAGTTTTTCTCCCCTTTTTCAGCACCGTGACGCGCCCACTGACCGATACATGGTCCGCAAGCATTCGCCAAAACAACACCGCCGATGTGAGCAAATGTATCCAGATAACCATCCCGTTCCACCGTATAGCGAACGAGTTCGGAACCCGGCGTAATGGTATATTCTGAGCTTACCGTCAATTTTTTATCAACAGCCTGCTGCGCCAGTGACGCCGCGCGGCTTACATCTTCATAACTTGAATTGGTGCATGAACCGATCAATCCAACCGAAAGCACTTCCGGCCAGCCGTTTTCTCTCACCGCTGTCGCGAATTTAGAAAGCGGCCACGCCAAATCCGGTGTGAAAGGTCCATTCACATGCGGTTCTAATGTAGAAAGATCCAATTCGATCAGTTGATCAAAATAGGTTGCAGGATCTGCATAAATCTCGTCATCAGATCGCAAATATTCTTTAATGCTGTCCGCAGCATCTGCAATTTCAGCTCTCTCAGTTGCTCTCAGATAAGCCGCGCTTCTTGCGTCATAAGCGAAAATAGAAGTCGTTGCTCCGATTTCGGCACCCATGTTGCATATTGTGGCCTTACCCGTTGCTGAAATGCTTTCTGCACCATCACCAAAGTATTCAACGACATATCCTGTTCCGCCTTTTACAGTCAACTGTCCTGCAACCCAAAGAATTACGTCCTTGGCAGCAGTCCACCCACTCAGCTTTCCAGTCAATTTAACGCCGATCAAACGTGGCATTTTAAGCTCCCATGCGAGTCCTGACATCACATCACTGGCATCAGCACCGCCCACACCAATCGCGATCATTCCCAAACCACCCGCATTAGGCGTATGTGAGTCCGTTCCGATCATCATACCGCCCGGAAACGCGTAGTTTTCAAGCACAACCTGGTGAATGATACCCGCTCCTGCTCTCCAAAAGCCTAAGCCGTATTTATTGGAAACGGAAGAAAGGAAATCGTAGACTTCTTTGTTCTTATCAACCGCATTTTTCAAATCCTGCGTCGCTCCGACTTCTGCCTGGATCAAGTGATCGCAATGCACCGTAGAAGGAACCGCTACTTGCGGCCTTCCGGCCTGCATGAATTGCAAAAGCGCCATCTGGGCCGTCGCGTCCTGCATGGCCACACGGTCCGGAGCAAAATCTACGTAAGATTTGCCGCGTTCGTATACTTGCGTCGGCGTCCCTTCCCACAAATGGGAATATAAAATCTTTTCTGCCAGAGTTAAAGGCCGCCCTTCAATTTTACGAGCAGCTTCTACTCTTTCCTGCATGCGGGCGTAAACGCCCTTAATCATCTCTAAGTCAAAAGCCATAGTAATTGGAATTAATGCTAATACATGCACAAGCGTCAACAACTGTGCCAGTAGTAACTACCTGCTCAATTGTTTGACAGGAGGTGCGAACTTGGTAAGGTCAATGCCGACCACAGCTGCTTTGTATTCATCTAAATTGGGAATTCGCCCAAGGATTGCAGACAAAACAACAACTGGTGTGGATGCAAGCAAGGACTCTCCTTTTTTACGATCCGAATCTTCAACGACCCTTCCCTGGAAAAGGCGGGTGGATGTTGCGAGAACCGTATCACCTTTGGCAGCCTTTTCCTGGTTACCCATGCACAGGTTACAGCCGGGACGTTCCAGATACATCATGTTTTCGTATTCGGTGCGTGCTGCAACTTTCGGAGCACTGTCATTAAATTCGAAGCCTGAGTATTTCTGCAAGACATCCCAGTCACCTTCATTTTTAAGCTCTTCTACGATATTATAGGTAGGTGCCGCCACCACAAGCGGTGCACGGAATTCAACCTTGCCTTGTTGCTCTTCCAGATTCCTGAGCATTTGAGAAACAATTTTCAAATCTCCCTTATGAACCATACACGAGCCCACAAAACCCAGATCGACTTTTTTATCCTCTCCATAAAAAGAGAGCGCGCGAATCGTATCGTGCGTGTAACGCTTGGAAACATCTTTGTTATTAACATCAGGATCCGCAATCATAGGCTCCACGATCACATCCAAGTCGATCACGACTTCGGCGTAATATTTTGCATTTGCGTCCGGAACCAACGCAGGTTTTTCACCTGACTTAATCTCAGCAATTCGCTTGTCCGCTTTATTGATCAATCCCTGCAGAACCTGTTTGTGATTCTCCATGCCTTTATCGATCATGATCTGGATTCTGCTTTTTGCAATTTCCAGTGATTGGATCAATGTGTCGTCCTCGGAAATACAGATGGAAGCTTTCGCCTTCATTTCTGCGGTCCAGTCGGTGAATGTGAAAGCCTGATCAGCCGGAAGCGTTCCTAAATGCACCTCGATGATCCTGCCCTGAAAAACATTTTCACCACCAAATTTTTGAAGCATTTGTGCCTGCGTCGCATGAACCACATCACGGAAATCCATGTGATCCTTCATGTCACCTTTGAAAGTTACCTTAACTGATTCAGGGATCGGCATGGAAGCTTCACCCGTTGCCAATGCAAGCGCAACAGTTCCAGAATCAGCACCGAACGCAACACCTTTGGACATTCTTGTGTGCGAATCACCACCGATGATGATCGCCCATTCGTCGATCGTAATATCATTAAGCACTTTGTGTATCACGTCCGTCATGGCGTGATATTCACCTTTCGGATCGCGGGCGGTAATCAAGCCGAAATCATTCATGAATTTCATGAGTTTCGGAATGTTCGCCTGCGCCTTTTTATCCCAAACGGAAGCCGTGTGGCAGCCAGACTGATAAGCACCGTCAACGATTGGCGAAATTGTTGTTGCAGCCATCGACTCCAATTCCTGAGCAGTCATAAGGCCCGTAGTATCCTGCGATCCTACGATATTTACTTCAACACGAACATCCGAACCGGCGTGCAACACTTTGCCCGGCGTAATGCCAACCGCATTTCTGTTAAATATTTTTTCAACCGCAGTAAGGCCTTGTCCTTCGTACGAAATTTCCTTCGAAGGAGCAAATACAAGCGGGATATCAATTCCCAGAATCTTTGACGCGATCGTCTGGATTTTTTTACCAAATACAATGGCATATGAACCGCCAGCTCTGATAAATTCCTTTTTCTGAGGCGTAAGCGCCTTCGAAATGTCGATCAGTTCGCGGTCGCCATGATATAGTTTTTTTGTTCTTGTATTAATGGTAAGCACAGTGCCCGTAGCAACCGAGTAAACTTCTTCAAGAATAGGGTCACCATTTTCATTGCGAACGATTGCCCCATTTTCATCCACTTTTTTAACCCAGTTTTTCAGGTCAATGCCAATGCCGCCCGTAACATCAACAGTTGTAAGGAAAATCGGCGAAATGCCATTTGTTCCACCAACGATCGGAGCGATATTGACGAACGGGATGTAAGGGCTCGCTGGTTTACCAGTCCACAAAGCCACGTTGTTCACCCCCGACATTCTGGATGAGCCAACACCCATTGTGCCCTTCTCGGCAATCAGCATTACGCTCTTGCCCGGATGTTCTTCCTGCAAAGCCTTGATCTCGTTCTGAGCCTGAGGCGTAATCATACACAAGCCATGTAATTCACGGTCTGAACGTGAATGCGCCTGGTTCCCGGGAGACAGCAGATCCGTAGAAATGTCGCCTTCGCCGGCAATAAAAGTAACGATTTGAATTTCCTCAGGCACTTCCGGCAATTTTGTAAAAAACTCTGCCTGTGCGTAACTCCTGATAATCTCCTTCGCAACTTCGTTATCGTTCTTAAATGCTTCCTTTAAACGGTCAATATCTGCGTCATAAAGGAAAACTTGTGTTTTAAGGACCTCAGCAGCTTGTCTTGCAATGGTGTAGTGATCGCCCAAAGCCAAGTCAAGTAATACTTCAATGGAAGGGCCGCCTTTCATGTGAGATAACAACTCAAATGCAAAAGCAGGCGTAATTTCTTCTAGTATGGATTCCCCGAGAATAATCTCTTTTAAAAACCGCGCTTTTACACTGGCAGCGCTTGTGGTTCCGGGTAAAGTATTGTAAATGAAAAATTTGAGAGAGTCTTGGCGATGCTCGCTATGAACATCTTTAATCTGCGCGATAATTTCGCCCAGCAATTCAGCGCCGTCTATCGGCTTTGGGTGAAGTCCCTGGGTTGCTCTTTCTTCAATCTCCTTAATGTAGTCCTTATAAATATTCATAGTGAAAATTTTCAATATACGCCTCTTGAATTGGGAAGATTTTTGTTATTAAAACACGCGAAAATACAAATTAACAGCATATGCGGAGGCCTGCCCGCTCTTTTTCGCTCCTATTTAGCATCATTATATACTAAGGACGCATTTAGATAACCTTGCCCTGATTCTTTTTGTTCTTACAGTCAGGATATTTAGAAAATAATTTCAAAAACGCGTAACCGGGGCTGCCGTATTATCGGCGATTTTAACCTACCTTTTCGGCAGCGCTTTGATTTTTTGTAGGATTGTACCCTATATTTGGACATTCAAAGTGCTACAAGATCCCTTAAATCGAAAGTTATGTCAAAAAATCTGGTGATCGTAGAGTCACCGGCGAAGGCCAAAACCATTGAAAGTTATTTAGGAGCAGATTTCACCGTCAAGTCAAGTTTCGGGCACGTTCGTGACCTACCGGAGCATGATATGGGCGTGGATGTAGAGCATGGTTTCCAGCCTTCTTACGAAATTTCAGCTGATAAAGTCAAGGTGATATCCGAGCTTAAAAAACTGGCCAAAGGCGCAGAGGTTTGGCTGGCAACGGATGATGACCGCGAAGGAGAGGCGATTTCGTGGCACTTGAAAGAAGCGTTGGGGTTGCCTGATGATACCAAAAGAATTGTGTTCCGGGAGATTACGAAAACCGCTTTACAAAACGCGATTTCCAAACCCCGTATAATAGATGTGGATCTTGTAGATGCGCAGCAGGCACGCAGGATCCTCGACAGGCTTGTAGGTTATGAGCTTTCTCCTGTGCTTTGGAAAAAAATACGCATCGGAAAATCAAACCTTTCAGCAGGCCGTGTGCAATCCGTTGCAGTCCGGATTATCGTAGAAAGAGAAAGGGAAATTGATGCCTTCAGAAGCAAAAGCAGCTTTAAAGTAACCGCGCATTTTGATCTCGGAAACGGGAAAGTCTTAAATGCTGAACTCGCCAAGAATTTTGCGCAGGAAGACGATGCCATGAAATTTCTTGAAAAATGCCTTGGCGCACAATTCTCTATCAAAAGTCTTGAAGTTAAACCAGCTAAAAAAACACCCGCACCGCCATTCACAACCTCTACATTACAACAGGAAGCATCCAGAAAACTGAGCTTTTCCGTAGCGCAAACCATGACCGTGGCACAGCGGCTTTATGAAGCAGGTAAGATTTCCTATATGAGAACGGACTCCACAAATTTGTCGGAGGAAGCATTGGAAAAAGCCAGGGTTCAGATCACGAAGGAATACGGGCAGGATTACTATAATAAAAGGATATTCAAGACCAAAAACGAATCGGCGCAGGAGGCTCACGAAGCCATCAGGCCAACTGATTTTTCAACATTAAATGGCAGCAGCGACCGGAATGAGCAGCGCTTGTACGAGCTGATCTGGAAGCGTGCGATTGCTTCTCAAATGTCAGATGCGCAACTGGAACGCACAACGGCAACCATTTCTATATCCACCACTTCGGAAGAACTTGTTGCGCAAGGTGAGGTGATCAAATTTGAGGGTTTCCTGAAAGTATACCTGGAATCCAGCGATGATGAAGGCGATGAAGAGCAAAAAGGAATGCTGCCTCCATTGAACATTAACCAGATCCTGAACCTGGCAGACATGAAGGCGACGGAGCGTTTTACCCGAAACCCGCCGCGTTATACGGAAGCAAGTTTGGTAAAAAAGCTGGAAGAAATGGGCATCGGACGTCCATCTACATACGCACCTACGATTTCTACTATTTTAAGGCGTGAATACATTGTAAAGGAAGACCGTCAGGGAAACGAACGCGAGTTCAAAGAACTGACGCTTTCGAACAATCAGATCGTTGGGAAAGTTAACAAGGAAATATACGGTTCAGAAAAGGCAAAACTGTTTCCAACAAGCACCGGAATGGTCGTTAACGACTTCCTTGTCAGCCACTTCAATGACATTATAGATTATTCTTTCACAGCGAATGTTGAGAAGGACTTTGACAATATAGCGGACGGCCAGCTGGAATGGCGCCAGATGATCAAAAACTTTTATACACCATTCCAAAAGAAGGTTACCGAGGCCAATGAGGAAGCGATTGATCGCAGCCTGACCTCTCGTGATCTTGGTGAAGATCCTGCAACGGGCAAAAAAGTGTCCGTGAGAATCGGAAAATATGGTCCTTATGTGCAGATCGGCGATGCCGAGGATGAAGAAAAACCAAAGTTCGCCAGTTTAATGAAAGGCCAGCTGATGGAGAACATTACGCTGGACGAAGCTTTCGAACTTTTCAAACTTCCGCGTGAAGTAGGTTTGTATGAAGAAAAAGAGCTGATCGTTAACATTGGGAAATTCGGCCCTTATGTGAAGCATGACGGCAAATATTATTCTTTGGCCAGAACGGATGATCCCATAGCGGTTACCGAAGACAGGCTGGTTGAAATTATCACTGAAAAGCGCCTGAACGACAGCAACAGGACCATCAAAGAATTCAGTGAAGATCCTGATGCAAAAGTGCTTAATGGTAAATATGGACCTTACATTGCTTTTGGAAAAAAGAATGTAAAAATCCCGAAAGGCACCGAGCCAGCATCATTGACTTACGAAGAAGTGGTGAAACTGGCGGCAGAAACACCGGACAGGCCGGCAGGAAGAGGCGCGAAGAAACCAGCGGCGAAAGCAGCAGTGGCAAAAGCACCGGCAGAGAAGAAAGTAGCGGACAAAAAACCCGCGGCCAAGAAGCCAGCAGCAAAAAAGCCCGCGGCAAAAAAAGCAGCGGCACCCAAAGCAGCGAAGAAGAGCTAAACAATAAATCAGTTACACACTAGGAATTGAAATCATGAAAAAACTTGTAGTGCTGTCGGGGGCGGGAATCAGCGCCGAAAGCGGGATCAGTACGTTCCGCGATAACGGAGGCTTGTGGGACAATTTTCGCATTGAAGACGTTGCCACGCCAGAAGCCTGGCAGCGGAACCAGGAGCTTGTGCTGGACTTTTACAACCAGCGAAGAAAGCAGGCCGCAACCGTGAAACCAAACGCGGCACATTACGCACTTGTGGAATTGGAAAAAGATTACGACGTGACCATCATCACGCAAAACGTTGATAATCTGCATGAAATCGCCGGGTCCTCCCATGTGATCCATTTGCATGGCGAGCTGTTCAAATCCAGAAGCACGAAGAACCCGGATCTGGTTTACGAAATGTCGTCCTGGGAGCTGAAAACAGGAGATCTTTGCGAGCTGGGAAGTCAGTTAAGGCCGCACATTGTGTGGTTTGGCGAGGAGGTTCCGATGATGGAAATAGCCATGGAGGTTACCGAAGAAGCTGACATTTTCGTCGTGGTAGGCACTTCCCTGGCCGTTTATCCTGCCGCAGGGCTTGTACATTATGTAGGCGCAGGCAAGCCTGTTTACATTATCGATCCTGCGAAACCGGACATTACCCTGAAATCCAACATGACATTCATCCAGGAAAAGGCAACAACGGGAATGGAAATTCTTATCAAAAATATTACCAATCAATAATGCAGTTACTAGACGGGAAAGCAATTTCATCCCAAATTAAGTTTGAAATAAAAAACGAAGTGGAAGCGTGGATCGCGAATGGCGGCAAGAAGCCACATTTGGCGGCAATCCTCGTGGGTGCGGACGGTGCAAGCGAAACATATGTAGCGTCTAAAATCAGGAGCTGCGAGGAAATCGGTTTCACATCAACATTACTGAGATTCGGGCCTGAGATAAGCGAAAAAGAACTTTTGGAAGCGGTGGAAGGATTGAATAATGATCCTGATGTGGACGGATTCATTGTACAACTTCCTTTACCCAAACATATTTCTGAAAACACAATCATGGAAGCCGTAAGTCCCGCAAAGGACGTGGATGGTTTCCACCCGGTGAATGTGGGTAAAATGTGCAAGGGACTTCCTGCGTACATTTCTGCAACGCCGTTTGGCATTATGGAAATGCTTATTCGTGCCAAAATTGAAACCAGCGGCAAACATTGCGTAGTGATCGGCCGCAGCCAGATCGTGGGATTGCCGATGAGCATACTCATGCAGCGCAACGAATATCCGGGCAATTGCACGGTGACCATTACGCATTCAAGAACGCAAAATTTGAAAGAAATCTGTCAAACCGCCGATATTTTGATCGTTGCATTAGGCAGGCCAGAATTTGTTACCGCTGATTACGTTAAAGAAGGAGCAGTGGTGATTGACGTGGGCATTACCAGAGTTGTGGATGAAACCAAGAAAAGCGGTTTCGCCATCAAAGGTGATGTTGATTTTAATGACGTTGCGCCCAAAGCAAGTTACATTACGCCCGTTCCGGGCGGCGTTGGTTTGATGACCATTTGTGGGTTGCTTACCAACACATTTAAAGCTGCTAAGAAGGAAATTTACAGTTGAAACCTGCAAGGCAATATTATGAGCATCGTAAGCAACAACATCAAATATCTCAGAAGGCTCAACGGCCTTACACAAGAGCAATTTGCAAGAAAGATCGCTATTAAGCGCTCGCTGCTTGGCGCTTACGAAGAAGCCCGCGCCAATCCGAATCTGACCAATCTGAAAAATATGGCGGCGGCATTTGGCATTACGGTGGATAATCTGCTCAAAAATGACCTCAGAAAATTACGCGAAACGCCTGATATGTCTTTGCCTATGAATCCAGGTCGTCCTATGACGGTTTCGCATTCAGGCAATTTGCCAACTCCGGCGCAAACGCGCATTCCGGCTTTTTCGGAGCCGCAGCCATTGTCTAAGATTATGGAAAAATACCAGCAGCCGGAACCCGAGATCCGAATGGTTTCCAAGCAGGTCAATTTCAAACCTGTTAACGGCGAGCCACAAAGTCAGCCAGCGACGCCGGTTGTACAGCCTGTGCCACCCGTGCAACCCGTTTTTCAGAACCAGCCCATTGCTCAAACTCAGCCAGCTTTTCAAAATCAGACAGCTTTTCAGAGTCAACCCGTTTCCCAAAATAAGCCAGTCCCTCAAAATCAACCAGTGATACAGAATCCCCAGGTTAGTGCCCGCCCGGATTCACAATTGCCCGTTTTTAACAATCAATTCCAGGGAAATCAGTTTAATGTGCAGGTTGAAGAAAAGGTGGTTAACTACCCTACTATTCAATGGGTTTCGAAAAATTTGCAGCAAGAATATCTGGCCAATTTCCAGAATCCGGGATATTTAAATCAATTACCCGTTTTTCAGCTCCCTAACCTGCCCATGGGTTACTACCGGGCATTCGAAAGCGGTGCCGATTTCGCATATCCGGGCTCCATTCTCGTAGGAACATTTGTAAGGAACTGGTACGACATTAAGGATGGCATGCAATACATTTTCGTGTTGCGTGGCCACGGTTTTGTGTACAGAACAGCATTTAATCAGGTTAAAACTTCCGGCATTTTACTACTAACCTCCGATATGGCCGATTTGGAAGAACTGGAAGTGCCTTTGCAGGATGTGCAGGAAGTTTGGGAAGTGAAAGCTTTCGTGAGTTTGCAGTTACCTACGCCGCAGCCTTCATTGGAAAGGGTCAGCCTGCTGGTGGATGAATTACAGCAGGAACTGAACCAATACAGATCTTAATTATTTGGACAAAGCATTAAATAATGCTTCGATTTTCGGCAAATCCTTGCTTTTCGCAGTCGTTTCCAGGATTGCGACGCCCATTTGATACCAAAGGCCATCACCGGCTGTAATGTATTTTCCCGCTTTTTTAGGCTTGGCATCTGAAGCATTATCCGGCACAAATTCAGCTTTATAAACGGTGTCCATGATTTTTTGCAGCTGCGACCATTCCAGGTTTCTGGCAGGACTTTTGTCCGTCACAACCGTGAACGACTTTTCCGCGAATGACGCCCGCAAGTCTAACTGCTTTTGTTTGTCGCCATCAATTTCCAGGTAAGTAAGCTCAAAGGCCTTCTCTCTCCCACCCGCTTCGAACACAGCCTGCATAAATTCCTGCAAGAAATACGACCAGCGTTCTTTATCAACCGGATAAATGGTCACCATTTTGCCACTTTCATCCAGCTCAATTTCTATAAAATCTTCAAATTCACTCTCTTCCCTTTTTCTGATGATCTTGGATGACGCCATAATGTCCTGAAACTGATCAATCCAAATCGCAGGAACATTGCCTTTCCAGGCGTAATCGTCATCCGGAGAAAATCCTTCATCCAGCAGATCGTCCTCATCCAGCTCATCGCGATCCAGATATTTAATGTCAAAGTCAACTGTCAGCTGATCTTTGGAAGCGATATCCAGTTTGAGTGTATAAAAATGCGAAAAGGGAGCCGGAACGACCGATGCCGTTTGAAAACGAATGATATAGTAACCTGGGATCTGAATATTTTTATCCATTTTGAGATGCTAAAAGTTGTTGGACAGTGCGGCGTTTATCGACCTTGTCCGTGGTGGTTTTACTAAAATGCTGCACAAAGTAAACATGTTTCGGGGTTTCATAGGCGGAAAGGCGTTTTCTAATTTCCGGAATGATGCCATCAGCTCCTAAAACACTGGCGGGTCCTTCAATGATCAAAACCAATTTCTGACCTAATTTTTCATCGGGCACAGACCAATTAAAAAACGCATTCGTGATTTTCAGATCATAAAAAACTTCTCCGACGCTCGCATCGATTTTATCCAAAACAATCTTCACCCCGCCCGAATTGATCACATTATCAGCACGTCCTATCCATTTGAATGTGTTCCCTGAAATCTCGACCAGATCATTCGTCTGAACAATTTCCCCGTTCGTGACAGGACCTGAAATTTGCAGGCAGCCGCGCTCGTCTATGCCGAAATCAATGTTCGGTAAGAAGTGGTAATCCTCCGAAAAATTTTCCCCGTTCAATCTGCGCAATGCAATGTGTGAAACGGTTTCGGTCATGCCATAACTATGGAAAACCGGAATGTTTAATGCTTCGATTTTTCTTTGCAAAGAAACAGTAACCGGTGCCCCGCCGAGAAGGATTTTCCCAAGTCGGCTAACCTGATCTTCTGTGTTTGGATTAGCAAGAATGGCAAGAAGTTGCAGGGGAACCAGTGCAGCAAAATCAAATACCGCATTTTCGACAACATCCAGCAGCGGATTAGCCGAAGGTTCGATGATCGTCATCTCCCAATCCAGCTCCATCCCCCGAACAAGCATCATTAAGCCAGCTATATAATTTACATTGAGGCAAACCAGCGCGCGAGTCTCTTTTCCCAGATCAAGCGCCTTACCCGTCATCTGAGCGCTGCTAACCAGTTGTCTCCGTTGGACTTCAATGGGCTTGGGATCGCCGGTTGAACCGGATGTTTGTAATGTGAAAGTCTGCTGGCCGTTCAGCCACGATTGCATGAAATCATACGCTTTACCAAAGTAGGGATGCTCTGGTCGTTGCTGGGTTTTGATGGCGGTTATACTTGTGTTCCAGGGCATTGGAAAGTTATTCATTTGTGTTTGAAGGAAACCCAAACAATCTGTAATTTCGCAGATTGTTGCGAACGAGTTAACGGCGGTTATAGTTAACTTTTTAACATCCGATTATTCATTTACATTCCGAATTATGTCAAGTTCAATTCAGTGGGAAACCATTAAAGAATACGAGGAAATCCTATTTACGCTGCACGAAGGCATTGCAAAAATAAGTATAAATCGCCCGCATAAACACAACGCATTCACGCCGCTGACCGTTACGGAAATTATCGACGCGATGCACATTTGCCGCGAAGACACCCGGATCGACGTCATTATCTTAACAGGCGAAGGTGGAAAAGCATTCTGTTCCGGCGGCGACCAGTCGGTGCGCGGACATGGCGGTTACATTGGCGATGACCATGTGCCGCGTTTGAATGTGCTCGACCTGCAACGTATGATCCGCTCAATCCCGAAGGCTGTTATCGCTATGGTTGCGGGCTGGGCAATCGGCGGCGGCCACGTGCTGCACGTCATTTGTGACCTGTCCATAGCAGCCGAAAATGCAAGATTTGGTCAAACCGGCCCGAAAGTAGGAAGCTTTGACGGCGGTTTCGGCGCTTCTTATCTTGCCCGGGTCGTAGGACAGAAAAAAGCGCGTGAGATCTGGTTCCTATGCGACCAATATGACGCGCAGGAAGCATTGCAGATGGGTTTGGTGAATAAAGTGGTTCCTTTGGAAGACCTGGAAACGACGACGGTTGAATGGTGTAAAAAAATCCAGGAAAAGAGTCCGCTGTCCATCAGAATGCTGAAAAGTTCTTTCAATGCAGAGCTCGACGGACAGGCTGGAATCCAGGAATTGGCGGGAAATGCCACATTGCTTTATTATTTAAGCGAAGAAGCGAAAGAAGGGCAAAAATCGTTTCTTGAAAAAAGAAAACCCGATTTCAGTAAATACCCGAAATTTCCCTGATCGCGAAATGCGTCTTTTAATAAAAAATTCATCAAAAGTTAACTGAAATCCATGAACCACTGGCTTGTAAAAAGTGAACCGAATACATATTCCTGGGATCATCTCGTAAAGGAAAAAGAAGGCATGTGGGATGGCGTACGAAATTTTGCTGCCCGCAACAATCTCATGGCCATGAAAAAAGGAGATCTGGTTCTCTTTTATCATAGTAACGAGGGCAAAGAGGTTGTAGGTTTGGCAAAAGTTTCGAAAGAACATTATCCCGATCCAACCATTGATACGGGTGATTGGGTCGTTGTGAATGTAGTTCCGGTGGAACACTTTCCGAAAACCGTCACGCTGGCCCAGATCAAGAAACATGATATCCTTAAAAATATGGAACTTGTACGCTTGTCCCGGTTATCTGTCGTGCCGGTTAAGCGTGAGGAATTCGACATTATTGTTGCATTGGCACATGAATCTTAATTTTTCAGCATTTCGTCAGATCTTTTTGCTTTTATCCCTTGTATCGGCGTCGTTATTGGCTGGTGCACAAGGTGTTAAGAGAATAGAATTACCTTTGTCGGGGAACATGGCTTACCAAACTGTGCCCCTGGGCTCACAAGGTGTCCTGCTTATTTCAAAACCCGAAAAAGGCACTTTCAATGTTCAAAAATTTGATACGAATCTGGAACGCGTATGGTCTATTGACGGACCTATTGAAGCTAATTTAGATTACATAACGGCTTCCTACGACGGTCAGGCGGTCTTTTTGCTTTTTAGTAAATATCGGAGTTCCTTATATCAGATCGTAAAAGTGAATGTGGGCCCTGGCTTTGTGGAAACGTTTACTATTAACACGGTCGACCGTTTTGAGATCACCGATTTCAAAACATTGGGCTACTCCGTTTTCATGGCCGGAATGGTTCGGAACGAGCCGGTTTTAATTTTAACACAGCTTAGGACAGCCCAAACGAAGATTTTACCATCGGCAATCAAAGGTTCTAATGCCATTCAGACTGTTGAAGTGGACACGGCGCACCATTTGGTGAATGTTTGTTTCGCCGTGAAAAAAGGAAGACAAACCCGCATCGTTGCGCGCTCGTACGAAGAAACCGGCGAGCTTTATGCCCAGGTTTCCGTGGATCCCGAAGACGATTTTTCACTGCTAAGCGGCAGATTACAAGTGCTTAATGATTCTGTAAGGGTCGTGATCGGCACATATGGTTACCGAAACATGCAAAGCACTTCCAATGCTGCTTCACAAGGACTTTATATCAGTAAAATCGTGGGTAATGAGCCCGTTTTCACGCGTTACCACAGCTTTACCGAGTTCAAGAATTTCTTTAATTTCATGAACGAGCGTCAGCAGGAGAAGATGGAGAAACGCATTCGCAAAAAGAAAGAAAGCGGCGACGATCTGAAACTGAACTATCGCTTGCTCGTCCATGACATTGTGCCAAAAGACAACAATTTCCTTCTGGTAGCCGAAGTTTTTTATCCCGAGTATCGCTACCAGAATCCTTCGATGATGGGCGGGCTGGGTTATGGCAGCATGATGGGTTACCCGTTTGGTATGGGGCTTTATAACCCTTACTTATGGAATCCGATGTACGGCGGACGCGGTTATAACCAGCAGGTTTTTGACGGATTTACTTACACGCACGCAGTCGTAGCGGATGTGGATGAAAACGGCAAATTGCTTTGGGATAACAGCATTAATTTCGATAATGTGAAAAGCATGGACCTGCGCGAAAAAATCAAGGTGCAGACTTTCACAAATGGCAATTCGCGCCTGGTTTATAGTCACAATGGAGCCATTCGCAGTAAGATCATCAAGGGAAACCAGGTGGTCGACAGCGACCGCGTGATCCCAAACGAAACCAATGTGGAAGGCGATAAAGTGAGAAAAACCAGCACAGATGACATTGATTACTGGTATGAAAACTTTTATCTGGCCTGGGGCGAACAACGCATTATCAATGCCGCCGGCGATCCGCAAACCCGCGGAAGACGCAATGTGTTTTATTTGAATAAAATTGCCTATTAATTCCATCCCCCCATTTCCGTTGGCTCATGCCAACGGAAAATGCTAAAAATATTTTCATGATTTTATTGGCTCCTGAGCAACATACAGATTACGAATTAATTGACACCGGCGGCTTTGAAAAGCTGGAACGATTTGGTCCATATATTTTGTCACGTCCTGAACCACAGGCAATTTGGGACAAAAGCCTTTCGGAAGCAGAATGGGAAAAGCGTTCCAATGCTGTTTTCAAGAGAGATAAAAATTCGCAGGAAAAAGGGCAGTGGATCGCCAAGGACGGCATGCCTGATAAATGGGTTTTTCAATACAGGACTAATGCGCTGCATTTGCGTTCTAAACTGGCGTTGTCTTCTTTCAAGCACGTAGGCGTGTTTCCTGAGCAGGCTACAAACTGGGATTACATTGCTAAAACGTTGAAACAGATTCCTGAAACCAAGCCTTCGGTTTTGAATCTTTTTGCTTACACGGGCATTGCATCATTAGCCGCTAAGGCTTCGGGCGCGGACGTTACGCATGTGGATTCGGTAAAGCAGGTGATCAGCTGGTCACGGGAAAACATGGAACTGAGCGGGCTGGACAACATTCGCTGGGTTGTGGAAGATGCATTGAAATTTGTACAAAGAGAAGTGCGCCGCGGCAATCAATATAACGGCATTATCCTCGATCCACCTGCTTATGGCCGTGGCCCGGATGGGGAAAAATGGCTTTTGGAGGAAAGTCTGAACGAAATTCTTAAGCTTTGCGCTTTACTTTTGAAGAAGGAAAATTTCTTCTTCATTATCAATTTATATTCTTTGGGTTTCTCAGCGCTGATCGTGGAAAATTTGATCAAAGCGCATTTCGGAACGCAGATCCACCATGAGTTTGGTGAGCTTTTTATTCCGGATTCCTTTGGCAAAAATCTTCCCCTGGGCGTTTTTTCAAGATTTTCAGACCAGAATGTCTAAAATTTTCGAGCGTATATTCCTTTTTATTTGCATTGTTCTGGCTGGCTTAAACCAATCCTGCCAGAGCGATGCCAGAAATTCCACGCGCATCCCGCCCGTTGTGAAAAAATCGCACGCGCAGTGGCAAAGTGATGCGCTGTTGTCGCTCACCGAGCTCATCAACCGCGGCATTGATTCGGACCAGAATTATTTCAAACGGGCGCGCATCTATTTTGAAAGGGAGCAATATTCGGAAGCGCTGGAAGATATCAACGAATCCATTTACGAACAGGAGAACGAGAGTGAATATTTCCTGTTGCGCGGAAAAATCAACCGGGAGCTCGGTGAAATCGATAAAGCCTTAGAAGATGCGCAACGCGCAGAAGCATTGCAGCAAAGCAGTCCGGAGTTATATGTGTTGCTCGCCGACGTCCTGCAAGCCAAGGGGCGTTTCAGGGAAGCCGTTAATTATTTGAACCAAGCCATGAAAATGGCGCCTTACGATGGTTCCGCTTATTATGTGAAAGGCATGCTGCAAGCACGCCAGGGCGATTCGCTGGCGAGTATTTCGAGTTTTGAATATGCCATGAATGTCAACCCGAAACTGTTGCGGGCTTACGAGCAGAGCATTATTATATTAAGGAAACTCAAAAACCCTGCTGAGGCGCTGACCATTAACGAAAGGGCCATCAAGCGGTTCCCAAATGTGCCCAGCCTTTATTTTGAGCGGGGAGAAATTTTCAATGTGATGGCCAAACCGGACACCGCATTGATTAATTACCAAAAAGCCGTCGCACTGAAACCTGCCTACGAGGACGCGCTCATGCGTATTGCGACGGTTAGCACACAGTTGAAAGAATATTATAAAGCGATCCGGGCTTTGGAGGCGCTTTTGAAAATAAAACCAAAGTCCAAAGACATTAACAATATGCTGGGTTATGCCTACGAAAAAGCAGGCGATTACACCAAAGCGGTTGACTATTACACCACGGCGTTGGTGCTTAGCCCGGGCGATCAGAGTGCCCGAAACGGCCTTTACCGGATCAGAAAAGAGGAAGATGCAAGCATTTATTCCAATTATGATCCCAATGCAAGCGCGAGCTCCGGCTACAAGCTGCTCGACACATCCAGGGTGAAAATTAACGTTATACGGCCGAGAGGAACTACAAATATCCGTGTGGACTCGTCTCGAAAAGCTAAAATTGAATAGATTTGTATTTTATGGCCCTCACAAGCCTTTGATTAATTGTCCTAGAATTAAATTTTTGAATGGAAGACGCGTCTCAAGTAAAAATTACCCTGCCCGACGGAAGTGAACGGTTTTACCCAAAAGGTATTACGGCCATGGGCATTGCGCTTAGTATCAGTGAAGGCTTGGCGCGAAATGTGATAGCTGTCAAAGTGAACAGTGAAGTTTGGGACCCTACGCGTGAGATCACGCAGGATTCCCTGGTAAAATTGCTGACGTGGAATGATGAAGATGGAAAATCAACTTTCTGGCACTCTTCTGCTCACTTATTGGCCGAGGCATTGGAAGCATTGTATCCGGGCGTAAAATTCGGAACGGGACCTTCGATTGAAAAGGGCTTTTACTATGACGTCGATTTGGGCGACAAATCCATCTCACAAGATGATTTTCCAAAGATCGAAGCGAAGATGCTTGAACTGGCACGTCAGAAAAATGAATATGTCAGAAAGCCGATCAGCAAGGCTGATGCTTTGGAATTGTTTACCAAAAAAGGTGACGAATACAAACTGGAACTGATTGATGGCCTGGAAGATGGCTCCATCACTTTATATGAGCAAGGCGGCTTTACCGACCTTTGCCGCGGCCCGCACATTCCTAACACGGGCTTCATCAAAGCAGTTAAGCTGACCAACATTGCTGGCGCCTATTGGCGTAACAAGCAGGAAAACAAAATGTTAACCCGGATTTACGGGATTACTTTTCCAAAACAAAAAGAACTGGAAGAGTATGTAACATTAATGGAAGAAGCGAAAAAACGCGACCACAGAAAACTGGGTAAAGAGCTTGAATTGTTCGCATTCTCGGAAAAAGTAGGTCAGGGACTTCCATTATGGCTGCCGAAAGGTGCTATGCTACGTGAGCGTCTGCAATCGTTTTTAAGCAAAGCGCAATCGCGCGCGGGTTATTTGCCCGTGATCACGCCTAACATTGGTAGCAAAGAGCTCTACGTTACTTCCGGTCACTGGGAAAAGTATGGTAAAGATTCTTTCCAACCGATCAAGACGCCGAACCCAGGTGAAGAATATTTACTGAAACCAATGAACTGCCCGCATCACTGCGAAATTTATAAAACCTCTCCCCGCTCCTACAAAGACCTGCCATTGCGGTTTTCGGAGTTTGGAACGGTTTACAGATATGAGCAGAGCGGCGAGCTGCACGGGCTTACACGTGTTCGCGGATTTACGCAGGATGACGCACACATTTTCTGCCGTCCGGATCAGGTTAAGGAAGAGTTTGTCCGCGTGATTGACCTTGTATTATATGTTTTCAAATCACTGGGTTTTGAAGATTACAGCGCACAAATTTCGCTTCGTGATCCAAATGACAAGGTGAAATATATAGGAAAAGACGAAGATTGGGAAAGAGCTGAAAGTGCGATCGTTGAAGCTGCTCAGGAACGTGGATTGAGCACGGTCACCGAATTAGGCGAAGCAGCTTTCTACGGCCCGAAACTGGATTTCATGGTCCGTGACGCATTGGGCAGAAAATGGCAGCTCGGTACGATCCAGGTGGATTACCAGATGCCGAAACGCTTCGGACTGGAATATACAGGATCCGACAACCAGAAGCATCAGCCCGTAATGATCCACCGCGCACCATTCGGTTCGATGGAAAGATTCATTGCCATCCTGATCGAAAACACCGCCGGACAGTTCCCATTGTGGCTTTCGCCCGATCAAATCGCGATTTTGCCGATTTCTGAGAAGTTTGCCGATTATGCGGAAGAAGTATTTTTCAAATTGCAGGATCACGACATTCGCGGCTTTGTAGACCACCGGGATGAGAAGATTGGCCGCAAGATCCGCGACGCGGAAGTTACCAAGGTTCCTTTCATGCTGATTGTCGGTGAGAAAGAGGCCGCAGAAGGCAAACTGTCAGTGCGCAGGAAGGGCGAAGGTGACTTGGGAAGTATGACAGTGGAGGAATTTGTCAGCTTTTTCAAGAAAGAAGCTGCCATTATTTGATGATTTTCTAACTTTTTGTTATTATTCCCGCACTAAGGCACTATTTTTGTGACAGCAGTGTTAAGTTTTTTGATTTTACCAATAAAACCCAAAGAAACACCAAACCAAGTTATATGGCATTAAGACCCCCGAGTGGACGGTTAAGAGTTCCCGAAGAACCTTATAAAATAAACGAACGAATTACAGCAAAAGAAGTGCGTCTGGTTGGAGAGAATATTGAACCAGGCATAGTTGATATCAATACTGCCCGCGCGCTTGCGAAGGCACAAAGCCTTGATTTAGTTGAAATTGCGCCAACAGCGGTTCCGCCTGTTTGCAAGGTGGTAGACTATTCGAAGTTCAAATACGAGCAGAAGAAAAAGCAGAAAGAAATCAAGGCTAAGGCAATGAAAGTTGTCATTAAAGAGATCCGTTTCGGACCGAATACCGATGATCACGATTTTGATTTTAAATTAAAGCATGCGATAAATTTCCTTAAAGAAGGTTCGAAAGTGAAAGCTTACGTGCATTTCGTTGGACGTACCATTGTTTTCAAAGAGAGAGGGGTAAACTTGCTGAATAAGTTTTCAGAAGCCCTTACAGACTATGGTAAGCTTGAAATGGAGCCGAAACTGGAAGGAAAAAGGATGACGATCATTCTCGCGCCTGCACCAGCTAAAAAATAATCTGGCAGACCCGATAATTCGGTTCTTCCTACATATATAAATTTTGAATGCATCGTGTCTTTGACTTTGTCGGGGACACGATTTTCATTTTAGAAACATTTTGGCTAATTTTGCGCGCTGTTTTATATTTTATCAATTAATATTTTTTTGAATCATGCCTAAAATGAAAAGCAATTCCGGTGCTAAAAAGCGTTTCGCGCTGACCGGCACTGGCAAAATCAAACGCAAACACGCGTTTCACAGCCACATCCTGACAAAGAAATCAAACAAGCGTAAGCGTGGTTTGGTTAAAACTGGTCTTATAGATGTGTCTAATGTTAAGCAGGTGATGGCTATGCTCGCGAAATAATTCGCAGCCATTAATTAGAATATCAATTCTGGTTTTTTGTTCAACCCGATAGAAGGCATTTCAAGACTCAAAAGAGCGCCGACCATCAAAAACAGTTAATTTTATGCCACGTTCAGTAAATCACGTTGCGTCACGTGCAAGACGTAAAAAAGTATTAAAACTTGCGAAAGGCTATTTCGGCCGTCGTAAAAATGTATGGACAGTAGCTAAAAACGCAGTAGAGCGCGGTTTGGCATACGCATACAAAGGTCGTAAGCAAAAGAAGCGTAATTTCCGTGCATTGTGGATCCAGCGTATCAACGCAGGAGCCCGTCTTCACGGTTTATCATATTCTGCTTTCATCGGCAAGCTTAGCGCTAGCGGCATTGAGCTAAACCGTAAAGTTCTCGCTGATTTGGCGATGAATCATCCGGAAGCATTCAAAGCGATCGTTGATCAGGTAAAATAAAACAGCATCCCGCCTCACCGGCGGGATTTTTTTTGCCTTCCCGATAGTCTTCACAATTTTTTAACTCCCGAAATAATAAAAGGTTGGTACTTTAGTGTTTTTGTCAGGTATTACTGACAACATCAAACCTAAAACCCTACCCCATGGAATCCAGAAGGGAGTTTATAAAAAAAGCCACCATGCTCACCGGCGCAGCCGGCATGTTTAGTGCGCTGCCGCCTTCCATTCAAAGGGCGCTTGCCATTGATCCCAAAAAAGGAAGCACTTACCTCGACGCCGAACACGTGGTGATCCTGATGCAGGAAAACCGTTCGTTTGACCATTGCTATGGCTCGCTTCGTGGTGTGCGGGGCTTTAACGATCCCAGGGCTATCACTTTGCCCAATAAAAATCTCGTCTGGCTGCAAACCAATGCATTTGGCGAAACGTTCGCCCCATTCCGTTTGAATATGAGGGAATCGAATGCGACCTGGATGGGTTCATTGCCGCATTCCTGGCCGAACCAGGTCGATGCGCGTAACGGCGGAAAATATGATAAATGGCTCATTGCGAAACAGCCCGGCCATAAAGATTATGCTAAAATGCCTTTGACCCAGGGCTTTTACAATCGCGAAGACATTCCTTTTTACTATGCGTTAGCCGATGCTTTTACAGTTTGTGATCAGAATTTCTGTTCTTCACTTACCGGCACGACGCCTAACAGACTTTATCTCTGGTCCGGAACGGTTCGCGAAAAACCAAGCCCTGAACATTATGCTAACATTCGAAATGAGAATGTTTCTGACGATGCAGAAGCGTCATGGACAACATTCCCTGAGCGCTTGGAAGACAATGGCGTTTCATGGAGAATTTATCAAAATGAGCTCAGCATTAACACCGGTTTAACGGGTGAGGAAGATTCCTGGCTTGCCAACTTTACGGACAATCCGATTGAATGGTTCAGCCAGTATGAAATCCGTTATCACACGGGTTATCAGAAATATCAAAAGACAAGATTAGGTGCATTGCCAGCGGAAATCAAAGAGACGGAAGCGAAACTGACAAAGGCTGTAAAAGGAAAGGAAGCGACTGATCTTGAAAAGTCGTTGAATTTAAAGCAAAAAGAGCTTGTATTTGCCCAGGAAGAATTGAAAAGATGGACGCCGGAAAACTACGAAAAGCTCTCGCAGCGCACAAAAAACATTCATCAAAAAGCATTTACAACCAATAAAAATGACCCCGATTATCGCAAGGTAACCACGGTAAAATATCTCGACGGCGACATTGAACATGAAGCGAAAGCGCCGCAGGGCGATGTTTTACACCAATTTCGCAGCGATGTAAAAAGTGGCAATCTTCCCACGGTTTCCTGGCTTGTGGCTCCCGAAAATTTTTCAGATCATCCGACTTCGCCCTGGTACGGTGCATGGTATGTGTCCGAAGTATTGGACATTCTTACGGCTGACCCGGAAGTTTGGAAGAAAACCATTTTCATCCTTTGCTACGATGAGAATGACGGCTATTTCGATCACGTCCCGCCATTTGTAGTGCCCAATCCATATAAAGAAGACAGCGGCGCTGTTTCAGAAGGCATCGATTGCAAAACCGAATTTGTAACGATGCAGCAGGATATGACCAAAAAAGAAAAAAAGGAGTGCAGGGAAAGCCCTATCGGACTTGGCTTCCGTGTTCCGCTGGTCGTTGCTTCTCCATGGAACCGCGGCGGCAATGTATGCTCGGAGGTTTTTGACCATACTTCCATTTTGCAGTTTTTGGAAAAATTCACAAGCCATAAATCAGGCAAGAAGATTGAGGAAAGCAACATTAGTGCCTGGCGGAGGACCATTTGCGGTGACCTTACTTCCACCTTCGCTCCTTACGATGGCGAAAAAATTCCATTGCCAACATTCCTGGCGCGCAACGAATTCATGGAAGGCATTTATAACGCTCAGTTCAAAAAGCTTCCCAGCGCCTATAAAGCTTTGTCCAAAGCTGAAATTGATGAAATTAATAAAAACCCTTTGGCCTCTTCATTGATGCCGAAGCAGGAAAAAGGAACGCGTCCCTCCTGCCCGATTCCTTACGAGTTAGCGGCCGAAGGCAAGTTTAATACTGCCAAAAATGCATTTGAGATCGAGCTCGAAGCCAAAAATGGCATATTCCGCGACAAGGCTGCCGGTGCCCCATTCATGATTTACGCGCCTGGGAAATACAAAAATGAAGAGGTTAAGGTCTGGAATTATGCTGTAAAAGCAGGCGATGCACTCACCGGATCGTGGAAACCGGAAGATTTTGAAGGTGGAAAATATCATTTACGGGTTTATGGGCCTAATGGCTTTTTCCGGGAATTCCAGGGTACGAAGGCGTCTGGTAATGTGAAGGTTGGTTTTCTTTATGAGCTGGATAAAAATAATAAACCAACCGGCAACATTCAGCTAAAAATGGAGGCTGATCAACTCGCTTCAAAAAGCACCTTTGTGATCCTGGATAATGCATATGGTGCTAACAATCAGCTCATAACATTTGGTGACGACCAAGCGTCCGCAGGTTTTGAAAAAACATTGATCTTAAATCTTGATAAAAGCTTCCAATGGTATGACTTCTCCGTCCTGCTGGAAGAGCAGCCCGACTTCCTGGTGCGCCTTGCCGGGCATGTTGAAACGGGTCGCATAAGCACAAGTGACCCGCTTATGGGCGAGTTGTCTTAAATTCCCACCTTATAAAAGTGTCAGACCGCAAGCCGGCCTGACACTTTGTCACTTCTGATTTATTCTATTCTTACTGGTACGAGGTTTTTAGTAAAGCCTCAGAACAGCTGGTGTGCTAACGCCCTCAGCAAATTAGTCAGCATCAAATTATACTTAACTTTAATATATAACAATGGGAAAAATTATTGGCATAGACTTAGGAACAACGAACTCCTGTGTGGCTGTCATGGAGGGTAACGAGCCGGTTGTAATTGCAAACAGCGAAGGTGCCCGCACAACCCCGTCAGTGGTTGCATTCATGGATAATGGTGAACGCAAAATCGGTGCACCAGCCAAACGCCAGGCGATCACGAATCCCAAGCATACTATCAGCTCCATAAAAAGATTCATGGGCAAAAAATACGATGACGTAACCAGCGAACAAAAAACAGTTGCGTACACCGTTGATAAAGGTCCAAACAACACACCTCGTATCCCCATCGGAGACAGGTTATATACTCCACAAGAAGTATCTGCATTCATTTTGCAGAAAATGAGACAAACTGCTGAGGACTATCTGGGTCAGGAAGTGACCGAAGCGGTTATTACCGTTCCTGCTTACTTCAATGATGCAGAACGTCAGGCTACTAAAGAAGCGGGTCAGATTGCGGGTCTTGATGTGAAACGTATCATCAACGAACCTACTGCTGCTGCGCTTGCATACGGTCTGGACAAGCAACACCTTGATATGAAAATCGCTGTGTTTGACTTGGGTGGTGGTACTTTTGACGTTTCGATCCTTGAATTGGGTGATGGCGTTTTCGAAGTAAAATCTACGGATGGTGATACCCACCTTGGTGGTGACGACTTTGACCAGGTAATCATTAACTGGCTTGCAGACGAATTCCAAAAAGACGAAGCTGTGGATTTAAGAAGAGATCCGATGGCATTGCAACGTCTGAAAGAAGCTGCGGAAAAAGCAAAAGTGGAATTGTCAAGCTCAACACAAACTGAGATCAACCTGCCTTATATTTTCCCGGTTGATGGCATTCCAAAACACCTTGTTCGCACATTAACCCGTGCGAAATTCGAGCAACTTGCGGATACATTGTTCCAAAGAATGATGGAGCCTTGCAAGAAAGCGATGAAAAACGCAGGTTATACAAATAACGATATCAACGAAGTGATCTTGGTTGGTGGATCTACACGTATCCCTCGTGTGCAGGAGGAAGTGGAGAAATTCTTCGGCAGAAAACCTTCGAAAGGCGTTAACCCGGATGAAGCGGTGGCCATTGGTGCTGCGATCCAGGGTGGTGTTTTGACTGGTGAAGTGAAAGACGTACTTCTTTTGGACGTTATTCCATTGTCTTTGGGTATCGAAACATTGGGCGGTGTATTCACTAAACTGATCGATGCGAACACGACAATCCCATCCAAAAAGACCGAAACATTCTCGACTGCTGCTGATAACCAGCCATCTGTTGAGATTCATGTATTGCAAGGTGAACGCCCGATGGCTACCCAGAACCGTACATTAGGACGTTTCCACTTGTCGGACATTCCACCGGCACAACGCGGAACGCCACAAATTGAAGTAACATTTGACGTCGATGCAAACGGTATCCTGCATGTGTCTGCGAAAGATAAAGGCACAAACAAAGAGCAGAAAATCCGTATCGAAGCGTCAAGCGGCTTAACCGACGCAGAAATCACACGGATGCGTGAAGAAGCGAAAGCGAACGAAGCAGCTGATAAAGCGGAACGTGAAAAAATCGAGAAAATCAACGCTGCCGACAGCCTGATCTTCTCTACAGATAAACAATTAAAAGAATTCGGCGACAAGCTTTCTGCTGGAAACAAAACAGCAATTGAAGGAGCATTAGCGGAATTGAGAACCGCGCACCAAAGCCAGGATCTTGCAGGAATTGACACTGCAATGGAGAAATTGAATGGCGCATGGCAAGCCGCTTCTCAGGAAATGTACGCACAAGGCGGTGCAGAAGGCCAACCCGCAGACGCGCAGCCAGGCGGACCAACCGGTAACCCAGGCGCTGCGAACAACGGCAATCCTACCGACGATGTGACGGATGTAAATTTCGAGGAAGTCAAATAATAAGGCAACTTGAAGAAATCCCCGTCTTTAACCAGATGGGGATTTTTTTTACACGACATTTTAAGAAATGTGGGTAAATGATTCCTGCAAAAAGTTGAAAAAACATCAGTCGTTTCTGGCATTAATTTTTATTCATTTGAGTTACATATTCATCAGGCTATTTAAACCATTGCATTAAAATTTGAAAACCAATATGGACAATAGGATCGCGTTACCAGAGTTGATGTATTTATCTCCTACGACCCGTGAAAAAGCGGTCACCATTGCGCAGGAGCTTTTAAGAACAAATAATATTTCTCCTCGTGAGGCGGTTTCAAAAGCAATTTTAATTGCAAAAAACTGGGCGGTTAAAAACGTAAACCGTCGCGTCTGGAAAAAGCTGAAGTCATTTGAAAAAGAGATTATATGATAGGTTTGGATCTGAAATTTAAAGATCAGGTTGCGATCGTTACAGGATCAAGTTCAGGAATTGGTAAAGCGTGCGCCATCCACCTGGCTGAGCTCGGTGCCAAAGTGGTGGTCAATTACAGTTCCAATCTGGAAGAAGGTGAAAAGACGCTGAATGAGATTCTTTCAAAAGGCGGAACCGGCATTCTGGTCAAAGCGGATGTGAGCCATGAAGAGGAAGTAAAAGCACTTTTCAATGAAACCATCAGCAAGTTTGGTCGGATCGACATTGTTATCAGCAACGCAGGTCTGCAAAAGGACTCTTCGTTTTTGGAAATGACGTTGGAGCAGTGGCAGAAAGTGATTGATGTAAACCTTACAGGTCAGTTTCTGGTTTGCCGTGAGGCCGCGAGGCAGTTCGTAGCGCAGGAAAAAGCTGCTACCGAAGTAAATCACAGCGAACTTTCGATTGGCAAAATTATCCTGATGAGTTCTGTGCACGACGTGATCCCCTGGGCCGGACATGTTAATTATGCGGCATCAAAGGGCGGCATAATGATGTTCATGAAGTCCATTTCGCAAGAACTCGCACCTTATAAGATACGGGTAAATTCTGTTAGCCCGGGTGCGATTAAAACTTCGATTAATAAAGAAGTTTGGTCTGATCCTGATAAATACAAAGGACTGTTACAATTGATCCCATACAAAAGAATTGGAACGCCGCAGGATGTAGCAAAGGCAGTCGCATGGCTTGCGTCTGATGATTCTGATTACGTCAATGGCGAAACGCTGTACATTGACGGCGGTATGACCCTTTATCCGGAATTTGCGGACAATGGTTAAAACAAGTTACACTTCATCACAAAAAAAGCGCCGGGATTGTATTCCGGCGCTTTTCATTTGAAGCAACAAATATCAATTATTTACAAACTCGCCTTTTTCAACCGACCAGTCATTTCCAAAAAAACCAGCCATTTTCACTTCCTTAATGCCATCTTTCAGCATACCAGGCGAGAAGATCATCAGATCAGGAAAACCGCTTCCGCCGCTGAAGTATTGATTTGCATTCGCTGCCTGGAATCCTTTCTTGCTTGTTCCGGCAATCACAGCCACGGATGCAATGTCGCTATCCGGTCTCGGATAGACGAAATAGGTTGCCAGATCTCCGGTAAACTGCTTTTCTCCCACGGTGATCTTGCCTTTGGTAACACTTACCGGACAATCTTTCAATAATGAGTTCCATGCCGCATTCGTGTCTTGATTTCCGTACAAGATTACGCCGCGATCTTTGAAATTTTGCGGCAAAAAATCCTTATCCGCGATAACGTCAACAGCTCCATTTCCCCGGTAATACCACGATTCAGCATCAAATTTTGCCTTTTCCAGAGCCCAGATGGCTTCCTCTCTGCTTCCGCCCGTTGCATATACGAACACCATTCTGTTCCTGAAAGCGTCCTTAAACGTGCCGTTTCTCAAAATGTTTTTCTGTGTCTTGGTCGGTGCTTCGGCAAGTTGCCAGTTATTCTGTTTTTTCAAATAAATGGTTTCGTTCTCTTTCTTAACCTTATATTCCAAAGCTGCTAGACTGTCCAATGTGACGCTTACATCGGTCCCGACAGGAAATGCGCCCAGATCCAAAGAAAGCAAGGCAACATTATCTGTCTTACCGGTAATCGTCTTAGTTTTTTTGTCCGAATTCAGTTGTACTCTGCTGTATTTAAGCGTAGTAAGTTGCTGATGCACAGCCGCCCAACGCATTTTCGACGAAATTCCGGGGTTAGCCGTTGTAAAGTCTATCGCATTCACCGCTGTATCTGCAGGGATCGAATGCCAGCTGAAAAAGTTAAAGATCGGAGGCCAGTCCACGCTGATATCGCCATACCAGTGTTCTCCGCCAATATGCTCGTAATAGCTGAAATCCCTGTGAAATTTGCCTAGAATGTCGCGCATTTGTCTAGCATATGTTACAGGCACGGTCCTGTCTGCATCCCCGTGTGCCACATATACGCCCAGGCTTTTGTAGTTGGAAGTCAGCGCAAGCACATTGCTCGGGTTACTGGCGCGGAGCAACACCGCTTCGATGGGTGAGCCTGCGCTGTCAGGGATCACGCCGTCATGCGAGCCATAAGAGGATAATGTCGGATAACCGGCAGATGGAGCGATTGCAGCCCATTTGTCGGGATATGTTGCGCCAAGAAACCATGTTCCGTGGCCGCCCATGGAGTGACCGGTCAGGAAAATCTTTGCTGGATCAGGAGTATACTGTATTTTGGCAATGTCCAGAACTTCCAATGCGTCCAACCTTCCCCAATCTTCCCAGTTGAAACCTCTTGGGCGTCTGTTTGTGGGTGCAACCAAAACGCCCCAATCTTTTGGCTTATATGCCCTCGCCTGACTGATGGCTTGAACTTCTGCACCGTGGACGGAGAAAAATAACGCTGGTTTCTCAGTGGAACCGGATTTCAACTGCGGCGACACTGCATAATATTGAACACTTCCATCCAATTCACTGACAAATGTCCTGCTATATTGCTTTCCTTCCTCAACAGACTGAATGCTAACACTCTTTGAATCAATCACTTTACCCGCTTGTGTTAAAGTAACGACCACGTCCTGTTTACCAGTCTGAACGCCGGAAGCATTTACGACAAACCCGATCTTTCGCAAAGACAATGCAGGAATGGAAGGCAAATGGGTGACAACTTCTTTTCCCGAAACCACCGCTTTGATTTGCAAACCGGTGAGCACTTTCGGGCTTGTGTTCGCCACAACCAGGCCGATCCAAAGCGAATCATTCTTTAAGCCCGGAACGACATCCGGCAATGTTGCGTCCTTTGTATCGATAAAAACAGGCTTTTCGGGAAATGTCAGATTTGCCGCAATGCCGCCGAATCTCCCGAAACGTGCTACCCGCGCATAGATTTCGTTCGTTCCTTTTTTCAAACGCACCGGCAGGTTCATCCATCCATAACGATACATATCCCCGCCGCGCGGCACGCCATTGAAGAAAAGCATATCATTGCCTGTCACAGTCAGGATTGCGGTTTGCTCTTTCTCAGATTGATAAGTCAGATAAACGTATCCATTGGAAAAAGAATCACCGCGTAAACGGTGCGATGTGTCGGCTTTCACTTTCCGCCAGTTAATGTCCTCGCCTTTGGCGTTTTTAAGCAGCAAAGCGCCTTCTTGCGGTTTTGCCAATGTCCCGTTGTAAAGTTGAAACGCGAGCTGGTCGGTATACAATGCTTCCCGGCCGTATTGATGACAAGGCCCGGCTGCCAGTCCTTCGTCCAGATGGATAATTCTCTGAGCAAGGCCTGTAATGGAAAGGGTCAGTAATAGAGTGAGTGAAAAGTAAATTCGTCTCATTAAGGCAAAGGAGTTTGTGATCTTCTAAATTATTAAAAATAATTACTAATATGGGGCGACATATTTAAATAAGTAATTAGTAAATTTTTCAGAAGAATTCTAACACCGTTAAAAAAGAGTAAAGTTTGAAATCACTTAAATTGCGGACTTAAATTGATCTTCCTCATGTTTCCGAAATTTTTCCAAAGCATTATTCAATTGTTGTCACGAAGCCCGTGGATCGCCTGGTTTTGGACGTTCCTGATCCTGTTAGCCTGCACATGGCCGGGAAAAGACATTCCTTCCGCCCCAGTCGCTGGCTTCGATAAGATCGTGCATGGGGGACTTTTTATTATTTGGATTACATTATGGACGCTGGTATATCCAAAAAAAGCAACACTGTTGGTGCTGCTTGGAATGGCTTATGGACTTGGATTGGAATTTTACCAGCAGCTCCTGCCCTTCGACCGCACATTTGACTGGTGGGATGCCGTTGCGGATGCTGCTGGTGTGTTGATCGGATTTGCGTTTAAATCACTTTTGATTGATCGTTACCGCCACCGCTTGTATTGATTGATCAGTCCGTTGGTTGAACTATCGTGGTTTGAAACAGGCCAATCGTTTTGAAGTTCGGGGTAAATTTTGTTGGCGAGCTGCTTACCGAGCTCCACACCCCATTGATCGAAGCTGAAAATATTCCAGATGATGCCTTGCACAAAAATCTTGTGCTCATACATCGCAATCAGGCTTCCTAATGTCTTAGGCGTGATTTTCTTAATCAAAATAGAGTTCGTAGGCCGATTACCCGAAAAGACTTTGAACGGTGTTAAAAATTCTATCTCTTCTTTTGACTTCTTAGCAGCCACAAGCTCAGCTTTTACTTCCTCTTCCGTTTTTCCATTCATCAATGCTTCTGTCTGGGCGAAAAAGTTGGACAACAGCATTTTGTGGTGTTCTCCCAATGGATTATGGCTCGTAGCGGGCGCAATGAAATCGCAAGGAATCAGCTTCGTTCCCTGGTGGATCAGCTGGTAAAATGCATGCTGACCATTGGTTCCAGGCTCGCCCCAAATCACCGGACCGGTTTGGTAACCAACCGGTTTTCCGTCACGCCCCGTGCTCTTACCATTACTTTCCATATCTCCCTGCTGGAAATAGGCAGCAAAACGGTGCATATATTGGTCATAGGGCAAAATCGCCTGCGTTTGCGCGTCAAAGAAATCATTATACCAAACACCCAACAATGCAAGAATAACCGGAATGTTCCTTTCAAACTTGGTTGTCCTGAAATGCTTATCCATTTCATGCGCACCGGAAAGCAGCTGCTCAAAATTTTGGAAACCAACAGAACAAGCAATAGAAAGCCCAATTGCAGACCAGAGCGAATAGCGGCCACCGACCCAATCCCAGAAACCAAACATATTTTCGGGATCAATGCCGAATTTTTCAACTTCGGTTTGATTCGTGGAAATCGCAACAAAATGCTTTTTAACATGCTCCTTATTGCCCGCTTTTTCCAAGAACCATGAGCGCGCGCTATGTGCATTGGTCATCGTTTCCTGGGTGGTGAACGTTTTGGACGCGATCATAAACAATGTCGTTTCCGGATTCAGCGACTTGATCGTTTCAGCGATATGCGTGCCATCGACATTGGATACGAAATGGACATTCAACCCCGGCTTTCCATAAGCTTTCAGCGCCTCGGTCACCATAACAGGGCCCAGATCACTTCCGCCAATGCCAATGTTCACAATGTCCGTAATCTCCTTAGCCGAATAACCTTTCCAGCTGCCGGATCTCACTTTGCCAGAAAACTCTTTCATCTTCGCCAGAACAGCATTTACGTCCGGCATCACATCTTTTCCGTCGGATAAGATCGGTTCGTTGGAACGGTTGCGCAATGCGACGTGGAGCACCGAGCGGCCTTCCGTCGCATTGATTTTTTCTCCCGTAAACATTTGCTCAATTGCATCTGCTAGCCCTGCCTCTTCGGCAAGCTGAACCAGATAAGAGCGAGTACGGGTTGTTATGCGGTTTTTGGAATAGTCTAATAAAATATCACCAAACCGGATCGAGAATTTCTTATGGCGATCCGCATCTTCCTCAAAAAGCGCCTTTAAATGTTTCTGAGAAATGGTTTTATGATGGGTTTTCAGCTTTTTATAAGCTGCCAGCTGGTCAAAGGGCACGGTTTTGAGCATTTCTTATGGCGTTATGTTTATAAATCAATTTTCAGGACCGCATAATAATGCGGCCGTAACATTCTTTCCGATGCAAAAATATGATTTTACACCACTTGAAACGACTTTTACTTAACTCACTGCATCACAAACCCCTTTGAAATATCCCACCGATTCGGCAATCCCTGCCAGTGGATCTTTCATATCTTTCTCATATTCAAGACTACAGCAGCCGTCATACTTTACCTTTCTGAGCATTTTCACAAATGCAGGAATATCAATAATTCCGCGTCCCAGCTCGCATGTTTTCCCGTCCTTGGTGGCGGCAGTGACATTTTTTAAATGTATATCAAAAATCCTTTTGGAATATTTACCCAGATCCGCCACCGAGTCCTGGTTATCGCGTCGGTTATGGCCCATATCGAAACAAATGCCTAACCCCGGATCGAGATCTTTGATGAGGTTGTTGATGGATGTTGCATTGGGATAAAGCTTGTCCTCAGGACCATGGTTATGGATCGCATAACGAATGCCTGTTTCCTTTACCTTGTCACTTACGTATTTAAGATCCTCGTGGTTGGGAATGCCAACGATCAGCTTCACGCCCACCCTTTTGGCATAATCAAATGCGTTATCAATATCCTGAGGTGTTTTTGTATAGATCGGCCCCACCGCATATCCGGTCACCCCAGCTTGTTTCAGTTTTTCATGAAATGCCGTAATTTCCTCAGCAGTGCTTTTGTATGGTAAATGAAAATCTTTGATACACAAATAATGTACGTCCGTTTTCTTCATCATTTCCAGTGACTCATCCAGCTTGAAATTCACGAAGCTAAATCCGGCCATGACCAACCTGAATGTGTCTGGCTTTTTTTCAAACACAAAATCCTCAGCAAAAGCCGATTGGGACAAAACGCCGCCGGTAACCAATCCGGCAATTCCTTTCTTTACAAAAGCTCTTCTCGTATCCATTATTTATCGATTAAAAATCCTCGTACAATAGAAAAGACGATGCGCCTCAGATTTACCACCCATTTTTTCAAATCTTAAGTCTGATACCCATCCGATTGATCAAGCCGGTTACAATAATGACAAGCAAGGCAAAACAAAATGACTTAACCAGCCCAATAATGCCCGTCCTGAGAAATACGGGCAGACTAAAATGAATGAGCGTCAGCACCGCATACCAGACGTAGGGCACGAGATAGCAGGTTAATGTGGCTGTTCCCGCAGGTTTGATCATGTTTGCCCAGTCTTTTACTTTTTTCAGGTCTACCAGCCAGAACAGCACTGCAAAAACGATGAACGCAATGCCGCTGCAAATCCCAACCCAGGCCGGCGTTGCCCTGATCTTGGAAATGCCCCAAAACGGACGCGTTCCAAATCCGTAAGCCAGGCAAACAATGCCGAGAATGATCAGGATTGCCAGATACGTAGCAGTAATGCCGTTTTTCCTGCTGTAAAGCCGATAAATGACCGATGCTACAACGCCTGCCATTGTAAAAGCCGGCATCGCCCCGCTCCCAACAATCCAGACGTAATCTTTGACAGGATCCAAAAAGGAAAGTAATCCCGCAAAGTCTGCAATGTTGAACAATATAAGAAACAGCCAGCCGACAACATTGAATACCAAATTATCGCCTGCCATAAAATAAATCACCGCACAGATCAGGTAAGCCCAACCGATCAGCCCAAGAATGCCATACCAATGCGTGCCCATCCAGGACGGGTTCGCCTCATCGCCACCCTTGTAAATGGCAGCCAGGCCCACCAGAAGCAGATAGCCCAGAATTTTCAGGCCCATATAAAGCGATTTTTTACCGAGATCATTGGGATACACATTCCAGATCAGAAAGAAAGCCACCACCATCAAAATCTCCCACACATATTTGTTCACCCACATGCCGGAGCTTACGATATTTTCAAAATTCACAATGAAAACGCCCATTAACAGGAGCGCAAATGTGCGTTCGCCAATGTGGAACAGGATCGTTCCATTGCTATCCCCTTTCGATTTTCTGTTTGCGATCGCAAAGGGAATAGACAAGCCAACAATGAACAAAAACACAGGAAACACGACATCCGAAAGACCCATGGCGTCGTCGGAGCCCTTGCTGTGCTCCATCCATTCCGGAACGCCGGTAAGCGTCCAGAAATCGTTTACAAAAATCATGAGCAGCATGGTTAGCGCGCGAAAAATGTCAATAGAATCGAGGCGCAGTGAGGCGGGCGATAAAGTTTTCATCAAAGGATTCAGGAGTAAAATTTAGGAACCCAATATACACGAAATATGGCATTAGAAGGAATGCATTTCTTTTGTAGAACTAAATCAACATCACTTTTGGCTGTCTTACGGTTGGATTTTACTGCTTAGCCTATTTGAACCGGTTGCACCTTATTTAAGTAATTAATTTTAATTGAAATATCCTACCCTTACCCTCTGATCATTTTGAAGGCGAATACACTTCTGTTCGAAATTGCCTGGGAAGTCTGCAATCAGATCGGCGGGATATTCACGTTCATCAAGTCCAAAGTCCCAACCATGACGGACACCTATGGCGACAATTATTTCCTCATCGGGCCTTACATTCCTGAAAAAGCTAAGCTCGATTTCCGCCCGATCCGCGACCTGGATAACACGCCGCTTTCGAACGCGATTCAGCACATCAAAATGCTGGGTTTTGAAATACATTATGGCTACTGGCTGCTCGAAGAAGCGCATCCAAAAGTGATTTTGATCAATCCGGTTATTAACATGGAAGCGCTTCATGCGGCCAAAGCAACATTATGGCAGCATCACGAAATATCTGCGCTCGAAAGCAATGCATTACTGGATCAAGTAATTGGTTTTGGGGAAGTTACCCGCCTCTTATTAACCAAATTAATTGAAGAAATTGACATTAACCAGGATGTGATCGCACATTATCACGAGTGGATGTCGGCCACGAGCCTGCCTGAGCTCTCCTGGCGGCAAGCTCGGCTCGCGACCGTTTTTACTACGCACGCCACACTGCTCGGCCGTTATCTGGCTTCGAACGAACCCGATTATTTTTCCAAAATTTCAACCTTCGACTGGACGCAAAAGGCCAGGGAATATGGCATAGAAACGCAGGCGAAAATAGAAAGGAATGTGGCTAAACACGCGAATGTGCTGGTTACTAACAGCGCATTGACCGCGACAGAATGTGAAACATTTTTAGGTCGACGCCCCGACAGTATAGTGCATAGCGGCATCCACCGGAAGCCCGGTGTTGGCCACGAAGTTTTTGAGAAACATTTGCAGAACCGGGAAAAGATCGACGCATTTATTAAGGCGCTCTTTTCACCCAGTTATCAGCTCAAAAGCGATAAAACGCTGTATTTTTTCACGTCCGGCAGATACGAATTCCGCAACAAAGGTTTTGATATAACCTTGCAGGCAATCGCCCGGCTCAATGAGGTGCTTGTTCGCAGGCAGTCCGATATCCGTGTTGTTTTGTTTATCATTACCAAAAAGCCTTTTTACAACATTAAGCCCGATGTCCTCGAAGCACGGCAGCGATTTCAGGAGTTGCAAAAAATCTGTAAAAAGATCAGCGCCAAGCTCGGGCCAAGAATGTACGCCAATGTTACTGGCTCAGCCGGTCATAAGCTGCCCGACTTGAACCAACTCATTGACGATGAGTTACAAATGACGTGGCGACAAGCACTCGCAAATTTTAAGAGAAAAGGCCTGCCTCCCGTAACGACACATCATCTGCTCGAACAAGACGACATTACCATGTTCTGCGACCAGGCCGGATTAAATAACAAAGAAGAAGATCGTGTCAAAGTGATCTATCATCCCGATTTCATCGAAAGAGCAATCTCATTATTCTCAATGGATTATCTGGAATTTGTAAGAGGCTGTCATTTGGGTGTTTTCCCATCCCTATACGAGCCTTGGGGCAATGCAGCAATGGAAACGGTGCTTCATGGAACACCCGTGGTGACCAGTGACATTTCCGGTTTTGGACGTTTTGCAAGCGAAACCGCCGATATGGACGGAAATCATCAAATAAAAACCATAAAACGCCGCGAACAATCGAGCGA